>JANMDK010000114.1:0-3169 GCA_031376265.1 Pseudomonadota bacterium
AGCATCTGCCGGTGCTGCGCGGTGACGCATAGGTGAGTGTCGAACTCTTCCGGGGCCCGGTTCAGCGCGTGGAAGACCGGGGCCATCTTTATGGCTTCGGGGCGGGTGCCGAAGACAAGGAGGATCCTCTTTCGATTCACGGGGTATTGCCGTGCGCGGGAACCGGCCCGGGTGAGGTGCCGTTCTGTGGGTCTACCGGCTTCAGGGAACGGCGCTTGAGCCGCAACGCGGGTTTCTCGACGAGGAACCAGGAAAGCGCGGAAATCGCGAACGTAAGTACGATCGCCAGCGGCACGCTCCGGAGGCCCAGCACGAGCAGCAGGTTGATGATCGGCAGGTGCCAGATGTAGCTGCCGTAGCTCAGGTCGAATGACAGTTTCCGGAAAGGGGTTGCGAACGCGAGCCAGAGGACCAATCCGGCGTAACACGCGAAGTAAGCGAATCCCAGACGGTTGCCCGACGAGCCGGCTAACGACCCCTCTCCGAAAGCGATCATCGCTGCCATTGGCACGGCCAGCCAAGGCGCGTATTTCAGCCAACCCCGGAGAGCCTCGAAATGCTTCACCGCAAGAATGCCGAGGCCGAACATCCACCCCCACGCCAGCGGGGTCAGCTGGATGGCTTCGTGGAGGGTTTTCTCCCTGTAGACGTTCTGGTCGAACGCCGCCGGCCCGGCAACGTAGATCGCGAAAGACAAGGCGATCAGTACGGGCAGCGAATGGCGGAACCTGCCCTCGGCCCAAACGAGGGGCGGGACGAGCAGGTAGAAAAGGATCTCCGTGGTGAGCGTCCAAAGCGAGCCATTGATTACGCCGATCCCTACGTCGCGAAAAAGCTGCGGATTATAGGCCTGCCCGAGGGTGACCTGCGCCAAGGCCCATAGCGCGTAGGTGCCGAAATGCTCGAAAAGGTCGCGCCAGCCATGGGCGACCAGCGCGACCGCGCCCCCGCCGAGCGTGACCAGGACCAGGCCGGGCACGAGGCGAAGAAAGCGATTCTCGAAGTACCGCCAGCCCGGGGCGTTGAGATAGGAGGCATAGATGAGGAAACCGCTCACGAAAAAAAAGGCGGGCACGCCCGGGAAGCACGCGAGCAGCTTCGGCAACGGGAGGCCCAAGTGCTCGCCGACATGTTCGAGCACGACTTGGGTGGCGAACACCAGGCGCAGCCACTCGAGGTTGTTCTGCCGCGGGAATACCAACGTCCCCGGGGTTCCGCGAGACTCCGCCGTCCCGGGCTGGTTCGGTGCTTCAGCCAAGGCGTGCCGGCCGTGAATAGCTGATCAGGACCGCCCGGTACGGTCCCTTGAACACGAACATGCTTCCGGCCGCCGCGCCCACCACGCCCACCGCATCGATCAGCGCCTGCATGTGGTCCGGCGTACCGGCCCCGCCGACGAATGTCACTGGCGTATCCACCGATTCGCGGACCTGTCTTGCCAGCTCGAGGTCGTAACCGCCCATCGTTCCGTCGAGGTCGATCGAATTGATTACGATCTCCCCGGCACCCAGCGCCGCCGCCTGGCCGCAGAACTCGAGCAAGCCCGCCCTCTGCTTGGTTCTCCCGTTGTGGGTATGGATCGAATAGCCGCCGAACAGGGCGTTGCGCTTGACGTCGAGCGTTACCACGACGCTCTGCGAGCCGACCGCGTCCGCCATCTCGGCAATCAGCGCGGGTCGCGAAAGCGCGGCTGCGCTGACCGAAATCTTCTCGAAGCCGAGCGAAATGATCTTGGCCGCCTGGGCGGCCGTGGTCACGCCGCCGCCGTAGCACAACGGCATCCGCGACTCGACCGCGATGCTGCGCAATCGCTGGTAGTCCGGCTCGCGCCCGAGGCGCGTCGCGTCGATGTCGAGGAACATCAGCTCGTCGACTTCCTTTTCGTTGAAGATCTTGACCGCGTTCAGCGGGTCGCCGACGTACTTGGGGTTGCGGAACTTCTCCGTCTTGACGAGCCCGCCGTCGTGCATCAGGAGGCAGGGGACGATGCGTGCGCGCAGCATCCTCAGATCCCCGCGAAATTGCGGAAGATGGCCGTCCCGTTGGCATGGCTTTTCTCGGGGTGGAACTGCATGCCGTAGATGTTGGCCCGGTTGACCGAGCACGGGATGTCGGCGCCATAGCTCGCCGTTGCGATTACGTCCGCCTCATCGGCGGCGTGGAAGTAGTAGTTGTGCAGGAAATAGAACCCCCGCGCCGAATCGACGCCGCCGAAGATCGGCGAGTCGCCGCGCAGGTTGATCGAGTTCCACCCCATGTGCGGCAGGCGCAGCGGGGGCGAGGCCCGGTCGCGGGCTATTTTCTTCACGTGCCCCGGGATCCATCCCAGCCCGGGCAGCTCGCCTTCGTCGCTGGACCCGGCAAGGATCTGCATGCCGACGCAGACCCCCATGAGTCTCTTGCCCCGCCCGACCACTTGCTCCTGGAGGACCTCGACGATCCCGCATGCGGCAAGGTGCCGCATCGTCGCGTCGAAGGCGCCGACTCCCGGGAGGATGTAGCGTTCCGCAGCGGCGAGCTCCCTGGCGTCGGCAGTCACCGCGTGCGGGATTTTCAGTTGCTTGTAGATGTTGGCTATGGCGGCGATGTTCCCGGAGCCGTAGTCGACGATTGCGATCATCGCTTGATCGCCCGTTCGACGCCGAGGAACTTGAGCGTCTTCGCGCCGAGGTCGAACATCCACTGGCGGTTCTTGTAGTCGCGGAAGGTTTTGAGCGGCATCGAATGGTATCCGCGCAGCTCGTCCACGGGGATGCGGAGTTTCGTCGCGACGTACTCGAACTCCTCGTCGATCGTGGCGGGGTCGTAGGCCGGGACCTCGAGCTTCTTCAGCGCCTCTTCCCTCGTCATCTGGCCGGTGAGGATGAGGCTCGAATACTGGACGCGGCGCGTGTCATAGCCGAACCGCGTCGGCAGCCAGTAGCCTTCGTAGAACCGCGTGAACCGCGATTCGAAATGTTTCTGGGGGTAGGGTCGCCACCCGTACTTCGTGCTCAGCTCTTCGGTGGCGAGGGCCTTGGTGTACGGAAGCCAGTTGAGCGGCTTCTCGACCTTCACGCCCCGCAGGTAGCGAAGGTAGACCTTGTGGAACAGGATGCTGCTGAACGGGTAGGTGTTCAGCGGGCGGGTGCCGAACCGCTTGTGGATGTCCCGGATCTGCGCCATGTCC
>JANMDK010000139.1:0-10627 GCA_031376265.1 Pseudomonadota bacterium
AAGCCATCGTAGTAGTTCGTGCAGGTGCCACCTCCGCTCGGGGATTCGTCACCCAAGCTGGATGAGGAGGCGGGGCAGGGCAGGCGCCCGTTGGCGATCGCAAACCCGAGAAGTTCCTCGCGGGCATACTCGAGGCGCTTCTGCGTGTCAGCAAAGTTGCGCTGCTCCACTTGCATGGCAAGCGGCGCAAGCAGGCCGCCGAGAAGCAGGCCGACGATAACCATCACCACCGCGATTTCCGCAAGTGAAAACCCGCGCGAACGCGCAAGAGCTAGTTGCACAAGACGTGAGCCGAACCGGTCGTTTGACGCTGGAACGGGCAAACCGATGGGCGATCGTTGAAGGTTGTTGAGATCGATGCGCGCTCGAATGTCCGGTCACCGGACGTACTGGTCTGGTCGTTATGCACCTCGAAGTAGTC
The DNA here is from genome assembly GCA_031376265.1 of Pseudomonadota bacterium. Classification (GTDB taxonomy): domain Bacteria; phylum Pseudomonadota; class Gammaproteobacteria; order Burkholderiales; family SG8-39; genus SZAS-79. The sequence continues at coordinate 422 of JANMDK010000139.1, forward strand.
GCTCATATTGGCGGACGGCTGAGTCTTGCCGCTGAGGGGCCGACCGGAGAGGATCAGCACGATTCGCTTGTCATTCACGTTGCCGGTGCCCGCTTCGGCATTTGTCAGCGTCAGGCAGTTTGTAACATCGGCCGAAGTGCAGGTTCCCGATGGGTTGGCGGTGACCGCGGGCGAAACTGCGTAATAGGTGTAGCGATTCCACTGGTTGTTGATGAACCAGGCAAGGTCTGGATTCGCAGTCGTGCTGGTTTTGAGGAGGAAAGAGTCCGACGGGTTCGGAATGTATATTGTGATACTCCCACCAGAGTCTATGTTCACTAAAGACATCTGAAAGGTGATCGTACCGTTGCCGGTTGCGCTGACGATCGCACCGCTTGGGCCAGAACTGACAGAATTGCCGGACGTGAATGTGATCTCATCTGCCGTCGGACGGGTGCGGAACCCCATCGCTATGTTTGGCGCCGTGACTATGATCTCAATGCCAGGCTTTTTCGTGTAATTGACTACGCAGGTCATCTTCGTCGCGCTTGGGGTGCATGTATAGGAATCAAGCGTGTTCAAGGCATCTCCTGAGACCTTTGTGACTGTGGCGCTGGTCCAGCGGGCGCTGCAGCCCGTGCCACTCGTCACGTTACCGCTCGCCAGCGGCAGCAGCCCCTCTGCGATCCCATAGGTTCCGCAAGAGTTACTGGTCGTCGGATCGGACCAGCTGGAGGCATAAGGAAAAAAATTCCGGCTCCACTCGTCGTTGGAATTTTTCTGATACCAGCCTGTCGAAGCATCGGATCCGTTCAGAGCCGGCACGACATTGCGCTGAATCCTGTCGGCCACGGCGCCCTCGATGGCCTTTAGCATTTCAGCGGAAGTGATCGAGATCACCCGATCATTGCCCCAAGTGTCGTTTCGTGAGGACACAAAAGCCGCCATAGTGGCATTGCCACATTCGACGAAATCGCTCGAGTTGAGCGTCGATGAGCTGCGGCCCGCAGATTGGTCCCTCTTGACGCAGGGTGAGGGCGCAGTCGCCGTGCTGGACGCAGTATTCAGCGCAGCGCCAGGTGCGATGATGACCGCGACTGCGGCGTTTGAAGTTCCGTCAAGCGTCAATGCACCCGTCGTAGAAAAATTGATTGGCGCGGCGCGCACGCTCGATCCAACTGCATACCACAACACTTCTCCCGCGCTGTCCAACGGTTTGTCGATGCCCAGCGTTTTCCAGGGCAGGCGGCCAATTGCAGGGAGCGTATTGCAGCTGCCGCCGGCTGTCCCCTCGCTGGTGGTTCCGATGCTGCCGGCGCTTTCAGGGCACGGAAACCTGCCTGGAACGCTGCTGGTAAGCGCTTGCTGGGCGACATAACCGAGAAGCGCGTATTTCGCCAGGCGAAGCGTATCGCCGGTGGCTGCCTGTTGTTTGACCGTGTTGCGGCTCGCTTCGTTGACCGCTCCCACCACTGCCCATGCGGTACCCAATACCAGCATGAGCATCATGATGAGGAGTGCAGCGCCTTTTTGCGCGCCCGACAGGGAGTGGATTCGTCCGCGTGGATTGCCGAGGCGGGTCATGTTCGGCGGCGAACCGGTTACCGCGCGGGACGCGGGGCAGGCCGGCGATTGACCTTGACCTCGCCATCCCCGAGAGAATCGCGGACTTCCCCGGTGCCACGGTCGAAGGACTGGCCGATCTTTAGGTCCACCTGGTTGTCGCTCTCGCCGATTTCGACCCTCACACGCCCGGAATCGGCGCGGCGCGGTTGAACCCGGATACCTTCGGGCTGTGTTCCCTCCGGAACCGGCTCCCCGTTTACCCACACTGTCGACCGGCCGCCGCCCCGCGACACGAGTCCATCGAGGCGGGTAACAGGCGACTCGACAACGACCGCAGTAGGCTTGTCCGGAATGCGCGCTTTCCTTCGGGCATCGAGGGCAGTGCGTTGCTCGGGCGTGAAAAAGAGCCGGCCTAGCTCCTGGGCCTCAACTGGAGGGGAAGCCAGAGCTGCAATCAAGACCAGCCACCCCGGTAGTGTTTTCATGCCTTTGCTCCGGCATCCATGACGGTGATCAGGTCGATCTGGCATTCAGCCCTGAGGCGCGGAGTAAGGATCGAGGCGCCTGGGGGCGGCGCGCCCGAGCCAGACCTGGTGATCGCGCAACGGCGCACCGACACGTACGCATTGCCCGCGCCGCGAAGGTCATCCAGAAATCCCAGCAGATCGCCTTCGTGCAGCAGCGCGAGCTCGAGCTTCATCGAACTCACGTTGAAATCGACCTTGCCCGGCTTGCCGGCAATCGAAGCAAGCACTTTCTGGGGTTCGATGCGGTATTTGACGTCCAGCATTTCCCGGCTCAGTCGGATGCGCTGAATCGAGTCGGCCCAGTCCAGGCGGCGTTCCTTGCCGATGATGTTCAACTCGCGAAGGCGGCGGTATACCTCGATCCTTTCCTTGACCTCGCGTTCTTCCTCGCTGATGCGCGCAAGCTTTTCCCTCGCTTGCGTTCTCTCAGTGCGCACCGCCGCAAACTTGGAATTCACAACGATCAACTGCCGGTTGACGAACCAGATGAGCGCCGCACCCGCACCGGCCAGGATGAGGGCCAAGGCGATCGGCAAGGCAAGTTTGCGGAAGTCCGCGGCGGTGAAATTCATTTTCCCGCCTTGCGTGAAAGGGTAATCGTAAAGCGAGGCGTGTCGTTGCCTTCAGAAGACCCAATGTCGCCGGAAAGCGTTCCGGCGGACGTCGTATCAAACGGAAGCTGGGTGCGCACCACCTCGTATGCGCGATCCGCCTGGAGGGCATCGGCAAAACTCTGCACTTGAGCCGTGATTGAGCGGTAATCGGACCGCTGCGTCGCGTTCACATGGCCGGAAATTTCCAGCAGTTGGGCAAAGTCGCTCTGTGCTGCAGCAGCCGCCGCTGCGGCGGGATTCGGTTGTGCGGCCGGACCCGCGGGTATCGGTTTTGACGGATCGACGGCTACTTTTTCGGTCAGCGTCGGACGATCCATTCTCCAGACGAGCTGGTCGAGCTCGATTTGCGGAAACTGCTCGAGCGCGCGGGAGACATGGGCAAGAGCGGGACCGGGCACTGCCGTCCGAGCGGCGATGGAGCGAAATTCGTTGACCGTGATCTTGAGGTTGTCGGTCGTCGTCAGAGTAACCGGGAACGTCGAAGTTACGCGCTGGTATTCGTGTTCGGCGCTGCGCGTTTCGCGAGACTGGGATTCGGTCTGCTCGCGGATTCCCATGATTTCGAGCCACTTGTAACCGGCAAAAAGGCAGCATGCCGCGAGGCCGAGAGCGCCTGCGGCGACGACACCGCGCTGCAATTGCCAGATGAGGAACCCTTTCCGGTCCTCGCTGCGGGCAAATTGCTCTTTCGGCGGGTTCTTTGCGGCGAAATGCAGGTAAAGCTGCTCGCCAGCTATGCGGTCGGCGCCTTTGATTCCGGAAATTCGCGCGGCTTCGGGCAAGTCGATCGTCCGAAACGTCAGCCGGCCGTCGGACGGAAGCGATTGCTCGAAGACTTCGCGCTGACCTGGCGGCGTAATCACGAGGGCCGTGATCGGCGGGCCATCGCGGGGCAAGACCCGCAGGCTCGAAAGGTATTGCACCAGTCGAAGCGTTTCCGAGCGTACGAATGCGGCGAGGGCATCCGCCCCCATCTCGCCGGTGCGCTCCAGGCGCGCGAACCGTAGCTTGCCGTCCTCCAGGAAGCTCTGCCGCAGGCCCGCGCTGTTCATCGACACCACGAACATCCTGCTGTTCTGGGCCCCCATTTTCGCGGCAAGCTTGCTGGCGACCGCGGATGCGAGCAAAGGAACGGAGTACACGCCTGCAAGCTTCGCCCCGGCTTCAGAAAGGGCGTCGAGCCACGGGGAAAATTGCTGGGTATTGGTAAACGAAGCCAGCACCAGGCGCTCGTTCCGTCTTTCGCCGGCCACAGCAATGGCGCCAAGCGACAGGGCAGCCGCGAGGCGGGTATCGCGGTAGCGCTGCGCAAGCCTGCGCTCGATCACCGACTGGCGATCGCCGCCTCGCAGGGAGGGGATCGTTTCATCGTGAAAGTCTTCGCCTGCGAGGTCGGCGACAACATAGTAAAGGGACCCCGCATGCTGTTTTGCGAGGGTCCGAAATTCCGCGACCCCGTCTTCGTTGTCGGAGAAAACCGCCTCGAGGCTCAGCTTCCCGCCGTTCCATGCGTAGAGCTGGTGGCCGCTGGCGGTGAAATAGAGGAGGCGTCTTTCGGACATTATCTGACCAGCCTCAGAATTTCATCTTGCTGATGGTGTCGTAAACCGGGCCGAGCACCGCAATCATGACCCAGCCGAGGAGGGCGCCAAGAACCACGGTCAGGACGGGCTCGATCATGGCTTGTATCTTCCCGATCGATTCCCTTACCTCGCGATTATAGAAATAGCTGACGTTAAGCAGCGCCCGATCCAGCCCACCGGTGCTTTCGCCGATCTTGAGCATCCTGATCACCAATGGCGGGAAAAGCGCCACGTCCTGGAATGCCGTCGTCATGCCTTTTCCGTCGGCGATCTGCCGTCCCGCGCTTTTCAGGGCCTCTTCGAGCGGGCGGTTCCCGAGGATCTCCTCCGCGTTCTTGATCGCATCGAGCACGGTGATGCCTGCCGCATACATCATCGCGAAGCTGGAAGTGAATCGCGAGAGGATTATCTTGCGCAGCACCGGCCCGATCATGGGCAGCTGGAGCTTGTAGCGATCGAGCGCGAATTCGACGGCGGGATTCGTGCGGGCCGCATACCTGACGCCGAAGAAAACGGCCGGGGGCAGGGCGAGCACCACCCACCAGTAGTTTATGCAGAAATCCGACACGTGAATGAGGATGACTGTCTGGAGCGGCAGTTCCTTGCCCATCCCCTTGATGAAGCCGACCATCTGCGGGACGAGGAAAATCATGAGAAAGAACGTGACCATGAGCACCGTGCTTCCGACGAAGGCCGGGTACATGAGCATCTTCTTCGTCTGCGCCGAGAGTTCGTCCTCCCACTTGAGGGTCTCGGTAAGGCTCTGCAGGACTTCCGGAAGCTTGCCGGTCTGTTCGCCGGAACGAACGAGCGAGACAAAGACTTTGCCGAAAACCTCGGGAAAATCCGCCAGCGATTGAGAAAGATTCCGACCGCCCTGGATCGATTCGACCAGTCCCCCGACAACCTCCTTGAATCGCGGGTTCTCGACGCTGTCGCGCAGGTCTACCAATCCCTCGACAATCGGCACGCCGGCGCCTGAAAGCTGCTCGAGGTGAAAGCAGAAGTTGATCAGGTCCTGCCTGGTGATTTTTCCGCCGCCGATCAGCCGGCTGGTCTGGCGGGTCGGCGCCCCGGTGACAAGGTCGAGGCCCATGCGCGAAAGGCGCTGCTCCAGGTCGAAAAGGTTTGCCGCGTCGACGCGCCCGAGCACGGACTTGCCAATCGAGTCGATCGCCTTGTACGTATACAGTGGCATGCGCGCCCTAGTTTCCTTCTACAGGCAAGTCACTCGCCCGTCAGGCCATGCGGTCGGTGAGGTCGACGACGCGTGCCAGCTCGTCAACGCTCGTCACTCCAGCTCTGACCAGCCGCAGGCCGTCCTCGGCAAGCGTGCGAAAACCCTTGGCGAGCGCCGCGGCAAGTATTTCGCGCGGCGTAGCGCGCTGCGCAATCAGCTCGTCGATTCCGCCGTCCAGCTTGAGAATCTCCAGGATGCCCTGCCGTCCCTTATAGCCCTGGTAGTCGCACTGCTCGCAGCCGACGGCCCGGTAGAGCGTTATCGAATCCGACGGGCCAAGCGCGAGGAGCCGGCGCTCCCGCTCGTCGGGCTCGTAGCCCTGCCGGCATGTGCGGCAGAGCTTGCGGACGAGCCGTTGTGCAACGATCCCAATGATGTTGCCCGCCATGATGTCGGGCACGATCCCGATGTCCAACAGGCGCGGAAAGGCGCCCACGGCCGAGTTGGTGTGAAGGGTGGAGTAAACCTGGTGGCCGGTCATCGACGCGCGGAACGCCATTTCCGCTGTGTCTTCGTCCCGGATTTCGCCCACGAGAATAGCGTCGGGATCCTGGCGCATCAGGGCGCGAATCCCGTTGGCGAAATCGAGCTTGGCGGCTTCGGCGACGGACGTCTGCCGTATCAGCGTCATCGGATATTCGACCGGATCCTCCAGCGTCATGATGTTGATGGCGTCGGAATTGATGTGATTCAGGATCGAGTAGAGGGTCGTGGTTTTTCCGCTGCCGGTCGGTCCGGTTACGAGGATAATCCCCTCGGGCCGCGCGATCATCCGCTTGAGGAGGTCGAGCTGGATCTCGTCCAGCCCGAGCTTGTCCAGCGGCACGATGCCTTTCTGCCGGTCGAGAATTCGCAGCACGACGTTCTCGCCGTGCGTAGTTGGGAGGCTGGAAACGCGAAAATCGACGACCCTGCCCGACATCGTTGCCGAGATTCGTCCGTCTTGCGGCGCCCGCGTTTCGGCGATATTCATTTTTGACATGACCTTGAGCCGCACAGCCATCGCCGGCCAATAGGTCTTGTGCAGCGAGCGGATCTGTCGCAACACGCCGTCTATGCGATAGCGGATGCGCAGGAAGTTCTGTTCCGGCTCGAAGTGAATGTCGGACGCGCTGCGCTCGACCGCATCTGCGAGCAGTGCGGAGATCAGGCGCACTACCGGTTGGCTGTACTCGTCGCCTTCGGTGATCGTGGCGTAGTCGACTTCGCCGGTCTCGATCTCTCGCAGGATTCCGTCGATCGAGAACTCATGCCCGTAGTACTGCTCGATTGCGCGGTCGACCTCCGAGTCGCCGGCCAGCCTCAGCTCGACCTCGTACTCGCCCTTGAGGTGGGCGCGCAGCTGGTCGATCGCTACGATGTTGTTGGTATCGGCGAGGGCGACGATGAATTTCTTCGCCTGCCGATCGAGCGCTACCGGGAACACGCGGTAGCGCCTCGCCATGTCGCGCGGCACCATCTTGAGGGCGGCCGGATCGACAATGATGTGCGCCAGATCTACCGGCTGAAGCCCCAGCTTTTCTGAAAGCGCGTCCCTGAGCGTAGCCTCGGAAACGAAGCCGAGCTGAACAAGCAGGCGACCCACGGGCAGATGCGATTTCATCTGCTCCAGCAGGGCGATTCGCAGCTGATCCTCGGTCAGGATTCCCTGATCGATCAGGATCTGCCCGATGTGCCGCTTGGCTTGGGGATTGGTGGGCGAATTCATACAGATAGCATGATACCCCGTCACCCGGGCGGGATCGGAGTCAGAGTGTGTCAAGGCCGGCAGAGCCGGTGCTTACTTGGCGAGTTCCTGCACCCGGTTGCGGGCCAAGGCCTGGTCGAAGCTGCTCGCGCGCTGCTGCGAAAGCGAAATCGCCCGCCGATAGTATTCGAGGGCCAGTTTCGGCTGCCTCAACTGGTCGAGGCTGATTGCGAGGTTGTATGCGAAATCGGGGTTATCGGGTTCGGCGGTATACGCCTTGAAATAGGCCTGCTGTGCTTCAGGCCACCGGCCTTGTTGCGCGTACTGATTGCCGAGCGTGAAGTAGAGCACCTGCGCATCGGGATCGCTTGCAAGCAGGTTCTTGACGCGCGATTCGGTCTGGACGGCGTCGCCAAATTGCGCGCGCAAAGCGAGCAATCCGGCTTGCGCGTGCGTGTCTCTCGGGTTCGCCTGGAGCAGCGCCTGGTAGTAGCCTGCCGCCTGGTCGTTCCGATTGCTGCGTATCTCCACGGCGGCCATTCCCAGAAGTGCGTCGCGGTTCATCGGGTCATTGCGCAGCATGGCCTGGTAATTGGAGCGTGCGGTATTCATGTCCCCCTGGTTGTAGGCCTGCCAGCCGGCTTCGACTCTCGGATCAACTGCGGGTGACGGTCGATTGATGCTCAATTTCGAGGGATCCGCCGGAGCACGCTGAGGTGCTGAAGCGGCAGTGCTTTGTCGGGGCGGCGCGGTCCCCTGTCGGCTGCTTGGCCGCGGCGATTCAGCCGGCGGCTTTGCCGTCGGCGGGGGCGGTGTTATCTGCGCTGAGGAAGGCGGCTTCGGTGTGGCCGAAGCCGGCGCCTGCGGAATCATGGGGATTGTCGCTGCCCCCGGCGCGGTCGAGGCCGGTTGCGGGGCCGGCAGCTGGGTCTGCGGCAATCCTGGAATTGCGCCTGCCGGCGAAGCGCCGGCAGGTGCCGATTGCGCATTCGCCTTCGGCGGCGGTCCTTCGACTTTCTTTTCGTCCGTCGGGGATTTCGGGTTCGAGTTGACCAGCGGTGGCGGCGGGCGCAGCTGAAACCAGAAATAAACCACCGTGCTCAGTGAAAATAGGCCGAGCAAAGTCATCGTGATGTAGAACGGAAGCTTTGGATTCGGCTCCCGGAATTTCGCTTCGAACACTTTCTTGGCCGCGACCTTCTGCGCCGCCTGCATGTCGGGCGCGCTTTCCGATGGAGGCGATTGGCGCGTCTTGGGAGACGACTCGGCGACGGCTTCACGGGCAGGCGCTCTCGGCGGCTCCGCGCTGGCTCGTGTCGTCGGAGCGGTGGAAAAGGCGTCCGGGACGGCACTTCTAGCCGCTGAAACCTGGGGGGCGTCGATGTCGCTCGAATTGATTTCAAGCGGCTTGGAGATGTCAGGCAACTCGTTTCTTGTCCGCACCTGCTGCGCAGGGTCTCCGGGGTCGGCACCGCTCTCCAGCTGCGCCCGCCGCTTGGCGTCGTCCTTGGCTTTTTCGGCTTTCTTCAGCGCGTCGAGTAAAAGGCTCATGGCGGATTACTGCGCGGGCCTCTCGCCGTAGGCTTCGATTTTCCCCGGGTTGGGCCGGTTCAGGAAATCGGCATCGGGGACGAGATTGCGATAACGGCGGTAGTCGCCATCGATGCTTGCGTCGTGAATTACGATAGGCCGCAGGAAGATCACGAGCTCGGTTTTCGTGAGCGTGTCTTTCCTCTGCCGGAAAAAGTCGCCGACGCTCGGGACGCGATTGACGCCTGGAATGCCATCTTCAGTATTGCTTACCTGGTCCTGGATAAGCCCACCCATTACGGCGACCTGCCCGCTCTGCACACGCAACATCGAATCCATTTCGCGCGTCTGGATCACCGGAACCAGGCTCGCGACGCCCGCCTGTGAAAGTGACGGGTTCGGGTCGGCGACATCCCCAATCTTGCGCGAGATCGTCGGCCTCAGATTGAGAACTACCGTATCGGTATCGCTGATCTGCGGGATCACCGTCATTACGAACCCGACTGGCACTGAATTCAGGGTGGAGGTAAAGGTCGTCAGGGACGTGGTCTGGTTGATCGTGGTGTCGGCCTTGATCGTGAAGAACACGAGATTGTCGACGACCTTGAGCACCGCCGACTGGTTGTTGAGTACGCTGATCTTGGGGCTCGACAGGACCTTTACGTCTCCGAACGACTCGAGCAATTTGAGTGCGGCCAAAAAATTCTGGTTTCCGGCCGCATAGCCGAAGGTGAATGCGTTGGTATTTATTCCGGCGGGCGTTGGGCCGCTGCTTTGCTGGAACTGGAATCCAGCCGATCCCGTCCGAAGCTTCGACCAGTCAATCCCGCGCTGGTATTGATTGTTAAGCTGCACTTCCGCGATCGTGGCTTCGATCAGGACCTGGCGCTTCACGTTCGACATGACCTGGTCGAGGAACTCCTGGATTTTCTCGTGTTGCCGCGCAGTGGCGCGAATCGAAAGAATGCCTGCCTCCGGGTTCGAGATGACAGACGCCGCTTCGCGAAACTCCATCGATTGGCCGGAAGAAGAGGTTTGTGCCGCTGACTGAGGCGATCCGGAAGGCGACGTAGGCGCGGGATTGGTGGGCTGCGCGCCGAATAGCGCTGCGGCTCCCGCCAGGGCCGATGACGCGCCGGGCGCGGGAGCGGTTGCCTGTGAGGAAGACGCTGCCGGAGCGGGCTGCGTGCCGGGCATCAGCTTGTCGCTCTCGCGAAGCAGGTCCCGGACGTTGCCCACGAGCGTGTCCCAAAACCGGTTGCTCGATATGTTGTTCACCGTGGAAGTCGAGTTATTCGAGAACGTTCCTATGCCTCCGGACCCGCCGGACGATGAGGCGCCTGTTGCTACCTGGCTCGATATGCCCAGTTGGCTGGTCGAGATCCTGGTCATGTTCAGGTAGTCGATGCGATAGTTTCGAAGGAAAGGGGTATCGCGCATGACGATCAGGTTGGGTCCATCGACCTCGTAGCGCATGTCG
>JANMDK010000188.1:0-9591 GCA_031376265.1 Pseudomonadota bacterium
AATGAAGAGGCCGCCGTGAACAAACCCGCCGGAGCAGCGCTCGACCGAGCCGTACCCTGGGACAAGGGCGACGCCCTCGTCCTGCAGCCGGACGAAGGCGAGTCGTACTGGCAGCCAACGCCGGCCAACGGCTACAGCACGGTCAAGGTCAGCCCGCGCAATTGCCGCTCGAACCACACCTCGTTCGGCGTGCAGGTCATCGCGCCCGGCGGTTATGTGCGCGAGCACTGGCACGACTCGCACGACGAGATCCTTTTCTGCTTCGAGGGCACCGGCACCTTCCTGATCGACGGCGTGGCCCACAAGGCCGTGCCCGGCACGACGGTGTTCGCAGGGCGCTGGGTGAAGCACAAGATCATCAACGACGGCCCGGGCGAGTTCAAGATGACCTGGACGTATCTCCCGCCCGGCCTGCACAACTTCTTCGAGGCGATCGGCAAGCCGCGCAAGGCGGGCGACCCCGTGCCGGCACCGTTCGCCCGGCCGGACAACACGCTGGCCGTGGAAAAAGCCTCAGGCTTCGGGCCGAAGATCGGCGAGTAGCGAGGATCCGCGCCGCATGAATGCCCCGTTGCCCTCCGCCGTGACCATGCAGTCGCTGCGGCGCCATATCGAAGCGCTCGGCGAAGCCGGCCTGCTCGAGCGCGTCGACCTGCCCGCCGACGTCGACAACGACATCTCGGCCGCTTCGTACCTGACCTACGTCAACAAGCGCAAAGCCTGCCATTTCACCAACGTCACGGGCTTCCCCGGCTGGGAAGTGGCCAGCCAGCTCGTCATGGACCGAGCAATGTGGGCTGTCGCGCTCGGCGTGCCCGAAGCGCAGGTAGTGGAGACTTTCGCCCGGCGGCTCACCCAGCCGATCGCGCCGGTAATGACCAATGTCGCCCCGGTGCAGGAGGTCGTCGACGAGGGCGATGCGGTCGACCTCATGAGGATCCCGGCGATCTGGACGTCCGAGCGCGACCCGGGACGCTACATTGCCTCGGGCATGTGCATCATCAAGGATCCGAAGACCGGAATCCGAAACATGTCGGTGCACCGCGCGCAGATCCTCGGGCGCAACACGACCGGCTACTACATGCTGCCTCGCCAGGCGATGCGCATCCACCAGATGCACCAGGAGCTCGGGCGCCCGATGGAAGCGGCGATGGTCATCGGCGGCCACCCGCTGATCATGTTCGCGGCCGGGTTTGTCGCGCCCTTCGGCATGGACGAGCTCGCGATCGCGGGCGGGCTGCTCGGCGAGCCGGTCAACCTCGTGAAATGCCGCACCATCGACATCGAGGTGCCGGCGGATGCGGAGCTGGTGCTCGAAGGCGAGATCCTGCCCGACGAGATCGCGCCCGAAGGCCCGTTCGGCGAAGTGACCGGCACGTATTCCAAGGTGGGCACAGCGCCGGTGTTCCGCGTCAAGGCGATTACGCGCCGCAGGAAGCCGGTGTTCTACGCCATGAGCTGCGGCATGCCGCCTTCGGACGCGCACTCGATCACCTGCGCGGTGGTCGAGTCCAAGCTCATCGACCACCTCAAAGGCGTGGATGGCGGGCTGCTCGATATGCGCGACATCCGCTGCCCGGGCGGCATGTCGCCGCTCATCGTCGCGCTGCGCATGCGGCCGCGCTATGCGGGCCAGGCGCGTATTGCCCTCATGGCCGCGGCCGCGAGCCCTTACCTGCACCCCAAGCTGCTGGTCGCCGTGGATGCCGACGTGGACATCAGCGAGCCCTGGCAGGTGCTGCAGGCGCTGTCTTCGAGGTTCGATGCCGTCTGCGGGCTCACGCGCATCGACCGCACGCGCGTGTTCACGCTGGACAATGCTTCGCCGCTCGACCCGGGCGCCGACCCGATGCAGCGCACCGGCACCAAGGCGCTCTTCGACGCGACGCTCGATCCGCGCATGGAAGCCGCGGAGCGCGCAAGGTTCAACCGAAAGACCACGCCCGCCGGCCGTGAGGCCTGGGCCCACGCGCTCGGCGTGGAAGCCAAGGACATGGTGTTCGCATTGCGCGACCGCTTCGACAATCGCATCGCGCCAACCGACACGCCGGCGCCGCCGCTTCGCGCGACTCGCATCGACACGCTGACTACGGAGGTGCGCGGTGTCTTCTCCGGCGTGCTGGTCCTTGGCGACGAGCTGTGCCTCGTGCGCGCATTCCGCTCGGGCGAAGTGCTGCAGATTGCGCTGGACACGCCCCGCCTCGCGATCCTGCTCGCTCGCAGGCAGCGCGCGCGACTGGTTCTCGGGGCTTCGCCGAGCGTGGTGCTCGCGGCCGCGATGGGCTCCCTCGGCGCGCATGCCGATTTCGGACTCGCCGGCGCGCTTGCCGGGAAGGCCGTGCCGCTCGTCGGCAGCGCGGGCCTCACCTACCCGCTCGACGCCCGCGCGCTCGTCGACGGCGAGATCGACCCGGCGGCGGCCAGCAAGACCAGCGCGCTCGCGGGCATCGCCGGTTACTCGGGGGTAACGCTTGACACGGTGCGATTCGCGTTCGATGCCTGCCGCACGCTCCCCGCCGGCCCCGGGCCCGGCATCGATGTCTCGGGCGCGTATGCGATCGCAAGCGAGATCCTCACGGCCCGGCACCTGCGCTCGATCGAAGGCGGCCTCGACATCCGCGACGTTCACTGCCCGGTGCAATGCGGCGGCCTGGTCACCATCGTCCAGCTTGCGCCGCGCGTCGCCGGCCAGGCGAAGACCGCGCTGCTGGCCGCCCTCTCGGGGCCGTCAACGCTCGCGCGCCTCGCAATTGCGATCGACCCCGATGTAAGCGCCACCGACCCCGCCGAAATCCTTTGGGCGATGGCCAGCCGCGTCCACGCGCAGTCCGACATCGCGGTGATCCAGAATGCCGGGGGTCCGCCCTCGGACGCGCTCACGCGCCCGGTCGGCAGCGGCGCGGCCCTGAGCAACAAGTGGTTCTATGACGCCACGATCCCGCTCGGCGTCGCAGGGGAAAGCGCCGACGCCTTCGCCCGCGCCACGCCCAAGGGGCTCAACGATTAAAGGCGAATAAAGGGGCCAGGCTCAAACCTGACAAGCGCAAGCGACGTCAGGTTTGAGCCTGGCCCCTTTATTCGGCTTTCGCGCCGGATTCCTTCACGACCTTCGCCCACTTCACCAGCTCGGCGCGCACCAGGTTGCCGAGATCCTGCGGCGAGCCGCCGTTGATCGTGTAGCCCTGCGCCATGAGCTTCTCGCGGATGTCGGCATCGGCCAGCGCGACGGCGAATACGTGGTTGAGGCGCTGCACGATCTCCGGCGGCGTCGCGGCCGGCGCGAAGAGCGCGAACCACGTCGACACTTCATAGCCGGGCACCCCTGTCTCCGCCACCGTCGGCAGGTCAGGGAAAGCCGGGAGCCGTTGCGCAGTCGTCACCGCGATCGGCCGGACGCGCCCATCCCTGATCAGCGGCAGCGAAGGCGGCATGTTGGCGAACATGACGTTGACGTCGCCGCGCGTCACCGCCACCACGCCTTCCGAGCTGCCTTTGTACGGCACATGCACCATCTTCACGCCGGTGAGCATCTCGAAGAGCGCCGCGGACATGTGCTGCGAAGTCCCCGAGCCGTTCGACGAATAGGTGATCGTCCCCGGCTTGGCTTTGGCGGCGGCGATCAGCTCGGGAATCGTCTTGTATGCCAGCTGCGGGTTGACGATGACCACATTGGGAATGCTGGCGAGGTTGATCACGGGCGCGAAATCCTTCGCCGCGTCGTAGCCGACCTTGGCGTAAAGCGCCGGATTCACTGCGTGCGAAGCCGCAGTGCCCATGAGGATCGTGTAGCCGTCCGCCGCGCCCTTGGCGACCTGCTCGCTGCCGACACTGCCGCCGGCACCTGGCCGGTTCTCCACCACGATCTGCTGGCCGAGCGCCGTGCCCACCTTTGGCGCGATGACGCGGGCGAGGATGTCGGTGCTGCCGGGGCCATACGGGACCACCCACCGGATCGGCTTGGTCGGCCAGGCCTGGGCCTGCGCTCCGGCGCACAACGCGAGACCGGCCGCCATCGCAACAATCTTCAACATTCGTTTACGTAGAATCAATAACCGCGCGGTTATCATGTCAATTCATATCCCGAAAATAGAATAAATCAAGGCGACCGTTCAGGCCTGCCAGCCAAGCCGCACCCGGGCAATCGCCATGCCCACCGCGGCCTGCGAAGGCTCGACCACCGGGATGCCGATCTCGTCTTGCAGCGGCTTGCGGTACCGCGCCATGCCGGCGCAGCCCATCACGATCACGTTGGCGCCATGCGTGTCGCGCAACGTCCTGGCGACGTCGACCATGCGGCCGAAGGTCTTCTTCTCGTCGCTGAGCTCTGCGACGCCAAGTCCTATCGGCAACTCGGCGGCAAGCCGATCCATGACGCCCATCGCGCCGAGATACCGCAGGTGGCGCGGGATCGATTTCTGCAGGATCGCGATCACGCCGAACTTCTGCCCGAGCGTGAGCGCCGTGATCACGCCGCATTCCGAGATGCCGAGCACCGGCTTGGGCGTGGCCTCGCGCACCGAGTGCAGGCCGGGGTCGCTGTAGCAAGCGACGACGAAAGCCGAGTACCCGGCCTCCTTTTCGCGCACCAGCCTGACCATCGGCGCCACCACGCTATCGACATGCTGTTGCGTCTCGATGCCGGGCGGGCCTTCCTTGAGGGTTACGCAGTCGATGCCGGGGCCGCCGGCAATGCGCAGCGGCTCCATGGCCGCATCGATGCCGCGCGTGACGGTCTCGCTCGAGTTCGGGTTGATGACGAGGATCTTGTCCACTATCGGGCCGTTTGGGGTTGAGCGTCGAGGTGCTTGTGTTCGTACCGCGAAAGCAGCCGCACCAGCGGCCACAGGCAGACGAGATAGATGATACCCGCGGCGATCACCGGCGTGGCGTTGTAGGTCACGGCCTGCGCCTGCCGCGCGGCATACAGCAGCTCGGGCAGCGCGACGACGCTCGCGATCGAGGTGAGCTTGACCACCTCGAGCGTATTGCCGATGAGGTCCGGCAGAACGTTGCGCACCGCCTGCGGCAGGATCACGCGATGCATGTACTGCGACGGCACCAGCCCGAGCGAGCGCGCCGCCTCGAACTGCCCGCGCGGGATCGAATCGATGCCGGCCCGGAAAATCTCGCCGTAATAGCTCGAGGTGTTCAACAGGAAGGCCAGCGCGACCGCCGCGAAGGCCGGCAGGTCGAGGCCGAGGAAAGGCAGGCCGAAGGCGATGAACATCAGCAGCACCAGCGGCGGGAAGGCGCGGAAGAAGTCCACATACGCGATAAGCGCCCAGCGAACCCAGCGCGAAGGCGCGCGCGACGCCAGGGCCACCAGCAGCCCGCCCACCACGCCCAGCGGGATCACGACGATGCACAACAGCACCGTCATGCCCAGACCCTTGAGCAGGTAAGGCCACGCCTGCTGCAGGATGCCGAGGTTGAAGAAGTTGAGGAGCAGCGCGTCCATCTCTTCAGCGCTTCCACGCGAAGCGCGTCTCGACCCACCGCCCGAACCACACCACCGGCAGGAACAGGATCAGGTAGGCCACCGCACCCATCGTCAGCGGCGACGGGTTATACGAAAACGAATACGCACCCTGTGCCTGGTAGAGGATCTCCCCCACCGCCACGACCGCGCCCAGCGCGGTGTTCTTGGTGACCGCTATCGTGCGGTTGGTCAGCGGCGGAATCGTGATGCGCACCGCCTGCGGCAGGATCACGAACCGCAGCGACTGCATGAGATCCAGGCCGAGCGAGCGCGCCGCTTCCCACTGCGCTTTCGGCACCGCGAGCAGCCCGGCCCAGAAGATCTCCTCGGCGTAGGCCGTCAGCACCAGCGACAGCGCGAGCCAGGTGGCGACGAAGCCCGACATGCGGATGCCTATCGTCGGCAATGCGAAATAGAACAGGATGATCACGACGAGCGGCGGCAGCGCGCGCAGCGCGTCGACGAAGACGATGATGAAGAAGTTGAGGATCCTGACCCGCATCGCCCGGACAACGGCGAGCATCAGCCCGCAGGCGATGCCGGTGACGACGACCAGCAGCGCCAGCTGGATCGTGACGAAGAAGCCTTCGACGATCTTCGGCAGGTACTGATGCATCACCTGCCAATTGAGGAAGGTTTCGGCGAACTTGCTCACCGACCGACCGCCGGCAAGGCCGCACGCGCGGCCCTACTCCCCAAGACTACTTGCAGCGCGGCGTGTGCGGCGTCGGGTCGTAGCCGGCCAGGCCGGGAACGCCATAGCCGGCGAAGGCGGTGACCGCTGCCGAGCCCGGCTCCGGCTTCACCCCGAACCATTTCTCGTGCAGCTTGGCCACGGTGCCGTCGGCTTTCATGCACTCGATAGCCTCGTCGAAGGCATTGCGCAGCTTGTTGTCGTCCTTGCGGAACACTGCGCCCCACACGAGGCCCTGGTCGACCTTGAGCGTGGCGATCTTGAGCTGGCCGCTCGACTTCATCGCCGCGTAGGCGCCGGTCGTATTGCCGGTAAGCCCGGTGTCCGCGCGCCCGGCGATGATCGCCTGCATCGCATCGGCGTTGGTGCCGTAGGACTCGGTCTTGAAGCCGTACTTGGCGGCGTTGTCCTGCAGCCACTTGTCGTAGGCCGAGCCCTTGTTGGTCGACACCGTCTTACCCTTGAGGTCGTCGAGCGACTTGAGGTCCGGCTTGCCGGCGCCGACGACGAACGCGTAGTAGGTGTTCAGGTAACCCTCGGAGAACAACAGGTTCGCCGCGCGCTCCGGCGTCACCGTGGTCGGCGCGCCGACGAAATCGAGCTTGCCGGCATTCATCGCCGGGATCAGGCCGGAGAACTCGCCGGAGAACACCTCGATCTTGCGGCCCATGCGGCGGCCCGCTTCGATCACGAGGTCGACGTTGAACCCTTCGATGCCGCCGCCCATCTTGGGCATCGCGTGCGGCGCGAAGGTGCCGTCGAACCCGGCGACCAGCGGCTTGTCCTGCGCTTGCGCGAATGGCGACGCGAAAAGTGCGGCTGCGGTCGCGAATCCGATTACGGCTGCGAATCTGTTCATTTTCTTCTCCATGTCATTGCGGCTCGATTTTTGCGGCGCGGACCAGCTTGCCCATCTCATCCACGTCCTTCCTGAACTGCGCAGCATAAGCTTCGGGCGTCGGGAAGGTCAGCGGTTCCATCGCCTGCTTCTGGAACGCTTCGCGCACATCCGGCATCAGCATGATCTTCCCGATCTCCGCGTGCAGCCGGTTGACGACGTCCCTTGGCATGCCGGCAGGCCCGAAGATGCCGATCATCGCGCCGAAGTTGTAATCGTAGCCCTGCTCGATGAAGGTAGGGACGCTGGGCAGCGCGCCGGCGCGTTTTTCCCAGGTGGTGCCGAGCGCGCGCAGCTTGCCGGCGTTGATGTGCTGCAACGGGGTCTGCACCAGGTCGAACATCATCTGGATGTTGCCCGCGAGCAGGTCGACCACCGCCTGCGACGCACCCTTGTAGGGCACATCGACGATGACCACGCCCGTCTTGAGCTTGAAGAGCTCGGTGGCGAGGTGCAGCGTGTTGCCGACGCCGGCCGAGCCGAAGTTGACCTTGCCCGGGTTGGCCTTGGCGTAGGCGACGAGGTCCTTGACGTTGTTGGCGGGGACGCTCGGGTGCACCGACAGCACCAGCGGCGAAATGATCGCGTTGTTGATCGGCTGCAGGTCCTTGAGCACGTCATAGGGCAGCTTTTTGTAGAGGTGCGGCTGCGCGCCGTACGTCGTGAGGCCGGCAAGCAGCAGGGTGTAACCGTCTGCCGGGCTCTTCACCACGAACTCCGTAGCGATCAGCGTATTGCCGCCCGGCTTGTTCTCGGTGAGCACCTGCCCATGCAGCAGCGGCCCGAGCTTTTCGGCCAGGGTGCGCGCGGTGAAATCGGAAGAGCCGCCCGCGGTGTACGGCACGATGATCTTTACCGGCCGCGATGGATAGGCCTGGGCGAGGGCCGCGCCGGCAGCCAGCAGTGCGAACAAACTCGCGGCCAACGTCGCAACCCCTGCGGAAATCTGGCGAAGCATTCGGAACTCCCTCTGGCTTTTGTACGTGATGCACGAAGTGTACCAACAGAGCGGCGTGCTAGATTGCGCACCCATGGAAAACCACGGCTTTCTCGCGCAGGCGCTGATCTATCTCGCCGCCGCAGTCATCGCGGTGCCGATTTCGAAGCGCCTTGGCCTCGGCTCGGTGCTCGGCTTCCTGCTCGCCGGGGTGGCGATCGGCCCCTGGGGGCTCAAACTCATCGACGACGTCGAGTCGATGCTGCACTTTTCCGAGTTCGGCGTGGTCCTGCTGCTCTTCCTCGTCGGGCTGGAGCTCAACCCGAAGCGCCTCTGGGCACTTCGCAGCTCGATCTTCGGCATGGGCACGCTGCAGGTGGTGTCGACGATGGGCGTCGTGACGGCCATCGGCGTCGCGCTCGGCCTGCCCTGGACCTTGGCGCTCGTGGCCGGCATGGGGTTCGCGATGTCCTCTACCGCGATCGCGCTGGCCACGCTGGAAGAAAAGAACCTCATGCCCACGCCGGGCGGGCAGGCTTCGTTCGCGGTGCTGCTCTTCCAGGACATCGCGGTGATCCCGCTGATGCTGCTGCTCTCGTTGATCGCGCCTGCGCGCGCAGGCAGTGCCGGCTTCGACCTCATGGCGGCCGGGCGCGCGGTGGGGCTTATCGTGCTGCTCGTGGTCGCCGGCCGTTTCCTGCTGCGCCCGATGCTGCGCTACGTCGCCAACACCGGGTTGCGCGAAATTTTCATCGCGTTTTCGCTGCTGCTGGTGATCGGGATCGCCCTGCTGATGCAGTCGGTGGGACTCTCGGCCGCGCTGGGGACCTTCCTCGCCGGCGTGCTGCTGGCCGACTCCGAATACCGCCACGAGCTCGAGCTCGATATCGAGCCGTTCAAGGGGCTGCTGCTCGGGCTGTTCTTTATTTCGGTCGGGATGTCGGTCGACCTCGGGCTCTTCGTGCGCTCGCCGCTGCTGGTGCTCGGCATCGCATTCGGCATCGTGGCGCTCAAGGTGGCCTTGCTCTACGCGGTCGTGCGCGGGTTCAAGGTGTGCGGCGCCGACGGCATCCTGTTTGCGCTCGCGCTCTCGCAAGTCGGCGAGTTCGCCTTCGTGCTCTTCGGCGTGGCGACCACCGAAAACATCCTCCCCCGCGAGACGGCGAACCTCCTGAATGCTTCCGTGGCTGCGTCGATGCTCACCACCCCGCTCCTCATGATCCTGTACGAAAAAGTCATCCTGCCGCGCCTGGAGATCGCCACCGAGCGCGAAGCAGACGTGATCGAGGAGGAGAACCCGGTGATCGTCGCGGGCTACGGGCGCTTCGGGCAGGTCGTGGCGCGCCTCCTGAATGCGCGCGGCATCGGCACCACCGTGGTCGACCACGACCCGAACCAGATCGAGCTGGTGCGCCGCTTCGGGCAAATTGCGTACTACGGCGACATCACTCGCCTCGACTTGCTGCGATCCGCGGGCGCCGCCAAGGCAAAGCTGCTGGTGATCGCGGTGGACGACAAGGAAGCCGCGCTTTCAACATCGAAGCTGGCGCGGGAGCATTTCCCGAACCTGAACATCCTGGTGC
>JANMDK010000247.1:0-5482 GCA_031376265.1 Pseudomonadota bacterium
CGGCCACGGCGTCGGCGCGTGGTGGCACCAGCAGGAGCCGATCCTGCGCAGGAAGAGCGAGCACGTGCTGGAGGAGGGCATGGTGCTGGCCCTGGAGCCGCACGTGAATTTCTGGCACCTGCAGGACATGGTGCTGGTGACCAAGGGCGCGCCCGAATTGCTGTCGCCCAAGTTCAATACCGACGAGCCTTTCGTGGCGCAATGACAACGAACCTGCTCGACGGCCTCACCGTCCTCGACTTCACCCGCGTGCTGGCAGGGCCGTACTGCACGCGCCTGATGGCGGATCTGGGCGCGCGGGTGATCAAGGTCGAGCGGCCGGGCGACGGCGACGATACCCGCGCCTTTTACCTCCAGCTCGAGGAAGGCCGCCGCGACCAGAGCAGCTATTTCGTGCGCTTCAATGCCGGCAAGGAAAGCGTCGCGATCGAGTTAGGCAATCCGCAGGCGAAAGAGGTGGTGTTCGACCTCGCGCGCAAGGCTGACGTGCTCATCGAGAATTTTGTGCCGGGCGTCATGGCGCGGCACGGGTTCGACTACGGCGCGATCTCTAAAGCGAATCCCGCGATCGTGTACTGCTCGATCTCAGGCTACGGACAGACCGGCCCGCTGCGCGACCGGCCGGCATTCGCGCATCTCATCAACGCCGCTTCCGGCGCGATGGACCTCGACCGCCAGGGGGCGCCCGATCCACGGGTGGCTTACCTGCAATCGGCGGATTCCCTTGCCGGCGTGCACGCCTTCGGGTTGGTGCTCGCCGCGGTCATGCGCCAGCGCAGCACCGGGCAGGGCGCCTACCTCGATGTCTCCATGCTGCAGTCGCTATGGGGCGCGGAGGACATCGGCATCGCTGCTGCGCTCAACGGCGGCGAATTCACCAAGGCGCCGCGGCCCGGCATGATCATCCACCCGATCAAGGGCCGGCAGCTGGCGGTGCAATTCATCGGCGGCGGCACGACGTGGGATCGGCTGCTCGCCGCGATGGGCCCGGACACGCCGGCACGCAATGAGCGTTTTGCCAAGCCGCAGGGCCGGCGCGATCACTGGACCGAGCTGCGCGAAATCATCTGCGCCTGGCTCGACAAGTTCGAGTCGATCGAGACTGCAATGACGGCGCTGACCGCGGCCAAGGTGCCGCATGCGCCGGTCGCCGCGATCGAGGATGTTCTCGCGCATCCGCATATGGCCGAGCGCGAAGCCTTCAGCACTATTCCGCACGCCGGTCGTGGATCGGCACTAGTGACCTCTTCGCCCTATCACATCGATCGCAAGGCGGTTCATGCCAAAGGCGCGGCGCCGTACCGGGTGGGCGAGGACACGCGCGCCGTCCTCGAGAAGACCCTCGGCTACCCGAAGGAGAAGATCGAGGCGCTCAAGCAGTCCGGCGCGATCGACGGGCCATGACGGCGACGCTCGACCACACCGCCAAAGGCGTGTACGTCATCGCCCCGACGCCGTTCCATCCGGACGGGCGCATCGACGACGCCTCGATCGACCGCATGACCGATTTCTTCGTCGAGGCGGGCGCCGATGGGCTGACCTTGCTCGGGCAGCTGGGCGAGGCGGCCAAGATGACGCACGAGGAATCCGTCGGCATCGTGAAGCGCGTGGCGAAGCGCACGAAGCTGCCGATCGTCGTCGGCGTATCGTCGCCCGGGTTCTCGGCGATGAAGGCGCTGACGCAGGACGTAATGGCGGCCGGCGCCGCGGGCGTCATGATCGCGCCGCCGAATACGCTGCGCACGGACGATTCGGTCGCCCAGTACTACCGGAACGCGGCCGAAGCGGTCGGGACGGATGTTCCTTTCGTTCTCCAGGACTATCCGCTGACGTTCGCGGTGCAAATGTCGCCGGCGCTGATCCGGCGCATCGTTACCGAGAATGCGTCGTGCGTGGTGCTCAAGCACGAGGACTGGCCGGGACTGGAAAAGATCTCGGCGCTGCGGGCGTGGGAGGCCGACGGCTCGATGCGGCGCATCTCGATCCTCGTCGGCAACAACGGCCTCTTCCTCGACTTCGAGATGGAGCGCGGCGCCGACGGCGCGAACACCGGCTACTGCTTCCCGGACATGCTCGTCGACGTGGTGCGCTTGTCGAAGGCCGGCAGGCGGGACGAGGCGCACGACCTTTTCGATGCGCACCTGCCGCTGATCCGCTACGAGCAGCAGCCCGGGCCGGGCCTCGCGGTGCGCAAATACGTGATGATGAAGCGGGGGATCATCGCTTCGGATGCGATGAGGAAACCTTTCTCGGCGCTCACCGCCGCAGCGCGCGCGGAGGTCGACTACCTCTTGGCGCGGCTCTCGAAAAAGGATCCTCGCGCGGCGCTGTAAATGTCAGCAGGTTGGCTGGAGAGCCGCGCCACGCCTGGGGTTTGGCCCAGTAAATGTCAGTAGCGGCCTATGGCGCCGGCGGGCCCACCATCCTCGAACCCCGTGAGGCGGTCAATCCTCCTGGAGGTTTTTCAGGTTCACGGCCACGATCTGTAGCTGTTCGGCCAGGAACCCGTAGCCCGGGTTCTCATCGGCCCATGACAGGGCTGCGAGCACGCTGGCGGCGATCTGCACAGCCGGCATGGACTCCACGTCGTAAAGCAGGCGGGTCAGCTCGGGGAGCCTGTCCCGATAGAGAGGGGCGGATTCACGGATGGCGACGAGCCTGTGCACGATTGCCTCGCGGTCCAGGTGCGGCGGCCAGCGCAGCGATTCCTGCTGGAATTCCGTCAGGAACTTCAACGGGACGGTGGCGTCGGTATCGGCGGCGGTGTGGGTGCGGTGCACGTTGTCCATTGCGGTCGGGTCCTGTTCATAACCTCAGAGGGTAGAGATGCCGGGAACCGGAGTCCGTGCGGTGGGACGCAGAGGGTGGGATATAGTTTTGGCTTACCCGATTCGGATGGGATCCCGCATGAACGCTCCGCAAACCCCGGCCCTGTCCGTCAACGCATCACGCTACTGGCAGTCCGTCGAACGCTCCGCCCAGATCGGCCTCGGGCGCCCGGGCGGCCTCGCCCGCGTCGCCCTGAATGATGCGGACAAGGAGATGCGCGACGAATTCGTCGCTTGGTGCAAGGAGGCTGGGTGCACGATCACGGTGGATGGCGTAGGCAACATCTTCGCGCGCCGCGCGGGCACGGACGATTCGCTGCCGCCGGTGGTGATCGGCAGCCACCTCGACACGCAGGTCAATGGCGGGCGCTACGACGGCATCGTTGGCGTGCTCGCAGGGCTGGAAGTCTTGCGCACGCTGAACGACCACGGCCTCCAGACCCGGCGCCCGATCGAGGTCGTGTCTTGGACCAATGAAGAGGGCGCGCGGTTCTCGCCGCCGATGATTGCTTCGGGCGCGTTTGCCGGCGTGTACGCGCAGGACTGGGTGCTCGACCGCAAGGACGACGACGGCAAGCGCTTAGGCGACGAATTGGACCGCATTGGCTATTCGGGCAAAGCGCCGGTCGGCGGACGCGCGCTCGATTCGTACTTCGAGCTGCACATCGAGCAGGGCCCGATCCTCGATGCGAAAGGCATCGACGTCGGCGTGGTGACGCACGGCTACACCGCGCACGGCTTCATCGTCGAGATCCAGGGCGAGACCGCGCATTCCGGGCCCTGGCCGATGGACAAGCGCAAGAACGCGTTGGTTGGCGCGTCTATGCTTGCCGTGGCGGTCAACGACGTCGGCTGGAAATACCATACGACGGAGGGCAAGGGCACCGCTGCGCGACTCGTCGCATGGCCGAACAAGCCCGGCATCCTCTCGGATTGGGCGCAGTTCACCGGCGACGTGCGCCACGAGGATCCGAAGGTCGCGGCGCAGATGCTGGCCGAGTTCAACGTGGCCATGGCCGAGGCGGCGAAACGCTCGAACACCACGATGAAGGTCCTCGAGAGCTGGACCTGGAACGCCGATAACTTCAACAAGGAGTGCATCGGCCTTGTTCGCGACACCGCGCGCAGCCTGGGGATCGCCTCTTTAGACCTGCCTTCGCAGGCAGGGCACGACGCCTATTTCGTCGCCCGCGTCGCGCCCACCGCGATGATCTTTACGCCCTGCACCGACGGCATCACGCACAACAACAACGAGCATGCGACTCTGGAGCGCACCGTGCCGGGGGTGAATGTGCTGGCGAATGTGGTGTTGAAGAGGGCGCAGCGGTAGGAGGCGGCAGTAAGGCTTAACATATTGCGTTTTTGCTAGATGTTATTCACACTTCCGCCATGCCCACACTCCTCTCGACCACCGAGTTCGCGAGCGTGCGCCGGCTTTCCGGGCAGCGCGTGCGGCAGTTGCTCGCCGCCGGAAAGGTTGGCGGGGCCATTCGCATCGGTTCGCGCTGGGCCATACCGGCCGACGCCCCGATCGAGCGGGTGCGTGGCGGACGCCCGCCGCGCACGCACAGGGGACGGCTCAGGCAGGCTGCCCGCGGCTGCGGGAGCGCCCTTGCAGACGCCGGGGTGGGCGCGCTGGTGGTTGGGTCCGTCGCCTATGACGCTGTTCACCCTGAATCCGACCTCGATCTTCTGATCGTGTCGCACGCGGGAAAGACCTGGGGGCAGGTGCGCGCCCTGGTCGATGCCGCGGCAGAGCCTTATGCCATCCGCGTCGACTTGATTTTTGCCGAGACGCTTCCGCCTGCGATCAGGCGGGCCATGCTCAAGGACGCGTGCCGTGCCTGCGAACTTTGAGGACCAGCTTGCCGTCGTGGCCGAGCTCGTGGGCGAGGTCAGGCGCATGCAGGATGGAGAGAAGCGTCACGCGGCACGCCGCCCTGCCGACAGCTATGAGCGCGGCCTGCGTCTCGCCGGGCTGGCGCAACGGATAGCGCAGGCGTACACCATCATCGAAGGCGTTCTCGCCTATGTCGCCCGGCGGATCGACCACATGCCCATAATGGGTGAGGACTGGCACAAGAAGCTCATCGCCAGGTGCGCAAGGGGCTTCGAGGATCCGCGGCGGCCGGCCGTCATCTCCGCCGCGCTCGCGGAGGATCTGCTCGAACTGTGCGAGTTCAGGCACGTAGTGCGCAACATTTACCCGACGCATCTTGAGACGCCGAGAGTGCGGGACAACCTGAAGCGACTTATCCGCGTGGCAGGGATGTTCGATGCAGACACGAGGATATTCGCCGCCGGACTTTCACCTGAGCGCAGACCTGGACGCAGGCACGTGCGGCGCCAAGGAAAGTAATTCCCCGCGTTCTGCCGCGCCGGCTATTTCCGGGCCGGTTGAGGGTGGGCGCGGCGGATGCTCGGCGACAGGACCTTGTCCGAAACGTGAAAATCCCAGACCGCGGCGCCGCCGGTTGCGGCGAACTCCGCGACGAGCTTGGGCACGTCGGCCAGGTTCCTCACCGTGTTTCCAGCGAGCCCGAAACCGCGCGCAATGCCCGCGAAATCGCAATAGCCGAAGACCGACCCGTCCTCGGGCATTCCCTCCGAGCGCAGCTTGTGCAACTCGGAGCCGTAGGCGCCGTCGTTCATCA
>JANMDK010000268.1:0-19214 GCA_031376265.1 Pseudomonadota bacterium
TTTCTTGCCGGCTTCGGCCAGGCGAATAGCTTCTAACTTGAACTCGCGGCTGTACTGCTTGTACGGTCTTCGTTCCACGGTGCGCTCCTATCAAGGTGAGTATCCCCTCTTTGGAGCGTCCACCATTCGTGGGTAAGATCAGAGTCGATTTTCGCGGAGCTACGTCGAGGGTCGGCGACGTGTGCCGAAATTCGACTCTGACCCCATTTTTCTTTCATGAAGTGGTTTCTCAGGATCGCCTCCGTGCTCGGGATCGTTGCCGCGCTGGCCGGGATCGGCTGGGCGATGCGCAAGGGCAATACCTTTGCAGCCGGCAGCCTCGTCTTCATTGCCGTCGGCTTCGCCGTTCTCCTCGCGTGGAGCTGGACGGGGGGGCTGTTCGGCCTGATCGGGCGGGCCACGCGCTATGTCGAGGGGGTCGAAGGCGACGGGCGCCATGAGTGGTACGCCTTCAAGAGCCAGCGGGTGCGCGTATTCCTCGACGAGTACCGGCACCCCTGGTTTGCGCTCGAAGACATCGCGTACATCCTTTCGATGAAGCCCGGCGATGCGACGTTCAAATCCTACGGGCCGCGCGAGATGGCGGTCCCGGAATCGGCCTCGGAGCCTTACCTGTCGGAGAGCGGCCTGCGGCGCCTCGTCAAGTACAGCCGGCACCGCGATGCCGCGGCCCTGGGCGCGTGGATCGAGCGCGACGTGCTGCGCGTGCTCCGCAACCGCGCTGCCGCCTAGCTCGCGCGCGCCATGCGCTGGTTCGCCAGCGCCAGCCGGTCGACCACCGAATCGAGGATCGCTTTGGTGAGCTGGAGCTGGCAGTTCGCGCTCGTTTTCTGCAGCGCCTCGGGATCGAATTCGGCCACGGTCACGTCGGCAATCGACTCGATCGTCGCCTGCCGCATGGCGCCGCCCTCCTTCACATAAGCCATGTCGCCGAAGCACTCGCCTGAATTCAGCACGTTCAGCAGGCGCCCCTGCTTGGTGACCTTGACTTCGCCGCTGGCGAGGAAGAACAGGCTCTTGCCCATCTCGCCCTCGGTGACGATCGTTTTCTGCTGTGGAAGGCGCGTCCACTTGCCTGCATGCACCAGCTCCCAGATCTCGGCGTCCGACAACTTCTGCAGCATTACGACTTTCTTCATCGAGGTGAACTTGTCGCTGTCGGAGATGCCCTTCTGGTAGACCGAGAGGCGCCCGATCTTGGCGATGTCGAGCGCGAGGTCCGCCCAGGTCGGGTAGCGGTCCGTGGTGCGCTTGCCCATCATGCGGCTGAGGATCGTGTCGATGTCCGGGCCGATTTCCTCGCGCAGCTTGCTCGGCGGGGCCGGGTCCTCGTTCATGATCTTGGAGAACAGCTCGGGCAGCGTGTCGGCGACGAAAGGCCGCTTGCCGGTGAACAGCTCGTACATCACCACGCCCATGGCGAACATGTCGCTGTGGTGGTTCAGCTCCTCGCCGTTGATCATCTCGGGCGACATGTAGAACGGAGAGCCGATGTCCGAGACGTGCGTCTCCTTCGCCTTCTTGAGGTAGGCCGCGCCGAAGTCGCCGACCTTGATGTTGGTGCCGCTCACCACCAGGATGTTCGCCGGCTTGATGTCGCGGTGGACGAGGCCCTGGCGGAAAGCGTAGTCCAGCGCCCCGCAGGACTTGAAGGCGATCTGGATAGCATCATCGCGCGAAAGCAGCTTGCCCGGCAGCGTGAACTGCGAGAGGTCGCCGCCGGGCACGTATTCGATCGCCACGTAGCCGGTGTTGCCTTCGATCACGGCCTCCAGGATCGCGGCAATGTGCGGATGGTTGAGCTTGCCCGCGAGCGAGGCCTCGTTGAGGAACTGCGCGGTCACCGTCTGCCCGAAATCCGGGCTCGAGACGACGTGGGGATCGAGCACCTTGAGCGCAACGTCGTCGCCCGAGAACGTGTCGAGCGCGAGGTAAACGGTGCCTGAAGCCCCCTTGCCGAGGACTTTCCGCAGCTGAAATTTACCTACCTGTTGCAACACGGCGGCTCCCCTTGTCGGGGGAGATACTACCTTCGGAAGATGGTCACTCCCACAAGCCTTCCGGCAGCGGCAGGCCCGCAAAATCGGCTTTTGTAAGCGGCCGGTCGGGAGCAATTCCGAAGCGTTCCAGCACCGCCGCGAGCTGCCGCGCGTGCTGCGCGCAGTGCCACGTAGAGCGCTCGAAGAGCATGGCGACCGGCTGGTGGCCGAAAAACGTCTGCACCTTGCCCTTGCACGATTTATCTCCTCGTCCCCACCAGGCTTCCAGCCGATTGATCACGCCCTCACCAAATTTTACAATCTCCTCCCCCGTGAGGCATTCGCCGGCCGCCGGTTCGCGGTTGGCGAGCTGGGCCGAGTACTCGACGCCGTCGACGACCGTTTCGAGAAACGCTTCGCAGATCCGGAAGACGTGGTGCCCCATGAGGCGGATCGAGCGGTCGCGGTTGTCGATCACGCGCTCGCCGAGCTTGTGCTGCGGGACCTGCCGGATCAGCCGCTGCGTCGCGCGCAGGATGTTCACCCATCGCACGATCAGGACTTCCGTCGGTAGCGGTGTGTGGCCGGTGCCCTGCAGGCCGACGAACTCGGCGACGTCCTCGAGGTTCTGCGCAAACACGTACTGGTCCCCGAGCGCCACCACCGGCACCGTGCGCACGCCGAGCGCAAGCAGCCGCTCGCGGCCGCCGGGATCGTTGGCCACGTCCACCGCCGAGAAGGCGATGCCCTTTTTCGAAAGAAACTCTTTCGTTCTAAGGCAGCTGCTTCAGCCGGGCTGGGTGTAGAGGATGAATTGCTCAGTTGCGCCCATGGTTCGCTCCGTCAAGTTGGTTGCAGGCTACTCGCCGAGGCTCTGCCCGGTCAATCGTACTTCACCCTGCGCCAGCGGATTCGCCTGCCCCGGGGGCACCGGGACCTGGGCAACGTTCAGCGTCATCGAGACCGCGGTGTAATAGCCGCTCACCCCGATGAGGTCCATCACGCCTTTCTCGCCGAAGAGCGCAATCGCGCGCTTGTACGTGGCATCGCTTACAACCTTGTTCTTGTGCAGCTCGGTGCAGAAATCATAGACCGCGGCCTCGTCTTCCTTCATGTTGGCCGGGCGCTTGTTCACCGCGAGGTCGGCAGCGATCCTCGGATCGAGACCCGCCTTCATCGCGATCGAATGATGCGCGTACCACTCGTACTGAGAAGTCCAGTGCCGCGCGGTGATCAGGATTGCAAATTCATTCAGCCGCAGCGGGATCGAGCTGTTGTAGCGGATGTACTCCCCCACCTTTTGCAGCCGCTCGCCCAGGTCGGGGCTGCGCAGCCAGACGTTGAACGGGCCGCGAATGATGCCTTTCATCGCCTCCGGCCCGGTCGCGCCGCCGCCACGCGGTCCGGCAAGCAGCGCCTGGACGAGCCTCGCCTGCTCGGGCGTCAGTTGTTCGGGCGCCAGGATCGGGAAACGTTCCTGCGCCAACGCCGCGGTGTTTGCGCAGAGCAGTGCTGCAATGACGAGAATCTTTTTCACGAGTCTTCTCCGGTTGCCTACTTTTCGATGGCTTGCGCGACGAGCGCGCCGATGAGCGCGCGAAGGGTTCGCCGATAGCTCGCCGGGGCGTGGGACATCAGGACGACCACCATATCTTCCTTGGGCGACACCCAGAAATAGGTGCCATAGGCGCCGGACCACATGTAGTCGCCTTCGCTACCCGCTATGCCGGATACGCCGTCCTGCCTGCGCACTGCAAACCCGAGGCCGAAACCGTGCCCCGTAAGGTAAGGCACCGTGTTGGTGATGCGGTTGCTCATGTCGGGCGTGAGGTGGTCGGCCGCCATGTACTCGACCGTCTTCGGCACGAGGATCCGCGTGCTGCCCAGCGCCCCCTTGTTGAGCAGCATCTGCGAGAAACGGATGTAATCTCCCGCGGTCGAAGCCCCGCATCCGCCCCCGCACTCGAACTTGAGCGGCTGGGTAAGGTCGAGCACGAAGTCGGGCTTCCCGGTGCCCGGATCGGTCGGGAACCAGCGCGCGTAGCGGTTGTGCTTCGATGCCGGAATCGTGAAAGAGGTGTCGACCATGCCGAGAGGCTTCCAGATGCGTTCGCCGAGCACCTCGCCGAGCTTGCGGCCATGCACTGCCTCGACCGCGAGTCCCACGACATCCGTCGCGAGGCTGTAGTCCCAGACAGTGCCCGGCTGATACGCGAGGGGCGCGGCGGCGATTTTCGCGAGGAACTCCTCGCTCGTCATGCGGCTTCCGCTAAGCGCCGAGGACGGCGGGTAGAGCTTATGAACCGCGGTCGTGCCGCGGCCGCCGTAGAGCAGCCCGGAGGTGTGGCGGAGCAGGTCCTGGATCGTCATCGGATTGGCGGGCGGCACGGTTTCAGAAGGCTTTTCAAGGTCAGGCGCGACGCGCATTCCGGCGAGCACCGGCAAGTGCTTGCCGACCGGGTCGGAAACCAGCACCTTGCCTTCCTCGAACAGCTGCATGATCGCGACCGAGCTCATCGGCTTGGTCATCGAGGCGATGCTGAAGATCGCGTCCTTCGTCATCGGCGCGTTGGCCTCCTTGTCGCGCCATCCGATCGCCTCGTAGTAGACGAGCTTGCCCTTGCGCGCCACCGCCACCACGGTGCCAGGCATGCGGCCCTTGTCGACCTCGGACTTGAGGACTTCGGTGATCTTCGCGAGACGCGCCGAAGACATCCCGACCGACTCGGGTTTTGCCCTCGGCAGCGGATCGGCTGCGAAGACGCCGCAAGAAACCGCGGCTAACAAGGCTACGACGAAACGAATTTGCATTGCTTCTCCCTTTGTTTACTTTCGAATACGAATCAGGCCGGCGACACCTGCGGCGCTTGCCGCTCCCGCCACGGCCACTTCAAATCGAACTTGCGCCCGTGCAGGAACGTGCTCACCCAGGTCTTCTGCACCCAGTAGTGGAATGTAACGAAGGCGAAGATTGCGGTGAAGCCGCACACGAGGAGGAATTTGAGCATCGCCGGCAGGTCGTAATGCAGCAGCCAGAAGGCCGCCAACGTGACGAGCGGCATATGCACGAGGAACACCCAGTAGGAGGATTGCGAAACATACTGGATCCACGGCGAATCGCGGTCGAAGTAGCGCAGCGCCCCACCGACGAAGAAACAGATCAACGCCCACGTGCAAAAGCCGTTGGCGAGCACGGCCCAGAGGTGGCGAGCCGCATCGCGGCCACGCACGGCATTGTCCAGCCCGCTCAAATACAGCGAGAGCGGGACCATAAGAGCCGCCAGCGCCGCCCAACGCCAGACGCCGGGCACCAGCGCCGCAAGGCAGTCCCGGTAATGATGGAAGAAGTAGCCGAACACAAAAAACGAGCCGTAGTACACGAGGGAGGGGAGGTGCGGCTTGAGGAACATGAAGCCCTCCCCCACCTGGCCGCCGTGATAGGGCCACAGCATCCCAGCGGTCGCCAGCGCAAGCGCAACCACCAGCCAGGGCGAGACCAGCGCCCGCCGGATTCGCACTTCGAAGCTCGCGGTCCTTGCCACCAGCCAGCGGCACACCGGGATCAGGAGATAGAACCAGCAGAGGTAGTACAGGAACCACAGGTGTGCAAGCGGAAGGTCGTTTTCATGCGATGTGGTGTCGATGGTCCGCGCCGCCATCGCAGCGCCAAGCGCCTGCAGGTCGCCCAGCTCGGGAATCCAGTTGAAGGTCCCGTAGCGAGCGGCGATGAAGAAGTCGAGCATCAGCACGATGGTGGGGACCAGGATCGTGAAAACGCCCGCGACCAGCGGCGCGAGGATGCGCGCGCCGCGATTCTTGTAGGTCCCCAGCACGCCGCGCTTCTGCACCAGCAGGGCAGTGAAGAATCCCGACAGCACGAAAAACGTCGGCATCCGGAAGCTGTGGATCAAGGCAAAGACGTAATCGAAGACCACCGAGTTGTTGGCATCGGTAGGAATCGGCCCCGTCGGCGGAGGGTTGGCGAGGTAGAACATCGCGCCGTGCAGGACGATGCCGAGCATCATCATGCCGCCGCGCAATGCGTCCAGGCCGTAGTACCGCCGCTCGTCCATCCGATGCTCTCCCCTGCGCCGAGGATAGTCGCGCGACGATCATTTCGCCATATAGAATCACCCCATGACGCTGAGAACAAGAATCCACGGCGTGCTGGATCCGGAAAGCCATGGGCATGGGGCGAGGCAGGTGCGCACGCTCGAAGTCCTGCTGATCCTGGTCGGGATTTCCGCGGTCTCTGCGGGCACGGTTGCAAGCCTGCCGTCAGGCGCGAGGGCTGTGGCCGCGGCCATCGCCGGCTTCGTGGCGGTGATCTTCTTCGCCGAGTACCTTTTGCGCCTCTGGGTCGCGCCCGAGAATCCGCATGCGCACCACGAACCGCCGGCGCGCTCCAGGATCAAGTGGGTGCTGTCGGCCGAAGGAATCATCGACCTGCTCGCCGTCGTCCCGGTGCTCGCGATCGTCTGGGGCGGCGCAAAGCTGGGCGCCGAGTCGGCGTCGGTCTTCGTCCTCTTGTGGGTGCTGAAACTCGCCACGCACGCGCCCGGCGTGAACATGATCGTGCGGGTGTTCCACAACGAGCGATCGGCGCTGGCGGCGGCCGCCGCGCTCTTCGCGATCGTGCTGTTCTCGTCCGCGACGATCGCCCACTGGCTCGAGGGCGAGCGCCAGCAGGAGCACTTCGGCAGCATTCCGGCCGCGCTCTGGTGGGCAATGGTTACGCTGACCACCACCGGCTATGGCGACGCGGTGCCGCTCACCGCGGCCGGCCGCATGCTGGGCGGCGTCGTCATGCTGTGCGGCATCTCCGTGCTGGCGCTGCTGGCCGGCATCCTCGCCACCGGCTTCTCGGCCGAAGTGCGCAGGCGCGAGTTCGTGCGCATCTGGGAGCTGGTTGCGCGCGTGCCGTTCTTTTCGGAGGTCGGCGCGATCGCGATCTCCGACATCGTCGAGCGCCTGCGCTCGCGCAGCTATCCCGCTGGCGCCACGGTGATCCGCAAGGGCGCTGCCGGCGACTCCATGTACTTCATCGTCTCGGGCGAAGTCGAGGTCGATCTCGGCACACGCACCAAGGTGCTGGCCGACGGCGACTTCTTCGGCGAGATGGCCCTGCTCGATCGCAAGCCGCGCTCGGCCGACGTAGTCACCACCTCGCCCTGCACGGTGCTGATATTGAACGTGGCGGATTTCTACCAGCTGGCCGGCCAGCAGCCGAAGCTGATTGCGGCGATCGAAGCGGAGGCCAAGCGGCGGCGCGAAGGGGACTCGGGGCAGCCGGCTTAGCGCAGCTGCTGCCGGATCAGCTCCACCATCCGCTCGGCGGTAGTGCCCGGCGGAAAAAATCCAAGGTACCGCCCTTTTCGGTCCATCAGGTAGATGAAGGCGGTGTGGTCGATCGTATAGGCGCCCGGGCTCAGCCCGGGGACCTTCTTGTAGTAGACCTTGTACGCATCCGCCGCAGCCGCGATTGCGGCGGGCGTTCCCGTAAGTCCCAGCAATCGAGGATGGAAATGCGGCAGGTAGCCCGCGAGGTGCCTGGGCTTGTCCCGCTCCGGGTCGAGCGTGACGAAGAGCGGCTGGACATCCTTCGCCGCCTTGCCCAGCTTCGTCATCGCAAGGCCGATCTGCAAGAGATCCGTCGGGCAGACGTCGGGGCAGAACGTATAACCGAAGTAGACCAGCATCAGGCGCCCGCGAAAATCGGCGTCGGTGCGCCGCTTGCCGTGATGGTCGGTGAGCGCGAACGGCCCGCCGACCGCCTCGCGGTTCCACATCAGGATGTCCATCGACTCGCCCGCGGTGCGTTTCGGCTCCTCGGCGGCGTGTGCGCCAGCACAGGCGGCCAGCGCCAGCGCCGCAACCCAGGTCCGCACGGCTACGCGCCGAACGTGATCCGGCTCCCGGTGGTAGTCACCAGCACGTTGTCGGGCATCTGCGCGCGCGCTTCCTGCACGAAGTTGAGGCCGCTGCAGTGCATCGGGATCACGAGGTCGGGCTTGAGCTTTTTCACTTCAGCGACGACCTGCGCGAGGTAGTCCTTGGGCGCCGGCCCGAGGTGGAAGCCGCCGACGATCGCGTGCACCTTCTCGATGCCGGAGACCTCCTGCGCCTGGCGCACCGAATTGACGATGCCCACATGCCCACAGGAGCTGATCACCACCAGCCCGCGGTCCTTCACGTTGAAGCAGGTTGCGTGCTCGTGGATGTGCTCGTCGGGCACGATCTTACCGGCCATTTCCGCGGGGAGGTAATGGCTGGTGTTGCAGCCCAAGCCATCCTTCATCGCGAATTCGACCGAAGAGTTCGGCAGCACTCGCTCGATGCCGCTGCGCTTGATGCGGCCGGTGGTGAAGGCGTGGCCTTCGATCACGACCGGGCTTTCGGCCAGCACCGTGGTGATCCGCCTGGCCGCCAGCTCGCGGCGATCCAGGGTGCCGAAGTCCGCGAACTGCCCCGGCCCGCGCGACGACAGCCTTCGGCAGAAGTTGTCCTCGCCGCCGGCGTAAAGCTTCACGTCCGCAGGCAGCCTGTCGCGAAACTTGTCGAGGAAACCCAGCAGCCCGCCGAAATGGTCGTAGTGGCCGTGGCTCACGATCATCGCGTTGATCTTTGCGGGATCGACCCCGGTGAGCTCCATGTTGTTCAGCAGCACGGCCGGTGTGTAGCCGGTATCGAGCAGCACCGTGCGGTTGTCGCTGCCGCGCTGCGATTCCAGCCACAGCGAGAGCCCCCATTCGTTGTGGTAAGTGCGCCGGAAATCGGCCGGCCGCGGCGCCGGCTCGATCGTCACGCCGGAGAGCTTGTTCGGCCGGAAGAAAATGTCATAGCTGCTGTCCACCAGCACACGGATGCTGAGCTTGTCGACCGTGGGCGCCTGGAGCTGTGCAGCGCCGGCGAGCTTGAAGTGGGCGAGTCCGCCGACCGCGGCGACGCCCGCGACTGCCGCCGAGGCTTTGAGGAAGTCGCGACGTCCGAGTTGGTTTTTCATTGCCGTCTCCTTTGAGGTTTCGTTGTGTCAGGGCATGCGCGGTCAGGCAAGTGGCCATCTTGCCCGGTTGTAGAAAAATCCGGCTATGACGGGAAGCGTCATACCCCGCAAGCGTCCTCACTCGACCACCTTGTCCGCCCGCAGCAGCACACTCGATCACCCGGTCATCCGAGGTCGAACCGCGCGCGTTGCTTGAGTGGGCGCCAAGCCCGTCACGCGGCTGTTGCTCGCGTTGACAACACTTGGAGGTGTTGCTATCGTAAGCAACATTAGAACTGACCTTCTGCTGCACGAACGCCGCAACATCGCCGAGGACCGCTTCGTCGAGCTGGTGGTGTGGCAGGTGGCGCAGCCGGTGCGCGCTTCGAAGCACCTGTTCAAATATCGGCTGGCGTTCGTGGTCGAGGGCTTGTGTGTGGTGCGTTATGACAACGAAGCGGGCAAGGGCGATCACCGGCACGTCGGCGCGGTGGAATCGCCTTACGCCTTTACAACGCCGGAACAGCTTTACGCCGATTTCATGGCCGACGTGACGAACTGGAGAACCTGAGATGAAAACCGTGACGATTTCGGTGTCCTCAATGGACGAAACCAAACAGCGGTTCCTGCGGGCTTTCAAAGGCAAGCCGCCGGGTGCGCACATCTCTTTCCCGACCGTGGAACTTCTCTGGAAGGTGCTGGCGCCCAACCGCTTGGCGCTGGTGCGCGTCCTGACCGGAGCGGGTGTGGTGTCCATCCGCGAGGCGGCACGGCGCGTAAACCGCGATGTGCGCGCAGTGCATTCCGACGTGACCGCGCTCATTAACGCGGGCTTGCTGAACCGCACCGAGGACGGCATCGAATTTCCGTATGAGGCCGTGCATGTCGATTTCATTTTGAAGGCGGCATAGGCAGGGCAGAATGTACCGGCACCGATACACGAATTGGCAGGATAGCCAATCCCCGCCTAGTTCTCGGAAAGTGAAAGTTTGGAATTCACGCTTCCTACCCCTTGCTCCGGCAAAGGATCTCCACGGGCACGAGCCGCCCCTCCCCCACCCCGCGCGACGAGTTGCGCATGGCCTCCATTGCATTCACGCCATGGATGAGCTGCACCGCGCGATGGGGCATCTTGCCGCCGGCGTCGATGATTGCCTTGCTGCGCGCGCCGTAGGCCTTGACCGCCTCGGAGGCGTCGCGGAACTCCACGATCTCGAAACCGGCCGCTTCCAGCCCTGCGCGCGTTTCATCCGGCGTGGCGAGGAAACTCTCGCTCGCGGTGGCCGCCCACGGCGTCGGGTAATCCATCGGCGAGCCTGGCCCCTTTGCGAGTTCGGAAAGCACCAGCCAGCCGCCGGGCTTCAGCACGCGGCGGATCTCGCGGTACAGCGCCGGCTTGTCGGCGATGTTCATCGAGACGTTCATCGAAAAGGCGCCCTGGAAAGTGCCGTCGGCGAAAGGCATCTTCAGCGCGTCACCCTGCTGGAAGTCGACTTCCTTGGCGAGGCCAAGCAACTGCGTCAGGTGCCGCGCCGCGTCGCAGAATTCCGCGGTCAGGTCGATGCCGGTGACCCGGCAGCCGAAGCGCTTCGCCATGTAGCGCGCCGGGCCGCCGATGCCGCTGCCGATGTCGAGCAGGCGATCCGAGGCCGCCACCAGCGAGCGCGCGGCCAGCATGCCGGCCACCTCCTCGGTCGCTTCCAGCCCGCGCCCGTGGAACTGGTCGTAGGGCGCCAGCGCCTCCATCGTCGGGTGCGCGGGGTCGGCGCCGTCGTCGGCCAGCGAGGCGTTCAGCCGCTCGAGGAGCGTGCCGCTGGTGTAGTGGGCCGCGATCTTGCTCATTCCTTCGGTCCTTCCGGCAACAGTTTGCGGATCAGCGCGAGCAGGTCGAGAGGGCTGTAGGGCTTGGCGAGATACGCGGTGGCGCCGGCCGCCTTGGCTTTCTGCTCGTCGCCGCTCAGCGCGAAGGAAGTGATCGCAATGATCGGCGTCTCCGCCATCGAGGCGTCGGCGCGGATCTGGCGCATCGCCTCCATGCCGGAGATCTTGGGCAGCTGGATGTCCATGAGGATCAGGCCGGGCTTCTCCGCCAGCGCCTTCGCCACGCCGGCCTCGCCGTCGAACGCTTCGCTGAGCACGTAGGTCGTGCGCTTGAGCAGGTCGCGCACGATCTTGCGGTTCATCTCGTTGTCCTCGACGTAGAGGATGGTCTTGCTCATTGTTGTGCCCCTCTGGATGCATCGACGCGCAGCGGCACCTCGAAGATGAAGCTCGAGCCGCGGCCGACCTCGCTCTCCACCCACACGCGCCCGCCGTGCATTTCGATGAATTTCTTGCTGATCGACAGCCCCAGGCCTGTGCCGCCGTATTCGCTCGCGATGGTAGCGTCGGTCTGCTTGAACTCGGTGAAGAGGCTGCCGATCTTGTCCGGCGGGATGCCGATGCCGGTGTCGTTGACCTTGTAGACGAGCACGCCTTCGTTCAGCTGCACCGCGATCTCCACCTTGCCCACTTTGGTGAACTTGAGCGAGTTGCCGGCCAGGTTCATGAGGCATTGCGTGATGCGGCCGAAGTCGCCGTAGGCAATCGGGATCTCGTCGGGCACCGTGGTGACGAACTCGAGGCCCTTCTCCGCCGCCAGCGGCCTCAAAGTCGAGCGCACGCTCTCCACCGTGTCGTGCACCGAGTAGTCGGCCAGCGCGAGCTCCATGCGGCCCGCCTCGATCTTGGCCAGATCGAGCACGTTGTTGATCAGGCGCAGGAGGTGTTTCCCGCTGGTCTGGATGTCCGAAAGCGGCTCCTTCATCTCCTCCGGCACCGTGCCGTAGATTTCGGCGAGGATCAGCTCGTTGAAGCCGAGGATCGCGTTCAGCGGCGTACGCAACTCGTGGCTCATGCTGGCGAGGAAGTCCGACTTGTGGTGGCTCGCGATCTCGAGCTGCTTGCCTTTCTCGGCGATCTCGCGGAAGAGGCGCGCGTTCTGGATCGCCATCGCGGATTGGGTGGCGAAGGTCTTGAGGAGCGCGACGACCTCGTCGGCGAACGGTCCCGGCGTCTTACGCGTCACGAGGAGCGCGCCGAGGAGGTTGTCTTCGCGCAGCAGCGGCACTGCGAGCACCGCACGGTAGCCGGAGCGGATCAGCAGCTCCTTCCTGTCGCTCTGGTAGCTGTCGTCGAGCGTATCGGGGACCTGAACCGGCTCGCGCGTGACCCCTGCGCGACCCACCGAGCCGCTGCCGAGGCGGATCGGTTCGTCGCGCGCGACCAGCAAGAGCTCCTCGGCCATGTTCTCGGAGACCTGCATCCGGAACACTTCGGCTTGCTCGTCGTATTCGTACATCGAGCCGCCGTCGAGGCCCGTGAGCTGCAAGGCGCGCGACACGATGGTCTGCAGCACCGTATCGAGATCCAGCGTGGAGCTGATCGCCTGACCCACTTCGCCCAGCGCCGTGAGCTGGCCGACCGATTGCGAGAGCGCTTGCGTTCGGGATTCCAATTCCTTGAAAAGACGTACGTTCTGAATCGCGATCACAGCTTGTTCGGCGAAGGTTTGCAGCAGCCGTTGTTCGGTGGCGTTGAAAGCTCGCAATTCTTCCCGACTAACGAGAATGGAGCCGATCGCGCGCCCCTCCGACAGCATCGGTGCAATGGCCACCGAATAGCTATAACCAAGTTCAGCTGCAATCCGGCGAAGGCCTTCGGGCACGCCCGGATCGTTCAAAACATCGCCAAAAGTCAACAGCCGGCGCTCACGTATGCACTGCTCGGTGGCCGTACCCGCCAGCGGTCTCGGGAAAATGCGGCGCGAGTCCTCGACTCTCTCAGGGTCTTCCCCACGAATCGCACCGATCCTAAGCACGTCATCATTCTCGACAAGGAATACGATGAACTGCGAGCCATTGAACAGACGCTCGCAACCCACCAGTATCTTGTCGAACACCGGCGCCGCGTCGGCCACTGAACTGCTGATGACCTGCAGCACTTCAGCCGTGGCGGTCTGTTGCTCGAGCGCCTCCTTCGTTTCGTTGAACAGGCGCACGTTCTCGATCGCGATCACGGCCTGGTCGGCGAAGGTCCTGAGCAGCGCCAGGTCCTTGTCGGCCAGTCCTCCGGCTGATCTGCGTGCCACCGAAATCGATCCGATGGCCTCGCCCTCGCGCAGCATCGGCATGGCAGTGAGGCCGTGGTAGTCGAGCGTAACGGCTATGTCCCGACCAGCTTCGGGCATGCCGGCGGCCTGCGCGTCCGCAATGTTGACGACCTGCTTTTCGACGATCGCCCGGCCGCTCACCGTTTTGCCATCCAGCGGCAGCGGATATTTCGCACGCGCCGCCTGGTGCTCGATGATGCCGCCTGCCGATCCGAGCTGCACCTGGTCACCGTCAGCCAGCAGGATTGCGACGCCATGCCCGTCGAAAAGGCGAAGCGCGTTTTCCACGATCGCGTCGAATACCGGCTGGGTGTCGGTCGGGGATTCCGATATGACGCGCAGAATGCCCGCGGTCGCCGTTTGCTGCTCGAGCGCCTCCTTCGTCTCGTTGAACAGGCGCACGTTCTCAATCGCGATCACCGCCTGCGCCGCAAAGGTACTGACGAGTTCGACCTGCCGGTCGGTAAAGGGTCGAACCTCCGGCCGGTAGATGCCGATGTTGCCGATCACCTTCCCGTCCCTAATCAGAGGCACGTAGAGGAAAGTCCGTGCACCGCCGACATCAATCCACTTAACCGCGCCCGGTTTGCCCTCCCGATACGAATCGCTGTCCGCTGCATCGAGCACCTGAATTGGCCGGCGCTCAGCGATCATTTTCTCGAGCGATGCCTGTCCCCGAGGCGACCATGCGCCGCGCTCGAAGAGCCACTTGGCGAATTCCGGACTGCCCCCGCGTTGCGCAACGGTCTCGAACTTCTCGCCATCGAAAAGGTTGAGGACGCCAAGGTGTGCATCGCACAGGCTGGTTGCGTTACGCAGCACCGCATCGAATACCGGGCGCAGATCATTTGGAGAGCTGCTGATCACCTGGAGCACGTCGGAAGTCGCCGTCTGCCGCTCGAGCGCCTCCTTCGTCTCGTTGAACAACCGCACGTTCTCGATCGCGATCACGGCCTGGTCGGCGAAGGTCTGCAGCAGCTCGACGTGCTTTTCGCTGAGACCTCCGGGATTCTCGCCGAGCACCACGATGGCCCCGACCCCGATGCCGTTACGCAGCATCGGCGCCCCGGCGATCGAGCGCACCCCGCGCGAGCGACCGTTGGCACGTGCATAGGGCGGCGCATCCGGCGCCTCGGTGTCCGGGAAGTTGATCACGGCCCGGTCGAGGATGGCCCGCCCCGAGGTGCTGTCGCGGGTCAGCGGCATGCGGAAGTTCGGCTGCGGATTCGGAACGTTGCCGACCTCGGCGACGCTCTCAATTTCGTCGCCGTCGACCAGCACGATGGCCACGCCCTTTCCGTTGAAGACGCGCAAGGCGCTCGTTGCGATCGCCTCGAATACCGGCCGGGTGTCGGTCGGCGAGCTGCCCATGACCTTGAGGATCTCGGCCGTGGCGGTCTGGCGTTCGAGGGCCTCCTTCGTTTCGTTGAACAACCGCACGTTCTCGATTGCGATCACGGCCTGGTCGGCAAAGGTCTTGAGAAGCTCGACGTGCTGCTCGCTGAACAGCTGCGCTTCCATACGCCGGATGACGATCGCGCCGATCGCCTCGCCGTCGCGAAGCATGGGCGTTGCCAGGATCGTCCTGAATCCGGCCTTGCGCGCGTTCTCGCAGGCTTCGGGAAACTCCTCCGGCTCGGACTGCACGTCGAGCACGTGGACCTGGGCGCAATCGACCAGCGCGCGGCCGCTCGCCAACCCGCGGGACAGCGGCACCGTGGTCCCGTCGGGCCGCACTCCAATCGCGCCGTGGTGCGCGGCGTAGACCATCTCGCCACCCCGCTTGAGGACGATGACCGAATCGGACGCCTGGCACAGCCGGGCGGCGCATTCCGCGACGCTGCGGAACACCGGCTGCACGTCGGAGGGCGACGCCGCGATCACGCGGAGGATCTCCGCAGTCCCGGTCTGCCGCTCCAGCGACTCCTTCGTCTCGTTGAACAGCCTCACGTTCTCGATCGCGATCACGGCCTGGTCGCCGAACGTCTGCAGCAGGCCGATCTCGTGGTCAGCAAACGGCCCGGACGTCGTGCGGGTGACGGTGATCGTTCCCACAACGCCGCCTTCGCGCAGCATTGGAACCGACAGGACACTCCGGAAACCTCTTGCCCGCGCGACCTCCCTCAGCTCCTGACCGACTTCCGCGTCGTTTTCCGTGTCGCTGATGAACGCCGGCTTGCCCGTGCGCACCGCGTGCGTATTGGCGTTGCCGCCGGTGAGATCGACCGGGGGCCGGGTCTTCAGGGCCTCGTTGCCCGAGCCATCGGTCGACGTCAGCGCCGCCAGGTGAAGCTTGCCGCCAGACAGGCGCCACACCGCGGCGGAATGGCCTTCGATCAGCTGCATTGCGCTCGATGCGATCGTGTCGAACACCGGCTGGACGTCCGAGGGCGAGCTTGCGATGACCTTGAGGATCTCGGCGGTGGCGGTCTGGCGCTCGAGGGACTCCTTCGTTTCGTTGAATAGGCGCACATTCTCGATCGCGATCACCGCCTGATCGGCGAAGGTCTTAAGAAGGCTGACCTGGTGATCGGTAAAGTGCCCCGGATCGCGGCGGGCGACCGAGAGCGTCCCGATTGACAAGCCCTCGCGCAGCAACGGCACCGCTAGAGTGCTTCGAATTTGCCTGGCGCGCGCGATTTCCCTCAGCTTCGGCAAAACGTCCGGTTCATTTTCCAAGTCGTAGTGGAATGACGGCGCACCCGTGCGCGCAATCCGGCTGTGAAACCGGTCCTCCGAAAGCAGCATCGGAAAGGCACTTCGAATTGCCTCCAGGCCCTCATCGCTTCCGGCCGTCATTGCAGCCAGATGGAGGCTGTCGCCAATCACGCGAGTGACGACAGCGGACTGCCCGTCGAACAGCCGCATCGCGCTTTCCGCAATCGCGTCGAACACCGGCTGCACGTCGGAGGGGGAGCTCGCGATCACCTTGAGGATGTCGGCCGTGGCCGTCTGCCGTTCCAGCGCCTCTTTCGTCTCGTTGAACAAACGCACGTTCTCGATCGCGATCACCGCCTGATCGGCGAAGGTCTGCAGGAGCTGCATCTGCTTTTCAGTGAGCCGCTTGCCCGGCTCCGCCTGGGTCAGCGTGATTACACCGATGCCCTTGCCGTCGCGCACCAGCGGCACCATCGTGGAGGAGCGAAAATTCGCGGCCCGCGAAACCTTGCGGATGGCGGGATGCAGGTCCTCGGTTTCCATGTCCAGCACTTCGAGCGTTCGCGCATCCCTCATCACCCGTGCGCTCATGATCTCCTCCGGGTCGTAGGGCAGCGGGTAGATGGCCTTCACGGCCGCGAAATTCGCGGTCGCCGGGCCGGCGACCGCCCGCAGCTGCACCGCATCCCCCTCCCGCATTACGATCCCTGCACCAAACGGGTAGAAGAGGCGCGCCGCGCTCTGGACGATCGCCTCGAAAACCGGCTGCGTGTCGGTCGGCGAGCTGCTGATCACCTTTAGGATCTCCGCGGTCGCGGTCTGCCGCTCCAGCGCCTCCTTCGTCTCGTTGAACAGGCGCACGTTCTCGATCGCAATCACGGCCTGGTCTGCAAAGGTCTGCAGCAGGCCGACCTGCTGCGTCGTGAAAGCGCCGGGCTCCTTGCGCGTAACGCTAATCGTGCCGATCGGGGCGCCATCACGGAGCATCGGCACCGCAAGCATGCTGCGATAGCCGCGTACGCGGGCCGTTTCCCGCGCCGAAGCCGAAACACCGCGGGATTCGGTATCGGCACGCATGTTCAATTCGCCAGTGCGGGCAACCATGCACAGCGTGGAGTCACCAGACAGCGGCATCGGATAGCGATTGCGCAGCCTCGCGTCCCCCGCCTTGCCGGTGGACGTCAACGCGGCCAGGTGGAGCTCGTCGCCGATCACGCGAGTCACGACGGCCGACATCCCCGCGAGCAGACGCATCGCGCTTTTCGCGATCGCCTCGAACGCCGGCTGCACGTCCGAAGGGGAAGCCGCGATGACCTTGAGGATCTCGGCGGTCGCTGCCTGGCGCTGCTCGGCAGCGAGCAGGTCTGTCCGCAGCTTCTTTGCATCCGCCGGCTCGGCCGCGCCTTTCCTCTTCGCGCGCTCGAGCGCGGCAATGCGCCGCGCGAGCTTGCGGTTCTCGGCCAGCAACTCGGCCTTGGTGGGATTGGGCATGGTGGCTCTCCCTTTCCTATTCGACGATCTTCGTCGCACGCAGCAGGATTGACTGGGGGATCGCTATCCCCTGCTCGCGCGCCGTTTTCAGGTTGACGACGAGCTCGAACGCCTGCGGCTGCTGCACCGGCAGGTCGGCGGGTTTCGCACCTTTGAGGATCTTGTCCGCGTACTCCGCAGCCCGGCGGTAGTTGTCGCCGATCTCGGCCCCGTAGGAAATCAGGCCACCCGCCACGACCAGCTCAGAAATTGGGTAGATCGCCGGCACGCGCAGCTTGGCCATGCGGTCTGCGACCTTGCTCCGCTCCATCAGTGAGGTGGCGTAAAAGATCACTCCATCGCCGGGATTCTTCGCGACGGCATCCAGGGCGCGATCGGTTTCTGCAGCCAGGAGCGGGACAGATTGCACTTCGACCCCGATCGCCCGGGCCGCGGTTCGCGCGAGTTCGGCTTGGGCTTTGCCGGTCGTGCTTGGGCTGGTGAGTATCGTCACCATTCGCAACCGGGGCTTGAGGTCCTTGAGCAGGTCCAGGTGCTTGGTGACGATATCGATCGACAGGTTGCCAAGGCCGGTGACGTTTCCGCCCGGCCGCGCCAGGCTCGCCACAAGCCCGCTGCCGACGGGATCGGTCACATAAGCGAAGACGATCGGGATCGTCGCGGTCGCGCGCTTTGCGGCCAAGGCAGCCAGCTGCGTGCCGGCGAAGACCAGGTCGGGCTTCTCG
Source organism: Pseudomonadota bacterium (assembly GCA_031376265.1). Lineage (GTDB taxonomy): Bacteria > Pseudomonadota > Gammaproteobacteria > Burkholderiales > SG8-39 > SZAS-79. The sequence goes on from JANMDK010000268.1 coordinate 17,986, forward strand.
GCGACCAGTTCCTTCGCAAGCGCATCAAAGCGCGAAGGATCGCCGTGCGAATAGCGGTAGGAATACGCCAGATCGCGACCTTCGACCCACCCGTGGCTCGCCATGCCCTCCTTGAACTTTGCCCAGAAGTGCTGCCGCGCCTCGGGCGCCGCGGAAGAGAGCACGCCGATACGGACGGGCTTTCGGGCAGGCTGGGCGGAGGCTGAGGGCGCCAGCAACAGCGAAGCCGTCGAGAGCAGGAAAGCGCGGCGCTTCATCAGATGGCTGCGGCTCGAAGGCGTGTCATCCGAAGGCGCGACTGGCGCGTTCAGCCAATTGACGCGCCACCCGCATGTTATACTTTTGTTTAACTTCTTCACCTTGCCCATTCCATGTCGAAAGCCGTATTGCGCTCAATCGGAGGCTCCGTGACCGTGGCGGTGCCAAAACCCTTCCTCGCCCAAGCCGGTTTGGGGGCAGGATCGGAAGTCCGCATTTCGGTGCGCAACGGCAGCATCGTGCTCTCCCCTGCCGCGCCCCGATATACGCTCAAGGAATTGATGGCAAAAGGCTCTCGGTCTCGGGGCAAGCCCTCGCGCGAAGAGCGCGAATGGCAGGACGCTGCGCCGGTTGGCAAGGAAGCTCTCTGATGCGAACGCCTGACCGGGGCGAGCTTTGGCATGTCGACCTCGACCCGACAAAAGGCAACGAGCAGCGCGGGGCGCGATTCGTGTTCGTGGTTTCGCCCAAGGCGTTCAATGCCGGCGGGCTCGCGCTGGTGTGCCCCGTCACGCAAGGCGGCGCCGCTTCGCGCTATTCGGGCTTTGCAGTCACGCTGATGGGCACCGGCTGCGACACCCAGGGCGTCATCGCCTGCAATCATTCGCGCACGCTGGACTTGCGGGCGCGCAAGGGGGCGTTTAAAGAGCTCGCACCCAAGGCCGTCACTGCGGACGTGATCGCGCGATTGCAGACGTTGCTCGACTAGGTCGGCGGCCGGCGTCACAGACTCACCTCCTCGCGGAGGGCTATGACGGGACGCGTCATAGGGCGCTGGAGGCAATTCATTCGATCGCCCGGTTCTGAAGCGCCAGGGCGCGCGTTCGAATATTTCCGCTCGACCGGGCAAGGCTGGCAGACACGGGTCGACCAGGTCCTGAAAAAGCATGTCGCCAATCGCGCCGGCGCCAAGCAGCGGGTTTCGCGCACGTAGCGGTTCACTCGATCACCTCGTCCGCCCGCGCCAGCAC
>JANMDK010000285.1:0-9994 GCA_031376265.1 Pseudomonadota bacterium
CACGGATGCAACCGGAATTCCAGACAAGCAACACCGGCTTTGGCGGCGTAGCAATCGCGCCGGAAGCACAGAAAGTCCTGCGCAATACCTATCTGCTGCTCGCGCTCACCATGGTTCCGACGGTGGCCGGCGCTTGGATCGGCATGCAAACGGCATGGATTCTCCAATCGTCGCCGATCCTCGGCTTCTTCGCGATGCTGGGTTCCATCATCGGCCTGCAGTACGGCATCGCGCACTTCCGCAACAGCGCCATCGGCATCGGCCTGCTGCTCCTGATGACGGGTCTGCTGGGCTGGTTCATCGGCCCGCTGCTCAACCATTCGCTGTCCCTGAAGAACGGCGCCGAACTGGTCGGCTACGCCGCCGCGGGCACCGGCGCCGTGTTTTTCGGCATGGCGACCATCGCGACCGTCACCAAGCGCGACTTCAGCTTCATGGGCAAGTTCCTGTTCGTCGGCATGCTGGTGGTGCTCTTCGCCGGCCTCGCGAACATGTTCCTGCAGATGCCGGTGCTCTCGCTGGTGATCTCGTCGGTCGCGATCGTGGTGTTCTCGCTCTTTCTCTTGCACGACCTGTCGCGCATCGTGACCGGGGGCGAGACCAACTATGTGATGGCGACCACGGGCGTGTACCTTAGCCTGCTCAATATCTTCGCGAGCCTGCTACAGCTGCTCATGGCGCTGACGGGCGAAAAAGACTGACTTCGCCTCAGTAAAAAAAGGCGCCTTCGGGCGCCTTTTTTATTGCCCGGGAGAATCGCGCTCGAAAAGCGCGATCGATTCGACGTGCGTCGTGTGCGGGACCATATTGACCACGCCTGCGGCCGTCAGCCGGAAGCCGCGCGTATGCACGAGGATGCCCGCGTCTCGGGCTAGCGTGGCAGAGTCGCAGGAAACGTAGACGATGCGCTGCGGCCATGCGTCCGGCAGCGACTTCACAAGCTCGGCGGCGCCGCTGCGAGGCGGGTCGATCAGCAGCTTGTCGAATGCGCCCCAGCGCCCTACCGTGGTCTCGTCGACTTCGAACAGGTTGGCGGATTCGAAAGTGGCGCGCTCCGACAGCCCGTTGGCCGCGGCGTTCTGTCTAGCGCGCTCCACGAGCTCTTCGGCGCCCTCGATGCCGACCACGGTCGCACCACTGGCCGCGAGCGGCAGCGAGAAATTCCCGATCCCGCAGAAAAGATCCGCGATCCGGTCGCCGGGCTGCGGGTCGAGCATGCGCACCGCGCGCCGTACCAGGATGCGATTCACCCCGTGGTTCACCTGCGTGAAGTCGGTCGGCCGGAATCCGATGCGCAGGCCGAATTCCGGAAGGGTGTAGTCGAGCGCGGGCATTTCCAGGGGATGGAAAGGTGCCGCTGTCGCCGGGCCCTTGGGCTGGATCCACAGCCATACCTTTTCCCTGTCCGCAAATGCCCGCAGGCTTTCCGCGTCGCGCTCCGACAGCGGATCGAGATTGCGGATCACGAGCACGTCGACCCGGTCGCCGACCGCCACTTCGACCTGGGGCAACCGTTCGCGCATGTCCAGTTCCGCAACCAGCTCGCGCAGGCGCGGGATCAGCCGCGAAATGCGCGGCGGCAGGTTCTCGCACTGGATCATGTCGGCGACGAAGCTCGACTGCTTCTCGTGGAAGCCGACCAGCGGCCCCCTCGGCGGCGGAAGCCCGCGGACGGCCATGCGCGCGCGATTCCGGTAACCCCACTCCTCGCCGTAGACGATCGGCAACAGCGTCCCCGCCTCGACCTTTCCAATGCGCTGGAGGGAATCCTCGAGCCAGCGCTGCTTGGCCGCCATCTGCGTGCGCAGGTCCGTGTGCTGGGTGGCGCATCCGCCGCACATCCCGAAGTGCGGACAGCGCGGTTCGCGCCGGTCCGGACTCTCGCGCAGCACGCGTAGGGTTCGCGCCTGGTCGTACGAGGCACCAGTCCGCGTCGTGCGGGCCTCGACGAATTCGCCTGGGAGCGCGCCCTCGACGAACACCACCTTACCTTCGTGGCGCGCGACGCCGCGCCCCTCCGACTCGAGCGACTCGATCGTGAGGGTGCGCAACTCGGTCTCGTGCTGCTGCTGGGGGGCGTGCCTTGGTTGCCGGCGCGACGCCCGATGCGCCTCCCGCCGCTTACCCATCCAGCAGGGGATCCTTCCAGCGCGAAAGGAACTCCGCCCAGTGCGGCTGCGCGAGCTTTTCGAGCGCTGCCTTGAGGACTGCGCACTCCTTCCTGAAATGCTCGGCCGTCATGGTTCCGCGCAGCAACTGGTAGCGGAGGTAAAGCAGGTAGGTATTCGCGGTATCGGCCTCGCAATAGCTGCGGATTCGCTCGATGTTGCCCGCGCGGAATTCATCCCACACGGCGGAGCCGTGCAGGCCGATCTTTCCCGGCAGCCCGGCGATCTGAGCCATCTCGTCCAGCGGGACGTTGTTGCGCGGCTGGTACATCGCCAGCACGTCCATGAGGTCGAGATGCCGCGTGTGATAGCGGCTGGTGTAGTTGTTGTAGCGGAAGTCGCGGTTTTCGTCGCCGGCCTCCCAGAACTGCGCGGCGTTCACGCCATGGACCATGGCCCGGTAGTTGAGCACCGGCAGGTCGAAGCCGCCGCCGTTCCACGAAACGAGTTGCGGCGTGTAGCGCTCGACGCCCTCGTAAAACCGCTGGATGAGCGCGCGCTCGGGATCGCCCGGCTGGCCCAGCGACCAGACCCGCAGGCTTTCGTCGTCTCGCATGACGCAGGCGATCGCGACCACGCGCTGCAGGTGCGGCTGCAGGAAATCGTTGCCGGACACGGCGCGCCGCCGCTGGAAGGCGACCTCGGCCACTTCGGCATCCGAAAGCGACTCGGGCAGGTCATGGAGGCGCCGGATGCCGGGGCAATCGGGCACCGTCTCGATGTCGAATGCGAGGACGGGCGTCAAGAGGCGGCCCGCTTCAATCGGGGAAAATGCCGGTCGACAGGTAGCGGTCGCCGCGGTCGCAGACGATCGAGACGATCACCGCGTTCTTGAGTTTATCGGCGACCCTGAGGGCCACGCACATCGCGCCGCCGGACGACACGCCCGCGAAGATGCCCTCCTCGCGCGCGAGGCGCCGCGTCATCTCCTCGGCATCGCCCTGGCTGACATATTCGAGCCGGTCAACGCGTGCCTTGTCGTAAATCTTTGGGAGATAGGCCTCGGGCCACTTGCGGATGCCTGCGATTTGCGAGCCCTCTTCCGGCTGGCATCCCACGATCTCGATTGCCGGATTCTTCTCCTTGAGGAAGCGGGAGACGCCCATGATCGTGCCCGTGGTGCCCATGCTCGAGACGAAATGCGTGACGCCGCCGCCGGTGTCGCGCCAGATTTCGGGGCCGGTGCCTTCGTAGTGCGCGACAGGATTGTCCGGGTTGGCGAACTGGTCGAGCATGACGCCTTTGCCCTCGGCGACCATGCGCTCCGACAGGTCGCGCGCCGACTCCATCCCGCCGGACTTCGGCGTGAGCACGAGCTCGGCGCCAAAAGCTCGCATGCTCTGGCGACGCTCCAGCGACTGGTTCTCCGGCATGATCAACACCATCCGGTAACCGCGCATTGCCGCCACCATCGCGAGCGCGATGCCGGTGTTGCCGCTCGTCGCCTCGATGAGCGTATCGCCCGGCTTGATGCGGCCGCGCTGCTCGGCTTTCACGATCATCGAAAGCGCTGGGCGATCCTTCACGGAGCCCGCGGGGTTGTTGCCCTCGAGCTTGGCGAGGATCACGTTGCCGTTGGCTTCGTTTACCGCGCCCGGAATTCGCTTGAGGCGCACCAGGGGCGTGTTGCCGACGGAATGTTCGAGGGTCGGGTAGTCCATGTCAGGCGGGAAGCATTGGCGAGGCCGCTGCGAGCAGGCCCTTGGCGTACTCGTCCACGCCCTGTTCCACCGGGCGGAATTCGCCCGGGTAGCCGGCGGCGCGCAGCTGCGAGAGGTCGGCCTGGGTATAGCTCTGGTACTTGCCGGCGAGTGCGGCCGGAAACGGGATGTATTCGATGGCGCCTGCGGATACGAGGTCCGAAAGCGGAAGGCGGGATTCGCCGCGCGATTCGCGTACCCGGTTGATCGTGGCCGTTGCGACGTCGTTGAAAGTCTGGGCGCGCCCGGTGCCGCAGTTATAGATTCCCGAGACCTCGCGGTTCTCGAGAAACCACAAGTTGACGTTCACGACGTCGTCCACGTGCACGAAGTCGCGCCGCTGCCCGCCGTCCGGGTAGCCTGCGCTGCCGACGAACAACCTGACCTTGCCAGCGTCCAGAAATTGGTTGAACCCGTGCCAGGCCACGGAAGCCATGCGGCCCTTGTGCGCCTCGTTCGGGCCGTACACGTTGAAATAGCGGAAGCCGGCCACTTGGGAAGTCCGGTCGTGCAGCTGGGCCCGCACGCACTGGTCGAAAAGGAACTTGGAATAGCCGTAGACGTTTAGCGGCGCCTCGAACTTGCGCTCCTCACGGAATCCGGGACCGGCCCCATAGACGGCTGCAGACGAAGCGTACAGGAGCGGGATTTCCTCGTTCTGGCACCAGTCGAGCAGCCTTCGCGAGTAGCGGTAATTGTTTTCCATCATGTAGCGACCGTCGGACTCCATCGTGTCCGAGCAGGCGCCCTGGTGGAGCACCGCTTCCACCGCGCCGTCGAAATCGCCCTTCTCCAGCCGCGCGAGGAATTCGCCTTTGTCGAGGTAGTCGGCGATCTCGCAATCCACCAGGTTCGAGAACTTGGCGGAATTCGTGAGGTTATCGACCGCGATGATGCCCCCGGCGCCTTCGCGGTTGAGGCCGGCGACGATGCGAGATCCGATGAAGCCGGCAGCGCCGGTAACGATGGTGTACATGCGAGTTTTCCGAGCGTTACCCGAACAATTCCTCGCGCGTCGCCACTGCCGTCCCGAGCTTGCCGACGACGATGCCGGCCGCGCGGTTTGCGATGCGCACCGCTTCCGCCAGCGGCGCACCCGCGGCGAGCATGACCGCGAGCGCCGCGATGACCGTGTCCCCGGCGCCGCTCACATCGTACACTTCGCGCGCCTGCGCTGGGACGTGCATCGGGCCGCTCGCGTCGAACAAAGTCATGCCCTGCTCGCTGCGCGTGAGGAGCAGTCCGCCGATCCCGAGATCAGCGCGCAATTTATCCACTCTCGCGGTGAGGTCGGATTCGTCTTTCCAGGTCCCGACCACTTCGCGCAACTCGGCGAGGTTCGGCGTCACGAGGTCCGCGCCGCGGTAGCGCGCATAGTCGTCGCCTTTCGGGTCGACGAGCACGCGCTTTCCAGCCGCCTTGGCCAGACGGATCATCGTCGAGATATGCTCGAGCCCACCCTTGCCATAGTCGGAGAGGATGACCGCATCGCACTCGGGCAGCGCGAGCTCGAAGTCCGCCAGCTTCGAGGCAAGGATCTCGCTCGAGGGTGGCGTCTCGAAATCGATGCGCAAGAGCTGCTGTTGGCGGCCGATGACGCGAAGCTTGACCGTGGTGTGCATCGACGCGTCGCGGTGCAGGTTGGCCTTTATGGACGAGGCCTCGATCAGTTCTGCGAGGTGCAAGCCCGGCTCGTCCTCGCCGATGACGGACAGGAGCCGAGCCTGCGCGCCGAGCGCAGCGCAGTTGCGCGCCACGTTGGCTGCGCCGCCGGGCCGCTCTTCGGTGCGGGTTACGCGCACCACGGGCACCGGAGCCTCCGGCGAGATGCGCTCGACGTCGCCGAACCAGTAGCGATCCAGCATCACGTCGCCGACGACGAGGATGCGCGCGTCTGCGGTCGCGTAAGCCGGTTCGCGCAATCCGGTCACGCAGGCGCCCGGCCGATGGGGAAGTACTCGATGCCGAGCTTTTTCATCGCCGCGGGATCATACAGGTTGCGGCCATCGAAGATTGCCGGCGTGCCGAGCCGCGATTTGATCGCGTCGAAGTCCGGCGAGCGGAATTCCTGCCACTCGGTCACGATGCAAAGCGCGTCGCACCCGTCGAGCGCGGACGTCGCGCTCTCCACCAGCGCGACCCGGGGTTCCACGCCGAAGATCTTGGCGGCCTCGGCGCGCGCCACGGGGTCGTACGCGCGGACTTCCGCGCCCGCTTCGAGCAGGCCGGCGATCAGCGACAGGCTCGAAGCTTCGCGCATGTCGTCGGTATTCGCCTTGAATGCGAGGCCCCAGATCGCGAACCGCCTGCCCGACAAGTCCTGCCCGAACCTGGCGCGCACCTTGGCGGCCAGCACGCCTTTCTGCGACTCGTTCACTGCGTCCACCGCCGCGAGCAGGCGCAGCGCATGGCCGGATTGTTCCGCGGTGCGCTGCAGGGCTTTCACATCCTTGGGAAAGCACGAGCCGCCGTAGCCGGCGCCTGCGTAAAGAAAGTGGTAGCCGATGCGGGGATCCGACCCCATGCCGCGACGCACCTCCTCGATATCCGCGCCGATGCGCTCGGCTAGGTTGGCAAGATCGTTCATGAACGAGATGCGCGTCGCGAGCATTGCGTTTGCGGCGTACTTGGTCAGTTCGGCGGAGCGAACGCTCATCACCATCACACGCTCGTGGTTGCGCTGGAAAGGCGCGTAAAGCTCGCGCAGGCGCTGGGTGGCGCGCTCGTCCTCGCTTCCGATCACGATACGGTCCGGCCGCATGAAGTCGTCGATGGCGGCGCCTTCCTTGAGGAACTCCGGGTTCGATACGACGGCGAAAGGGACCTGGAGCTTTCGCGAGGCAAGCTCCTTGCTTACCGCCTCGCGTACCTTGTCTGCCGTGCCGACAGGCACCGTCGATTTGTTCACGATCACGCGGTACCCGGTCATATGGCGACCGATGGTCCGGGCAGCCGAAATGACGTGGGACAGGTCGGCCGAGCCGTCTTCGCCCGGCGGCGTGCCGACCGCGATGAATTGGAGCTCGCCGTGCGCCACGCATGCGGAGACGTCGGTGGTAAATACGAGGCGGCCTGCCGCGCGGTTGCGCGCCACTATTGCTTCCAGCCCCGGCTCGAAGATCGGCAATCCACCCGAGTTGAGCGTCGCGATCTTGGACTCGTCAATGTCGCAGCAAAGGACGTTGTTGCCGGCATCTGCAAGGCAGGCTCCTGTAACCAGGCCCACGTAACCCGTGCCAATGACGCTTACTTTCATATTGTCCTTACGGAGTCAGGTCGAATTCTTCTGAGCGGCGCGGCGGGTAGGTCTCCCATCCGCCGCAGGCCGGGCAATGCCAATGGAACTGGCGTGCGCGAAACCCGCAATTCTCGCAACGGTAGCGGGCAAGCCTTCTCGCGTGGCTATGCACGAGGTTCTTTACGAGTTCGAGGTCACGGCGGCGGTCGGGCGAGGACGCACCGACGATCTGTGCCTCGAGCAACCGGTCCAGGCCGAGCAGCGTCGGGTTGCGGCGGAGTTCGTCACGCACCAGCGTATAGGCGGCCTCCGCGCCTTTGGCATCCAGCGTGTACTGGAAGACCGTGTCGAGCAGGTCGAGCGACGGATAGCGCTCGAGGTGTCCGGCCAGCAGCGTGAGGCCTTCCTCGAGCCGCCCGGTGTCGCGAAACGAGTCGAGAAGCCTCTGTGCCGCGAGCGCGAGGTAGGACGGGTCCTGGTTCTCGATGCGCTTCCAGTTCTCGATCGCGCGCGCAGTGTTGCCCCGGCTTCGCTCCAGGTCGCCGAGTTGCAGGCTTGCGCGCACGCACTTGCGATTCGCATCCAATGCCGCTTCGAGGTGCCGCCGTGCATCGTCGGGGCGCGAGTGCGTGGCCTCGAAAGCGGCCAGCTCGCAGTAGAAATGCGCGACTTCGCGCGCTCGCGACTCGCTCGGGCCCGATTCGATTTCCGCGGCCATGTCGATGGCTTTTTGCCATTCCTTCTCGGCCTGGTAGATCTCGAGCAGGAAGCTGCGTGCCTCGGCCGCGAGGGGACCGTCGCGCAGGCGGTTGAACACTTCCTCGGCGCGATCCAGGATGCCCGCCTTGAGGTAATCCTGGCCGAGCTCGAAGAGCGCGGCCAGCCGCTGCTCGGCCGACAGGTCCGCCCGGTCGATGAGGTTCTGGTGCATGCGGATTGCCCGGTCGAATTCCCCGCGCCGCCTGAAAAGGCTGCCGAGCGCGTAGTGAAGCTCAACCGTCTCCGGGTCGACCTTGACCACCTCGATGAAGGCCTCGATGGCCTTGTCCGGCTGCTCGTTCAGAAGGAAATTGAGGCCCTTGAAATACGAACGGGGCAGCGCGCGGGATTCCGTGAGCAGGTGCTTGATGTCGATGCGGGCCGCCAGCCACCCGAGCCCGAAGAAGAGCGGGAACCCGATCAGCCACCAGTATTCGAATTCCATCAGGCATCCACCGCGGGCGGCGGCACGGGATTCGCTGCAGCCGCCGATTCGGCGCGCCGCCCGGCCAGCTCGCGCTTGAGCTCGAGGTTCTCCCGCCGCTGCGCGAAAAGGGTGGCAAGCGTCGCGGCCAGCCCGAACACGGCGCCCGCGGCAAAGAAAGCCAGGAGAAGCACGATCAGCGGCGCCTGCCAGGCGAGCTCGAAATAGAAGCGCAGCGTAACCGGATCGGTGTTCTTGACCGCGAAAGCGAGCAGGAACAGGAAGACGACCAGCCGGACTGCCCAGGTGAGGTAGCGCATGGGTCAGCGCCCGGTCAGGACGCTGACGCCGCGGCCTCCGCCTCCGCGGCGTCGACGCGCTCGCGCAGTTCCTTGCCCGCCTTGAAATGGGGCACGTACTTTTCCGGCACGTGCACCTTCTCGCCCGATTTCGGGTTGCGGCCGACGCGCGGCGGCCGGTAATTCAGGCCGAAGCTGCCGAAGCCGCGGATCTCGATGCGGTTGCCCTCCAGGAGGGCCTGGGTCATCGCATCGAGAATCATCTTTACCGCGTACTCGGCGTCTTTCGCCACCAGCTGCGGATAACGCTGCGCCAGCCGAGCGATCAGTTCGGACTTGGTCATGACCGGACTTCCCCTTTTTCTTCCTTCCTGGCGCCTGCCTGGTGCTTCCCAGCGCTCCCCGCGCCGTTACTGCTGAGGCGTGCTGTTCTTGTCGAGCTTCGCACGCAGCAGCGCCCCGAGGTTCGTGCTGCCGGCGGCGCTGGCCGCGTTTTCAGTGCGCAGCGACTTCATCGCGTCGGACTCGTCGGCCATGTCTTTCGCTTTCACCGAGAGGTTGATCGAACGGTTCTTGCGGTCGACGTTGATGATCATCGTCTGCACCGTGTCGCCTTCCTTGAGCACTTTCGACAGGTCTTCCACGCGGTCGCGGGAGAACTCCGAAGCGCGCAGGTAGCCTTCGATTTCGCCGCCCAGCGCGATCACGGCGCCTTTGGCGTCCACGGTCTTCACCGTGCCGTCGAGGATCGTGTTCTTCTCGTTGCTGGCGATGAAGTTGGTGAACGGGTCGCCTTCCATCTGCTTGATGCCAAGCGAAATGCGCTCGCGCTCGACGTCGATCGCGAGCACCACGGCCTCGATCTCGTCGCCTTTCTTGAAATTGCGCACCGCCTCCTCGCCCTGCAGCGACCAGGAAAGGTCGGACAGGTGCACAAGGCCGTCGATGCCGCCGGGAAGGCCGATGAACACGCCGAAGTCGGTGATTGACTTGATCTGGCCCTTGACCTTGTCGCCCTTATTGAAGTCGCGCGCGAAGTCGTCCCAGGGGTTCGGCATGCACTGCTTCATGCCCAGGGAAATCCGGCGGCGGTCTTCGTCGATCTCGAGGATCATGACTTCGACCTCGTCGCCGACCTGCACGACCTTCGAGGGGTGGACGTTCTTGTTGGTCCAGTCCATCTCGGACACGTGCACCAGGCCTTCGATCCCGGACTCAACTTCGACGAACGCGCCGTAGTCCGTGAGATTGGTGACTTTGCCGAACAGGCGCGTGCCTTGCGGGTAGCGGCGCGAGATGCCGACCCACGGGTCTTCGCCCAGCTGCTTCAGGCCGAGCGACACGCGGTTCTTCTCGGTGTCGAACTTGAGCACCTTGGCGGTGACTTCGTCGCCAACGGCCAGCAC
>JANMDK010000321.1:0-8062 GCA_031376265.1 Pseudomonadota bacterium
CGGTGTACGTTGCGGCGCCGGCCCCGGCGGACCAGGCCGAGGCGCAACGCATCCTCAATATTGCGCTGGGCGGCGGCAAGGACCTGCAAACCTATCCGCAGCACTTCGTGCCGTACGCAAACGAAGCCCGGAATGCCTTGAAACGAGCGAAGCCCTTGACCGGGATCCTCAGCCGGGACGATGGAAGGTTGCAGCGGTTCCTCGAATCGAGCGGCCGTGCGTCCGAGGCCGTGCGCTACCTGCCGCTGCGCGCGAGGAAGAAGGACGGTGTGGTCCTGCTCGATGCGGCGACCGGGATGCCGCTCCAGGTGTTGCTGATCGATCCCTGGTAGGGACTCAGCCCGGACGCGGCGTCATTTGCCCGCCTCGGCCGCGGCCTTGAGATTGGCCAAACCTTCCGCAAACGAGCCGCCGACCATCTTGTCCATGCTGAAGAACGTCTGCATGACCTTCGAGAGGTAGGGGGAGGGGCCGTACATCGCCCAGGTGACGTCGGTCGTGTCGCCCTTGGGCACGAGCGTGAATTCGGCGATGTTGTGCGCTTCCATCGGCTTCATGAAATCGAGGTTGATCAGGATTTTCCCAGGGGGCGAGCTCTCGCGGATCTCCATGCGCCCGCTGCCAACCTTGCTGTTGCCTTCCCATGCGTAGATCGTGCCCTTGCCGCTCGGCGCCCCGCTGTAAGTGCGCTTGAGCGCCGGGTCGATCTTTTCCCAGGGCGACCAGGCGGTCCACTGATGGAAATCGTCGATGTAGGCAAAGACGCGTTCCGGCGGCGCTTTGATGCTGATGGAGCGCTCGACGCGGAACGAGTCGGGCCTGGTCGCTGCGATGACGAGGATCACCGCAACGATGGCGGCAACAACGCCGAGGATGGTGAGCAGCATGGTTCGTTTACCTTTCATGGTTGCCATAGGTTACCAATATTCGCGCCGGGTCGGCTCGGACGCCGACTGTAAAATGCCGGCATGAACAAGAAAACCGCAGTGGTGGTCGGCGCCCTCGGGGTGATCGGGCGCTACATCGTCGAATGCCTCTCCGCGCTCCCGGATTGGCAGGTGGTCGGGCTGTCACGCCGGAAGGGAGAGGATCGGGAAGGCGTGCGCTACATCCCGGTCGACCTGCTCGATGTCGAAGACACCGGACGCAAGCTTTCGGATCTCCGAGCAGCGACGCACGTCTTTTATTGCGCTTTCCAGGCCACCGGGACGCGCGCGGCCGATTACGCAAAAGGCATCGCGGTGAACCGCGACATGCTGGTGAATTCCGTCAGCGCCGTCGAGCGCGTGGCCAAGGGCCTGCAACGGGTAGTGCTGGTCACCGGCACCAAGTATTACGGCACCCACCTCGGCCCCTTCCGCACGCCGGCCAAGGAGGACGACCCGCGCCACATGCCGCCGAACTTCTACTTCGACCAGGTCGATTGGCTGACCGCACACCAGAAGGGGAAGCCCTGGTCGTGGACTGAACTGCGCCCGCAGACGTTGTGCGGCTTCGCGCCCGGCACGCCGATGAGCATCGTGCCGGTCATTGCGGTCTATGCGGCGATGTCGAAGCACCTGGGACTGCCGCTTCGTTTTCCGGGCAAGGCCGGCGCCTACCGCTCGATCTACCAAGTGACCGAATCGGCCCATTTCGCTCAGGCGGCGCTTTGGGCGGCGACTGAGCCGCGCTGCGCGAACCAGGCTTACAACATCACCAACGGCGACTACTTTCGGTGGGCCAACCTGTGGCCCCGCATTGCAGAGGTCTTCGAGATGCCGCATGCCGAGCCGCAGACCATTTCCCTCGTCACCCAGATGGAGGACAAGGCGCCGCTGTGGAATGCTCTGGTCGAGAAGCACGGGCTGAAGCCGTACCGTCTCGAGGACATCGCCGCATGGCCGTTTGGCGACTACGTTTTCGGCAGCGACTGGGATGTCATGACCAGCACCACAAAGGCCCGCCAGCATGGTTTCCACGAGGTCGTCGATACCGAGGAGATGTTCGTGAGGCTGCTCAAGCAGTTCCGCACCGAGCGGATCGTCCCCTAGGCGCCCGGCGATGGCCGAGCGCGGACTTCAACGCTTCCTGCTGTTCACCGCGCCGGCCCGGGGCGAGCGGAAAATGTTCGTCGCCTCGTTCCCGTCGATCGAGGCCGCGCTGGTCCAGGCCGAAATAGTGAAAGCCGGCTCAACGATCTACTGGCAGGTGGTCGACAAGATCAGCGGGGCAATCGTCGCCGAGGACATGGATCACCTGGGCTGACGATCCGGGGGATGGGCCCAAGCCCCTGCGCCTTTGCCAACGAATGGGATAGCGAACAGGCGCGCGGGATTCGTTGACATCGGGGAGCGCGGCAACCTATCTTCCCCTTCAACCCACGGAGGAGGGAAGATGACCCGGATATTGCTTACGTTCCTCGCATTCGCGTGCTGCGCGCAGCTGGCGCACGCGCAAGCCCAGAAGTACCCGTCGCGCGCAGTCAGGCTGATCGTCCCGGTGCCGCCGGGCAGCGGCACGGACCTGATCGCGCGCACGCTCGGGCAGAAGATGTCGCAGAACATGGGGGTGCCGTTCGTAGTCGAAAACCGCGGCGGGGCAAGTGCCGCGATCGGCACCGACCTGCTCGCCAAGTCGCCGCCCGACGGCTACACGATCATGATGGGCTACACGGTCCACGCCACCAACCCGATCTTCAACAGCAAGCTGCCCTACGACACGCTGCGCGACACCGCGCCGATCGCCTACGTCAGCTACATCCCGCTGGTGCTCGACGTTCACCCGTCGGTTAAAGCGAACTCGGTGCAGGAGCTGATCGCGTTTGCGCGCGCGAATCCGGGCAAGCTCTCGTACGCCTCGGGGGGCGCGGGTGCCGGCGCGCACTTGTCGGGCGAGCTGTTTCGCCTGCTGACTCAGACGGACGTTGTTCACGTGCCTTACAAGGGCAACGCGCCGGCGGTGGCGGACCTCATGGGCGGCCAGGTTCACATGATGTTCGACATCATCACCACCTCACTGCCGCTCATTCGCAGCGGCAAGCTGAAGGCACTGGCGGTGACCAGCGCCAAGCGCTCTTCGCTCGCCCCGGAGCTGCCCACGATGATCGAGGCCGGCTTGCCGGGATTCGAGACCACCGGCTGGTACATGATGCTAGCGCCCGCCGGGATGCCCAAGGACGTGATGACGACGCTGAACACGGAGCTGAACCGCGCCATGAAGGACCCGGACGTGGGCGCGAAGCTGGGCGCGCAGGGCGTCGAATGGGTGGGCGGCACGCCGGAGCAGGCCGACGTTTTTCTCAGGGCCGAGATGGCGCGCTGGGCGAAGATCGCCAAGGAAACCGGCATGAAAGCGGAATAGGAAGGACGAACTGCGGCATGAAACTCATCGACCTGCATTCGCACTGGGGCACGAAGAAGGGTTACGTGCTTCGCACCGACGCGGCGCTCAAGCAGCAAAAGAGCACCTGGAATTCCGAGCCGAAGTACCACAGCGAGGAGGAGATGGCGGATTACTTCCGCGCGCAGAACGTCAAGGCGATCCTCGATTTCGGTTTCACCAAGAGCCTACCCGTCTCGGAGGCGCGGGAGTATCACGACTACGGCATTGAAACGCAGCGCAAGCACCCGGACGCGATCCTCGGCCTGTGGCTGCAGATCGACCCGCACACTGGCACGGAGGGCGCGGCTGAGTTCAAGCGCTGCGTCGAGGCGAGCGCGGGCTTCGTCGGCATCGGCATCTCGGGCAGCGGCACGGGCTACCCCTGCGCCGATCCGATCTACGACCCGTTCTACGAGGCGAGCATCGCCGCCGGGCGGCCGGTGCTGATTTTCGTCGGCACCACCGGCGCGGGCGCCGGGCTGCCGGGGGGCGGCGGCATGATCCTCGACGACTGCCATCCGCGGCACATCGACAGGCTCGCCGCGCGCCGGCCCGACCTCAACATCATCGCCGCGCGGCCGGCCTGGCCCTGGCAGGACGAAATGATCGCGGTGATGATCCACAAGCCCAACGTGTGGTGCGAGTTGCACGGCTGGTCGCCCAAATACTTTACAGAGTCGCTAAAGCGCGAAGTCTCGCGGCGCCTGCAGAACCGCCTGATGTTCGGCGCCGACTATCCTCTCTTCACCTACGAGCGCCTGGTGGCCGACTGGCGGGCGCTCGGCTACGAGGAAGCGGTGCTGGAAAAGGTGTTCCACAAGAACGCGGAGGCTTTTTTCGCGAAGTGCATGCCGCAGCTGCGCACCTGACCGTGGAGCTGGGGCTCAAGGGCAAGGTCGCAATCGTCGGAGGGTCGAGTGAGGGCATCGGCTACGGCATCGCGCGCCTGCTTGCGGGGGAGGGCGCGAGCGTGGCGCTGGTGGCGCGGCGTGCCGAGCCTTTGCAGGCCGCGGCCGAGCGCATCGCCAGCGAAACCGGCGCGCAGACCTTAGCCATCCCGGCCGACATTCGCAAAGCGGAGGACTGCGCCCGCATCGTCGAGTCCGCGGCAGCGCATTTCGGCCGACTCGACATCCTCGTCAACAATGACGGCGCACCGCCGCTGGGCCTGCTCATGGAGTTCGACGACAAGGCCTGGGACCAGGCGGTGCAGAGGAACCTGATGAGCGTGGTGCGTCTTTCACGCGCCGCGGTACCGCACATGAAGCGCGCGGGCGGCGGGAGCATCGTCAACATTACCGCGCTCTCGGTGTTGCAGCCGATGCCGAAGTTCGGGCTCTCGGTGGCCACGTGGGCCGCAGTGATCGGCTACGCCAAGACCCTGTCGCTGGAAGTCGCGGCCGACAAGATCACCGTCAACACCATCTGCCCGGGGCGAATCGCCACGGGCCGGCTGGCCACGGTGTTCGGCCAGGAAGCCGAGGAACTGGCAAAGCAGGTGCCCGTCGGTCGCATCGGCCAGCCCGAGGACATCGCGGGCCTGGTGGGCCTCCTCGCCTCGGACAAGGGCGGCTACATCACCGGCTCGACCTTCCACGTCGACGGCGGGCGCCGCGCCAGCCTGCTATGAAGAGGCTGGAGATCGACGAAGGGCTGCGCTTCCCGCAGTACGCGCAGGCGCTGGATTTCGAGCAACTGTGCCGCGACTACCCGCCGCCGCCGGAGTTCTTCCGCAGTGTCTACCGCATGCGGCGCCACGAGCTGGACGCGATCAGGGAAAAGCGTTTCCTAGCGCTCATCAAGCGCGGCTGGGAGATCCCGTTCTTCAACCGGCGCTGGGAGGCCGCCGGCCTTGAACCAGGCGATATCCGGAGCCTCGCCGACATCGTCCGGATCCCGCCTTACACCGTGCACGACACGCGTAAAAGCATCGAGGACCATCCCCCTTTCGGCGACTTCATGGGCATTCCGGTGGGCGGCGAGAACCCGCTGCCGCTGGTGCTGCACACCTCGGGCGGCACCACCGGGATGCCCAGGCCGATGCTCTACACGCCGCAGGATCGCGAGACCATGGCGATCCTTGGCGCGCGCCGCTACGCCATGCAGGGCATGCGCCCGGGCGACAAGGTGCTGGCGGCGCTGTCGCTGGGTCTCTCAAACGGCGGCTTCGCACTGCGCGACACCATCTGGAAGTACATCGGCGCTATTCCGGTGATGACGGGCGGGGGCAACACAACCCCGACGCGGCGCCAGGTCGAGATAATGCAGAACTGGGGCATCGATATCATTTGCTCGTTTCCGGCCTATCTGCGCCACCTGGCCATCGTTGCCCGCGACGAGGTCAACGTGGACCCGCACTCACTCGGCGTGCGCGCGCTGCACTCGCATATCGGCATCGAGGACCGCGCGAAAATCGAGGCGCTGTGGAACGCGCCTTGCTACGACATGTACGGCACCAACGAAAGCGGCATGATGGCCTGCGAGTGCGTGCACCAGACCGGCATGCACATCATGGAGGACGCGGTGATCCTGGAAATCGCCGATCCCGAGACCGGCGAGATCCTGCCCGAGGGCGAAAAGGGCACCGTCTACATCACGACCCTCTACCGGTGGGGCGCGCCGTCGATCCGCTTCAACGTCAACGACATCTCGGCGCTGATGCCGGCAGGTTGCGCCTGCGGCAGTTGTTTCGCGCGCCTGGACAAGATCTTCGGCCGCAACGACAACATGGTGAAGCTGCGCGGCGCCAATGTGTTCCCCGAGGCGGTCGGCGTCACGGTGGCCGAGGACGCGCGCTCCAATGGCGAATTCTTCTGCATCGTGGAGCGCGTGGGGGAGGACCAGCGCGACGAGATGACCGTGATGGTCGAGGTGCTGGACCTGCGGGCGAATGGGGCAGCGGTGAAGTCGGATCTCGAGCGCCGGCTGAAGGAAGTCATCGGTGTGCGCGTCACGGTCCAGCCTGCGGCCAAGGGAGACCTTGATCCTTATACCGGCACCACCCAAACCACCAAGCTCAAGCGGCTGCTGGACAAGCGCAAGGTTTGACTAGCGTTCGGCCTTGATGTTCGCTTCCTTGATGACGCCGGTCCACATCTCGATGTCCTTGTGCATGTACGCGGCCAGCTCGGCCGACGTCCCGCCCACGGGCGTGGCGCCCTGCAGGGCGAACTGCTTCTCGATCTCCGGGTCGCGCAGCACGGCGTTGATCTCCGAATTCAGGCGCTGCACCACCGCGGCAGGCGTCGCCCGCGGCGCGATCAGGGCGATCCAGAAAATCGCGTCGAAACCGGCGTAGCCGCTTTCGGCAACGGTGGGCAGTTCCGGCAGGAGCGGCGAGCGCTTGATGCTGGTCGCCGCCAGCCCGCGCAGCCTCCCGGAAGCAATGTGCTGGCTTGCGGCCGGGATACCCACGACCACCATTGGGACAACGCCGGCGACTGCATCCGCCACGGCCGGGCCGCCGCCCTTGTACGGGATCCCCACGATGTTGACCTTGGTCACCAGCTTGAACATTTCCCCGGCCAGGTGCTGGGGCGACCCGATGCCGGCATGGCTGTATGAAAGGGTGCCGGGCTTGGCCTTGGCCAGGTCGATGAGCTCGCGGAGGTTTTTCGCGGGCACCGACGGGTGGACGACGATCAGGTTCGGCATCGCGGCGACGTTTGCGAGCGGGACGAAGTCCTTCTCGATGTCCACCGGCAGGTTCTGGTGCAGCCCGGCGTTGATCGTCTGCCCGTTGGTGGCCATGAGGATCGTGTACCCGTCTGCAGGCGAGCGCGCGACCCCCTCGGTGCCGATGATGCCGTTCGCGCCGGGGCGGTTCTCGACGATGAAGCTCTGGCCCGTGCGCCCGGTAAGCTTTTGCGCAACGATGCGTGTGAGGATGTCAGTGCTTCCGCCGGGCGCATAAGGCACGACTATTTTCACCGCGCGGTTCGGGTAGTCCTGCGCCAGCGCCGTGAACGACTGCGCGAGCCCGAGGACGCCGATTGCGCCGACTAGCGCCAGTGGGTTTCTCATGTTGCCTCCTTCCTCATAGTTTTGGTTGTCGTTGCGGTTGTGCATTTTTCGCTGCTTGCATTGCGTCCGGCGACGCGGCCGCTGATGAGACACTCGCTCAGGTTTCCACCGGATAGATACAGGAAGCCCCAGATGCTACCGAGCTCGCCGGCGACATACAGGCGCGGGATCGGTTTGTCGAACGTGTCGAGGACGCGCTGCGCAACATCGTGCCTGAGCGCGCCCTGCGTGTTGGAAACCACCGGCCAGACCGCGCCGAAATAGAACGGGGGCTTTGCGATCGGCACTCGCGTGGCGGGTGGCCGCCCGAAAGTGTCCGGCGCCCTCGCTGCGCACTGCGCGTTCCACTGGGCCACCGTCTGCTCGAGCCCGGCCTCCGGCACTTTCATCGCGCGCGCCAACTCCGGGATCGAGTCCGCACGCTTGAGGATCCCGAGCTCCACCTCGCGCAGGTTGTCGTCGCTCCAGTCGTACGGGGCGATGTCGGGGTCGTTGATATAGGACTTCGCGACTGCGTACATGCCGCGGCCGGCTTCGTCGAACACCATGTACGCCGGCATCGAGGGAAAACGCATCGTGACCGGGTCGTACCGGTCGAACCAACGATGCCCGGTATCGTGCACGTAGGGCTGGTACTCGTTCATGAAGCGGCGGCCGGTGCCGTCGACCAGGATCC
>JANMDK010000332.1:0-10198 GCA_031376265.1 Pseudomonadota bacterium
CTCGAACCGGTTGCCGCCGACGATCGCCGGGCCGAGCAACACGCTCATCGCGCGCTTGAAGTCGGGATCCTCGAGGTTGTAGAGCCGCTCGACCTTGCGGTCGATCTTCTTCTCGCCGCTGCTGAAATTGAGGAACACGACGACCACGACGAGCGTGGTGACGAATGTGACCAGGATGGCGGGCAGCCTGCCGCGGAGTTTCATCGGTGTGAGTCGGTATCCCTCGCATCGACAGTGAGCGGGGTGCCGGAGGATTGTCGGCGGCCCCAGTTCGGGAATCGGTACGCTGGCGTACTGAATGGGCTCGATCAGCTGGGCGACGATGGGTTCTGGCGGCGCGTGAAGCCGCTCAAATCGAGTCAGCCGTTACTGGCGACAATCAAAGGAGATCTACACACATGAAGACCACAAGCACGGATGACAGCGCAGCAAACCGCGATCCGATCACCGGCGCCCCGGGCGCGCACCCGATTGGCACCGGACTTGGCGCTGCGGCGGGCGGGATGGCGGCGGGTGCTGCGGTCGGCACGGTCGCGGGCCCGGTCGGCACCGTGATCGGCGCTGCTGTCGGCGCAGTCGTTGGCGGCCTTGCAGGCAAGGCGGCTGGCGAAGCCATCGACCCGACCGTCGAGGCGGCGTACTGGGAGAAGACCTATTCGACCGAGCCTTACTTCCAGTCCGGGTATACGTACGACGACTACTCGCCCGCCTACCGCACGGGCTACCTTGGGCGCAGCCAGTTCAAGGGCAAGACGTGGGACCAGGCCGAGCGCGACCTCGAGACGGAATACAACCGCGCCAAGGGTGCGTCGAAACTTCAGTGGGACCACGCCAAGCACGCGACGAAAGCCGCATGGCACCGCATCGAGCGCGCGCTTCCCGGTGATGCGGACGGCGACGGCCGGTAGGACCTAGCACCTGCACAGTAGGAAACGCGCGGCAGGAAGAGTCTTTCCTGCCTCGCGGCACTACGCGTACCGGTGATAGAGCTTGTAGTACTTGAGCACTTTCGGCACGTAGGCCACCGTCTCCGGATACGGCGGGATCTTGCGGCCGTACTTCATCACTGCGCCTTCGCCCGCGTTGTACGCCGCGATGGTGAGATGCATGTTGTTGTTGAACATTCGCATCAGGTCGCTCAGGTATCTGGCCCCGCCAAGGATGTTTTGCGACGGGTCCATTCGATTCTTGACCCCATAGCGCGCAGCAGTATCCGGCATCAACTGCATCAGGCCCACCGCGCCCGTGGCCGAAAGCGCGTAGGGATTGAAGGCCGACTCCGCGGTAATCACCGCGCGGATCAGCGCGGCAGGGACTTTGGTTTGCTTCGCGGCCTGCTTGATATGTCGCGTATAGCGTGAGGGGTCTGTCTCGACATAGCGCGCAAGGTACGCCGGTGGCGTGTCCGGGTAGATCCGCACAACCGGCCGGGGCTTCGGCGCTGGCGCGGGCAGGGGTGCAGCCGCCGGCTGCCGTTGTGGAACGACTGTTCGCTGCAAGGCGATCAGGTAGTTCGTGCTACTGGTGATCGCGGCGTAGTTGGCCGTGGACTGGACGTTGATCTGGTGAAGCGCACCGGCCAGGCCGGCGGCACCGGCGCCCAATGCGAGCGCCAGCAGGACTGCTTTTTGTTTCAAGACCGTCTCCTTTGTCCGTCTGTTCGACAGGTGTGGCCGAAGCCACGCTAGGTTGAGGTCTCCCCTTTGCTACGCAGCAATCGCGCGTGGCGTCCCTTCGCTACTCGTTCCAGCCTGCAAGCAGGACTGCACAACTTCTCCGGATACCGTTTCGTGCTCGAGCAGTTCGGCCGTTAGGAGCTCGAGGGCTCCCCTGTGCTCGAGCAGCAGCTCGGCGCAGTGGCGTTCCACTTCCTTGGTGATTTCGCGCGCCTCGACGATTGCCTCGGCGTGCACCCCTTGGCGCTCCTGCTCAGGAAGCCCCGCGTAACTGAACGGCCCGATGTCGGCCGAAAAGCCGAACTCGGTGACCATCCGGAAAGCCATTCTCGACACATGCTCGAGGTCGTTTGCCGCGCCGGTCGAGAACGATTTCAGCATCAGCGACTCCGCGCCGCGGCCCGCCAGCAGCATCGTCATGCGATTGCGCACTTCGGTCTCGCTTTGCAGCGTCGCGTCCTGCTCGCGCGTGACCAGCGTCACGCCGAGCGCACGGCCGCGCTTGAGGATGCTGACCTTCTCGACCACGCCGACATCGAGCACCCTGGCCACGATCGCATGGCCCGCCTCGTGCACGGCGATGCGCTCGCGCTCGTCGGCCTTCATCGCGGAATGGCCGGCCGAGGTCGGCCCGCCCATGAGCGTCTGCTCGAGCGTGCGCTGGAAATGCTGCTGCGTGACCGCCGGTGCGTCTTCCTTGGCGGCCAGCAGCGCGGCGGCATTCACCGCGTTCGCGATCGAGGCCGGCGAGAGACCGGCGGAGATGCGCGCGAGCTGGCGGAAATCGGCGTTCTGCTCCGCGAGCCGCAGGGACGCTGCGTAGATCTTGAACAGGGCCTCGCGCTCGTCCACGTCCGGCAGGCCGAGGTGGCAGGTGCGGTTGAAGCGGCCGGGGCGGATCAGCGCCTGGTCGAGGTTGTTGACATTGTTCGTCGCGCCGAGCACTACGATGCCGGAGCCCGACTCGAAGCCGTCGAGCTCGACCAGCAGCGCGTTGATGATGCGGTTGTTCTCGGTCTCCGCGCCGCTGCTTCCGCCGGAGCGCTTGCCCAGGCCGTCGATCTCGTCGATGAAGATTACGCACGGCGCAACCTTACGCGCGAGCTCGAAAAGCTTCTTGACCTTGCGCACGCCGACGCCGAGGAACATGTCGCTGAAATCGCTGCCCGAGAGCGCGATGAAGGGCACGCCTGCCTCGCCCGCGACGGCGCGCGCGAGCATCGTCTTGCCGGCGCCGAAATGACCTTCGAGGATGATTCCCTTCGGTGCCTTTGCGCCGAGGTCGGTGAATTTCTTCGGGTTCTTCAGGTACGCGACGATGTCCTGCAGCGCGTCCTTGGCCTCTTCGACGCCGATCACATCCTTGAAGCGCGTGTCGGGCTTGTCGGCGGTCTTGAACTGGCCGCCGAGGCCGCGCATCGGGTTCATCTGCAGGAAGAGGAAAAGGATCAGCAGCGGCCCGAGCAGCGTGAGCAGGGCGGGGCTGAGGCCGCGGCCGAGAACGGTCAGCGGCGGCGCGGGCGGCTGGACATTGCCTAAAGCGAACACGGCCGGCGTGCTGGCGGCGAGCTTTTCCTTGAGGGCCTCGGCCACCAGCGCGCGCTGGGTGTCGATGCGGACGTAGTAGCGGCTGCCGTCATTGCGCGAGACGAGGGCGTATTCGGCCGAAAGGCCAACGGTTTTCGCGGTGCCGGTCTTGACGTCCTGCGCGAGGGCGGAGAAATCGCGCTCGGTGACGAAGAAGGCCGCCGAGTCGGTTTCCATCGCCGTGGCGACGGGATTGCGTCCCGGCTCGTCCGCGGTGATCGTGAACCACACGAGAAGGCTGGCGGCGATGACGGCGATCGCGGCCGCGGCTGTTTTTGCGTGCTTCTTGTTGCTGAACAGCGATTTAAACAATGCCTGTCCTCTTGCGCCTGCTGCGCGAGCGTTGCCACGGGGTGAGTTCGGCGGTTTCGACTGCGGCCGGCGGTGCCTGGGAATTCCTGGCCGCCGCTCGCTGCATGGGAGCGAGGCAACCGACGCGGATGATAAACGCCACTACCACGTCAGACAAGGACTTACGTGGCGACGGCGTGTTTTCCTACACGCAAAGTAGGACAAACACGGACAGGAGAGGCAAAAATGTAGGCGGTGGCGCGCGTGACCGCGCGCGATTTCAGCGAGCCGGGCGGCTCACCTTTTGGTGAGGCTGCGGCGCGCCAGCGGCACGACGCGATCCGGCAGCGGCTTGGCCTTCGCAATCTCGGCCGCACGCTGCTCGCGGATCATCTTCTGGAAGCGCTTCTTAAGGTCGGTGCTGAAGGAGGGTGTGTACCTGAAACCCTTGTCGGTGATTCTGAGCATGGTGGCTTACCCCTCTGCAAACGCCGCGGCGAACTGCGGCGCATCATGCGTCGCGTAGTCCTTTCATTCCGTTCGGTACCTAACATTCGAAGGGGCGGCCGGCGCTCCGGAGCCCGGGGAGTGTGCAGGGACGCACAGAGAGGGCGCGCCGGCTTGGATACCCTCTACCCCTATGAATACAACCTCAAAAAGCATCCTCATCGCCGCCGCGCTGGCCGGACTCAGCGCCTGCGAGCGCCCTGCAGTGGAGCCCGCGGTCGTTTCCAACGGCCAGCCGTCGCAGGTCGCGGTGAGCCCCGGTCCCGTGGTCCAGGGCACGTTTCGCGACCCTTCGCTCCCCGATGCGGCGACCGTGATCGCGCAAATGGAAGCGGACGAGAGGGCGAAGGCCGATCCGCTGGGCATCGAGAAGCTGACCGTGCTGCAGGCCGCCGAGAAATTGCAGCATGAGAAGGAAGCGGCTGCCGCAGCCGCAGTGCAGGAAAAAGCTGCCGCGAACGTAACCGCTACAGCGATCCCCGGCGAAAAAACCCGCGTCAATTAGGCGCGCCAACGGCGGCGATTTAACGAGCGGTAGCCGCCGGATCTTTCACGACCAAGTCCGGCGTAAAGTGTGGGCTTCTCAACCGAAACTGCCCGGGAAGCTATGCGCAAATTCCTCCGCCTGCTAGTCTGCGCCGCCGCATTCCTGCCTGCATTTCTACCCGCGGGCTGCGCGTTCACCGGCGTCGGCGGGAGCGAAATCGCGGTCGTCCTCAGGGGCGCGAGCGAGGTGCCTGCGAGCCGCTCGGGGGCGACCGGCAAGGGGACTTTCTGGGTGCATACCGACCGGACGCTGGATGGCATTCTCGAAACGAGCGGCATGGAGGCCACGGCCGCGCACCTGCATCTCGGGGCGGCGGGGGCCAATGGTCCTGTCGCGGTCGAACTGGTGCGCACCAGCGCCATCGGGCCCGTTTCGATGGAGCACATGCCGGTGAGCGGCGCAAGCTGGTCGGTGCCGCGAAGCGCGAAGTTCACGGAAGAGCAATATGCGGCGTTCCTGGCCGGACAGGTCTACGTCCATGTGCATAGCGCCGCGTACCCCGAAGGCGAGATCCGGGGGCAGCTGCAGCCCTGATTGCCTGAACCGGCATTCGATGTGTAGAGTTGGGGCATTGTTTCTTCTGGGAGGAGAAAAAATGAAACTGCGCAAATCGATGCTGGTCGCCGCGCTTGGCTTGGCCTGCGGGATTCCGTCGGTCACCGTTGGCCAGGCCGGCACGGCCGGTGCCGGCGGCGTCAAGGTCCTGTTCCCCGACGGATACGAGAAACACACCCTCTATTCGGTCCTCGACCGTCACGACACGAAGCAGTATCGGGAGCTGTATGCGAGCCCCGGCGTGGTCGAGGCCGTGCGCAAGGGCCTCGGCGTCCCCGACGGCGCGGTGCTCACGCTGGTGCAGTTCAAGGCCAAGGTCGACGAGAAGGGCAACCCCCTGCGCGATGCCAGCGGCCGCTTCATGAAAGGCGACCTGCTCGCCTATACGGTGATGGAAAAGCGCAAGGGCTGGGGCGCAAGCTATGCCGCCGACATCCGCAACGGCGAATGGGAATACCAGGCCTTCGGCGCCGATCGCAAGGTGAATGAAAAGGCCAACCTCAACGGCTGCTTCCAGTGCCACAAGCCGCACGAGCAGCAGGACTTCGTGATCTCGCTCGCGCGGCTCAACGGCACCTTCCCCGGCGCGAAGGTGGAAAAGAAAACCGGCCCCGGCATCGTGAGCATCGCCGAGTTCCTGTTCGGTCCCGAGACGGTGCAAGTCGTCAAGGGGCAGCTGGTCAACTGGACCAACATCGACGAGTCGCCGCACCAGGTGACCGTGCAGGGCAGCAGCACGCTGCGCACCCCGGTGATCCTCAAGGGGCAGAGCGTGGCGATGAAGTTCGACCATCCCGGCACCTACGACTACATCTGCGGCCTGCACCCGGGCATGAAGGGCAAGATCGAGGTCAAGTAGAGGTTAACCGCGCTTCACGCGGGCAGTGCCAAATACGCAGCGAACTGTCGCAGCCAATATCACGAAATTAATATATGAATTGGCTTGGAAGCCGCGCGGGTATTGAATCCGCGCAAATGAATGTTCGAGATTGTCAGCCGATGCCGAGCAGCTCGACGTCGAATTCGAGCGTCGCGTTCGGCGGGATGACGCCGCCGGCACCTCGCGCGCCGTAGCCGAGCGAAGGCGGGATGGTGAGCTTGCGCGAGCCGCCGACCTTCATGCCGGCGACGCCTTCGTCCCAGCCCTTGATCACGTGCCCTGCACCGAGCGGGAATTCGAAAGGCGCGTTGCGGTCCTTGCTCGAATCGAACTTGGTGCCGTCCATGAGCCGGCCGGTGTAGTGGACGCTGATCTGGTCGCCCTTCTTCGCTTCGGCGCCGGTGCCCTCGACGAGGTCCTGGTAGGTGAGTCCGCTGGAAGTGGTGGGCATCTCGGGTCCTTGGGTGAAGTGTGAAGCGATTCGGGGGAACCGAATTCTGCCTCAACTGCGGTGGACCCGCGCCGCCAATGCGAGTGCGGCACCGGCCAGCGCGTCCCAGCCCGAGGTGTGTCCGATCGCGTCGATGCGCTCCAGGTCCGGCGGCTTGCCGCGGAGCAGCGCCACGATCGCGTTGTTCACCGCCTCGCCGCACTCGCCCTGCGCCGCGCAGGCCAGGTGGGCGTTGCTGATGCGGTTGGTCGCCTCGCGCGCGATCGGCAGCGCCCAGTCCGCCAGACGCTTCGCAAGCGCTGCGTCGCCCAGGGCGTGTAACGCGCAGAGCGCGCCGCCGAGCAGGTCGTCACCCGATGGGGTCAGCCCGGGCCCGAGGCCGATGAGGCCTCGCG
This sequence comes from Pseudomonadota bacterium, assembly GCA_031376265.1. GTDB lineage: Bacteria > Pseudomonadota > Gammaproteobacteria > Burkholderiales > SG8-39 > SZAS-79. Next base: position 6,890 of record JANMDK010000332.1, read on the forward strand.
CGGCTTCCGGCGTGTTCGTGGGCGAGCCGAGCCACGCAACAAGCGCCGCGATTGCAGGCGGCCGTGGCCTGGCAGGGTCGATCGCGAAACCGAAGCCTTCGGCCGGGTAGCGGCCACGCGCTGCATCGCGCAGGCGATTCAATCCCCTGCTGGCCAGCGCGGGGTAGAGGATCGGCGCAGGCTGGGGACGCCAATCGGATGCGGCCGAGAGGTCGACGCTGAGAAGGTCCCCTACAGCTGCGCCGCGCAACTGCGCGACGTCGCCTTCCTTGCAATGGGCGTTCAATGGTCCCTTGCCGACCGCGCCGAGGCAGGCAAGCCCGCCCGGCGTTTCTACGTACACGCTACGTTCGAACACCGCGATGACGCGGGCTTCGCCGGACTCGAGCGCCGCGCGCGCGAACCGCCCTACGGAGTCGACCCCGATCAGGCGAGGACCTGCGTTCCCGTCTGGCCCTGCAGCGCGGGCAGCGCCTCGTCGAGGTGGGCGATGATCGCGCGGCGGCCGCCGCCTGCGATGAACGAGAGCGCCGCCTCGATCTTCGGCCCCATGCTGCCCTTGCCGAAATGGCCCTCGGCCTGGAGCGCCTTGAGGTCGCTTGCGCTTACCCGGTCGAGCGCCTTCTGGTTCTTCTTGCCGAAGTTGATCGACACTTTGGACACCGCGGTGAGGATCATTAGCGTGTCGATGCCGAGCTGGTTGGCGAGCAGCGCCGAGGTCAGGTCCTTGTCGATGACCGCGGCGATGCCCTGGTGCGAGCGGTCCGCGCGATGGATCACCGGGATGCCGCCGCCGCCTGCCGCGATCACCGCGATGCCCTCGTTGCTCAGCGATTCGATGAGGTCGATGTCGAGGATCTTACGCGGGCGCGGCGAGGGCACGATGTAGCGCCAGCCGCGGCCGGCGTCCTCCATCATCGTCCAGCCGAGCTGCGACTCGAGATTGCGCGCCTCCTCGGCCGAGAAGAACGGGCCGATCGGCTTGGACGGATTGCGGAACGCCTGGTCCTCGGGATCGACCTCCACCCGCGTGAGGATGCACGCGACGCGCCTGTCGTGCTCGGCGCGCGCGAGCTCGTCCTCCATGCCCTGCATCATGAGGTGCGCGATGCCGCCCTGGCTGTGCGCCACGCAAACGTCGAGGCGCATCGGCGGCACCTGCTCGCGGGCGTAGTACTGGCGGAGCAGGATCTTGCCGACCACCGGGCCGTTGCCGTGCGTGAGGACGATCTTGTTGTCGAGCATGAGGAGCGGCAGGAGCGATCGGGCCGCGCGCGCGGCCACCATCTCCTGCTCCTCGGTCGTGCCGCGGATGTTCTCAGGGTGCGTGGCATTGCCGCCGATCGCGACGACGAGGCGCTCTGGAAGGGATTCCATTCTGGCGATCATAGCAGCGGCCCGGTATAATTTTCCCGGCGCGGCGAATCAATTGTTCGTCGCCGCAATCCACCGCAAACCATGTCCATCCAGAAGCTCCTCTCGGGCGTCCCTCGCGTCGTCAATATCGGCTTGTCCGGGTTCGCCGCCGACCTCGCGGCGCAGGGCACGCCGGTCGTGCAGGTCGACTGGCGGCCGCCCGCGCAGGGAAAAAAGCATCTCGTCGACCTGCTGGCGTCGCTGTCGGCCCATGACCCGCGCATCGCCAAAGCCAACGACGAAGCGCTGAAAAGGATGCTCGCCGCGAACCCGGTGCTCGTCGACGTACGTCCCGCAGGCGAAGTCATCAAGGGCCTCGGAGAGAAAGTCTTGCTGCATTCCGGCCCGCCGATCACGTGGGAGCGCATGTGCGGGCCGATGCAAGGCGCGGTGGCCGGGGCGATCGTCTTCGAAGGCTGGGCCGCCGATCTTGAAGCGGCGACGAAGCTCGCGGCCTCTGGCGGTGTCCAGTTCCACCCGAACCATCATTTCGACGCGGTCGGGCCGATGACCGGCATCACAACGCGCTCGATGCCGGTGATGATCGTGGAGAACAAAACCTTCCGGAATCGCGCTTATTGCATGATCAACGAAGGCCTCGGCAAGGTCATGCGCTTCGGCGCCAACGATGCCGAAGTCATCAACCGGTTGCACTGGCTGGCCGACGGCTTCGGGCCGGCGTTCGGCGCCGCCTTGCGCAGTGCCGGCGGCCTTGAGCTCGTGCCGCTGATTTCGCGCGGCCTCGCCATGGGCGACGAGATGCACCAGCGCAACGTCGCCTGCTCGGCGCTGACGCTGCGGGCGCTCGCACCGCATCTCGCCAGGGTCGGCGCCAGCGCGGACGAGCTTTCGAAAATCCTCTCGTTCATCGCCGGCAACGAGCAGTTCTTCCTCAACGTCGGCATGGTGATGGGCAAGAGCATTATGGATCCGGTACGCGGCATCGAGGGCTCCAGCGTCGTGACCGCGATGTGCCGCAACGGCACCGATTTCGGCGTGCGCGTTTCCGGCACCGGCGACCAGTGGTTTACCGCGCCGGTCGAGATGCCGCAGGGCCTGTACTTCCCCGGCTACTCGGAGAAGGACGCCAATCCCGACATGGGCGACTCGGCGATCATGGAGACGATCGGCGTCGGCGCGTTCGCGATGGCCACCGCGCCTTCGGTGGTCGGTTTCGTCGGCGCCGGCAGCGTCAAGGACGCCTACGCATTCACAAGCGCGATGAGCGAAATCACGCTCGCTAGAAATCCGCGCTGGACCATGCCTGCGCTCGACGCGCAGGGCGTGCCCACCGGCATCGACGTGCGGCGCGTGGTCGAGACAGGCATCCAGCCGGCAATCAATACCGGCATCGCGCACCGCAAGCCCGGCGTCGGGCAGGTCGGCGCCGGCGTGGCGCGCGCGCCGCTTGCGTGCTTCGAGCAAGGGCTCGTCGCGCTGGCCGCCGCGCTCGGAGTCAAGGCTTGAGCGTCACGCTGAACAAGGTCCGCCGCGGTTTCTACGCCAATTCCGTGGCGCTGATGCGGATCTCCCGCAAGGTCGCTGCGCTCGCAGGCGTCGAGGAAGCGTCGCTGATGATCGGCACGCCCGCAAACCGCGACCTGCTCGCAGGCTCGCGGCTGCTGGCGCCGGAGGGCGAGCAGGCGCTCGCCGACGACCTCGTAATCGCGGTGCGCGCAAAAGATGCCGCGAGCGGGCAGTCGGCCATTGCCGAAGCCGAGCAGCTCCTTTCCGGCGGCCAAGGCAACACCGATAAATGGGGTCAGAGTCGAGTTTAGTGCCCGCGCACCCACGCCGGCACCCACCCCCGGCGACCCGACCCCAAAAAAGCGCGGATATAGGTGGCCCGCGAGTTAGCCCCCGCCCAACCGCGCCCCCCCCACCAGCGCGGGC
>JANMDK010000362.1:0-63937 GCA_031376265.1 Pseudomonadota bacterium
CGCGCGATCCAGCCCGAGCTCATCGAAGAGTGCCTCGACGCGCGCACCGTCGAACCTTGTGCCAGCTAGGGAGAAAGTCAATGCCAGGAACTCCCGGCTGGTCAGGTAGTGCGGGGGCACGAATCTTTCCGGTACAAATGCAATCCTTGCGCGCGCCGAGGTCCGGGTATGGGGCACGCCGAAAATCCGCAGGCTCCCGCTGTCGACCACGCAGAAGTCGAGCATGCATTTGATCAGGGTCGTCTTGCCGGCCCCGTTGAGGCCGACGAGGCCGAACGCCTCGCCGCCGGTGACGTTAAGGTCGATGCCGTGGAGCACTGGAACCTTGCCGTAGCTCTTGGATAGCCCGGAAGCAGACAGCGCAGGAGATCCCACGGATACGTTCGGCGACATGCATCTAATATAGGGGAAAGACCTTTCAAATGCAGCGCTTGCCGACGATTCCTTGCAACGGCCGCGTTATGCGTTCTACCCGCGTCGAGTAAAATCGTCGTTTTGCCTTCCCGGATCACCCGTTGGCTCAAGACATCATCGTCGAAATCGACGCCCTGACATTTGCTTACGATGCCCGCCCGATATTGAAGGGCGTGGACCTCGCTATCCGGCGCGGCCAGGTGGTGGCGATCATGGGCGGGTCCGGTTGTGGAAAGACCACCCTGCTGAGGATCATCGGCGGCGCGTTGCGGCCGACCGGGGGCTTGGCGAGGGTGTTTGGACGCCTGGTGGATGCGCTCACGCGCGCTGAACTATTCGAGCAGCGCCGGCGTATGGGGATGTTGTTCCAGTTCGGCGCGCTTTTTACCGACATGTCGGTGTTCGACAACGTTGCTTTCCAAATGCGCGAGCATACGGACTTGCCTGAAGAACAGATCCGCGACCTTGTCTTGATGAAACTGGATGCCGTGGGATTGCGTGGAGCCGCCGGGTTGATGCCGTCGGAACTTTCGGGGGGCATGGCTCGCCGCGTCGCATTGGCCCGCGCGGTGGCGCTTGACCCGACGCTTATCATGTACGACGAGCCTTTCGCCGGACTGGATCCGATTTCCCTCGGTGTCATCGCTCGCCTGATCCGCAGGCTCAACGACTCCCTCGGCGCGACTTCGATAATCGTGACCCACGACGTCCAGGAAACGCTTCAAATTGTCGACTATGTCTATTTCGTCTCCGAAGGGCGGATCGTTGCGCATGGCACGCCCGACGAGGTCCGCCGATCCGAGGAACCGTTCGTCAGGCAGTTCGTCAACGGGGAGTTCGACGGGCCTGTCGCTTTCCACTATCAGGCCGGCGACTATGGCCGCGACCTCGACGGATTGCGGGCGGCCTGATGGACGACTTTAAGTCACTGCTACGCAGGCTCGGACGAACGGTGACCGACAAGCTGTGGCGGCTTGGATTCGCCAGCCGCTTTTTTGGCTACATGCTGCTTCATTCAGGCACAGCCTTTCGACGCTTCCGGCTCACCGTCAGGGAGATCTACTTCACCGGCGTGCTGTCTCTGATCATCATTCTCGTGTCCGGGCTGTTCGTCGGGATGGTTCTCGGCCTCCAGGGGTACGACACGCTGCAGCGATACGGCTCTTCCGAGGCGCTCGGGGTGCTGGTTGCCCTTTCACTGGTGCGGGAACTTGGCCCGGTGGTAGCCGGGCTGCTCTTTGCGAGCCGGGCCGGTAGCGCAATAACGGCGGAAATCGGCCTGATGAAGGCGACCGAGCAGATCTCGGCAATGGAAATGATGGCCGTGGACCCGATCGCGCGGGTGGTCGCGCCAAGATTCTGGGCAGGGGTCATCTCGATGCCGCTCCTTGCCGCCCTTTTCTCGGCAGCCGGAATCTTCGGCGGCTACCTTGTCGGCGTACAGCTGATTGGGGTGGACCAAGGGGCTTTCTGGTCGCAGATGCAGGCTGCGGTCGACGTCCGGCAGGACATTCTCAACGGCGTCATCAAAAGCGTGGTGTTCGGCGTTGCAGTGACCTGGATCGCGGTATTCGAAGGATATGATGCCCCGCCGACCGCGGAGGGGGTTTCCAGGGCCACCACCAGGACCGTAGTCACTTCGTCACTGGCCATTCTCGCGCTGGATTTCGTGCTTACCGCGCTCATGTTTACTGGAGGAAACGGAAAATGAACCGCTCAGCGATCGATCTCTGGGTAGGGGTGCTCGTCGCAATGGGCCTGGCGGCCTTGTTGTTCCTGGCACTGAAGGTCGGAAACCTCGCCTCCATCTCTACCTCGGAGGTGTATCAGGTACAGGCCAAGTTTGCTAACATCGGGGGATTAAAGGTGCGCGCACCAATAAAAAGCGCGGGGGTCGTGGTCGGGCGGGTGTCGGATGTGCATTTCGACAATGAGAGTTATGAGGCGGTTGTCACGCTAAACATCGATGGCCGCTTCAAGTTCCCGCGGGATACCGCAGCCAAGATCCTCACCTCAGGCCTGCTCGGGGAGCAATATGTCGGCCTTGAGGCGGGCGGCGACACGGCAATGCTCAAGGGGGGCGATCGTGTCAGGCTCACGCAGTCGGCAGTGGTGCTCGAGAACCTGATCAGCCAATTCATGTTCAGCAAGGCGCAGGAAGGCGGAAAAGACAGCAAGGAATCCAAGTGACCGAGCAAAATACCCGAAGAATCGTCCAGGCACGGACCAGGTTGGCGCTGGCCGCAGTTGCATTCCTTTTCGCATCCGGCTGCGCGACGACCGGTGGCGACTCTCGCGACCCGTTCGAGGGTTTCAACCGGTCCATGTACGGGTTCAACCAGACGGTTGACGAGGCAGTCCTCAAGCCGGTCGCGACCGCCTACAAAAACACGCTGCCGGGGTTTGTTCAGACCGGGGTGCGCAATTTCTTTTCCAACATTGGCGATATTTTTATCTCGGTCAACAACCTGCTCCAGGGCAAGGTGATTGAGGCGGCGAACGACGGAATGCGTTTCGCAGTCAACACGACTATCGGCGGGCTCGGCGTGCTCGACTGGGCGTCCGAGATGGGGCTGGAGAAGCACAACGAGGATTTCGGGCAGACCTTTGGTCGCTGGGGTGTCGGCGACGGCCCGTACATTGTGTGGCCGCTTGTTGGATCTAGCACAGTTCGAGATTCTTTCGGCCAACTTATCGATTACGGCGTAGATCCAATCAGCCATCACCGCCCGATTGCGGCGCGCAATGTGATGCAGGTTACGCGCGCGGTCAGCAAGCGCGCGGACCTTCTGGATGCCAGCCGCATTCTCGAGGAGGCCGCGCTGGACAAGTACGTGTTTGAGCGTGACGCCTATCTCCAGAGGCGTCGCAGCCTTGTCTACGACGGCAATCCGCCGCGAGAATCGTCGCGTTTTTCACCGCCGCGTGATGCAGAGCCGGTCGCATCCGTATCGGTGCAGGGAGACGGAGCAAAGACGCATGCTGCGGGCAAGTAGGGCCCTGCTTGCAGCTGGGACTGCCTGCTTTTTCCTCGCCGCGCCGGGCCTCGCGCAAGAGGTCGCTCCGGATCTCCTGGTCAAGAATGTGACCCTCGAGGTCATCGACCTGATCGCGAAGGACAAAGACATCCAGTCCGGCAGCCAGCGGAAGCTCGTCGAGCTCGTAGAGGCAAAAGTCCTTCCGCATTTCAACTTTGTCGCGATGACGCGGCTGGCCGTGGCGACGAACTGGGAAAAGGCCACCGCGGAGCAAAAGAAGCAGCTCACCGAAGAATTCAAGACATTGCTCGTAAGGACTTACTCGAGCGCTCTCTCCGCCTATCGGGACCAGAAATTCGACTATCGCCCCTTGCGTGCGAAACCCACGGACACGGACGTGACGGTGCAAGTCAGGATTTCCCAGGGTGGGCGGGAGCCGGTGATCCTCGAATACGACATGGAAAAGACGCCCTCGGGTTGGAAAGTCTATGACGTTCGCGTTGGCGGTGTAAGCCTGGTTGCCAACTACCGAACCGAGTTCGCCAACGAGATCCGTGCAAGCGGGGTCGACGGGCTCATCAAGGGCCTTGTGGCAAAGAATCGCGGTCCCACCCAGAGAGCCGAGCGAAAGTGATCAGTCGCAACGGCGACCGGATGAATGTATCCGGGCCGGTGACGCTGCAGAATGTGACGAGTTTGCTGCAGGAGGGCCTGGCCTGCGTTCGCGACGGCGTAACTTTGGTCGATCTGGCGGAAGTTTCGGCCCTCGATTCCTCATTGCTTGCAGCACTCCTCGCGTGGGTGCGCGAGGCGCGTAGGCTCGAGAGGGACCTTGCAGTCGCGAATCTGCCTCGGGGATTGACAACACTGGCGCAGCTCTACGGCGTAGAGGAATTGCTGCCGGCGGCCAGCCTGCATTAGCGCCTTGGCCCCCGAGCGTGCGGGGCACGCTCATGTCCGCATGTCCCCGGCAATTCGAATTTCGGAAATCCGCAAGCGCTATGGCGCGCTACAGGCCCTGGACGGCGTCAGCCTCGACATCCAAAAGGGCGAGATCTTCGGCCTCCTTGGTCCGAACGGCGCAGGAAAGACGACCCTGATCAGTATCATCGCCGGCCTCGCCCGCGCCGACTCGGGTTCGGTGGAGGTGATGGGCGCAAACGTGGTTTCGGAGTATCGGAAGGCACGGCGCATGCTGGGAGTCGTACCCCAGGAGTTGGTATTCGACCCATTTTTCTCGGTTCGCGAGACGCTGCGCATCCAGGCCGGCTATTTCGGGAACCCTCGAAACGACGCATGGATCGATGAGATCCTGCACAACCTCGGACTGACCGCCAAGGCGGACGCCAATATGCGCTCGCTTTCCGGAGGAATGAAGCGCCGGGTGCTTGTAGCCCAGGCACTTGTGCACAAGCCGCCAGTCATTGTGCTCGACGAACCCACCGCAGGTGTGGACGTCGAGTTGCGACAGGGCCTGTGGAAATTCATGCGCGCGCTCAACGAGCAGGGTCATACCATTGTTCTGACGACTCACTACCTTGAGGAGGCGGAAATGCTTTGCACCCGCATTGCAATGCTCAAGGCGGGCCGAATCGTTGCGCTCGATTCAACCCGGAACCTTCTGGAAAATTTTTCCGGGCTGTGCCTGAAACTACGAGTCGATGGAAGCGCATTGCCCGCAGGCGCCCCGTTCGAGGGCGCCGTCCTGGATGGCGAGCAGTTCATCCTTCGCCTCCAGGGGTACGAGGAGCTTGAGGCCGTGCTTGCCGCGCTGCGTCAGGCGGGAATCCCGATCCGGGAATTCGATCTGCAGCCGCCCGATCTCGAAGACGTGTTCCTGCGCATCATGAACCGGCATTGATGACCAGTTTTCTTACCTTGCTCCAAAAGGAACTGTCGCGCTTCTGGAAAGTCGCCTTCCAGACGGTAGCCGCACCAATCCTCACATCGCTCCTGTACCTGGTCATTTTTTCAAATGCCCTGGACGGCCACATTACCGTCTACAACGGCGTCGGCTACGCTGCCTTCCTGGTTCCCGGTTTGGTAATGATGAGCGTGCTCCAGAATGCTTTCGCCAACAGTTCCTCGAGCATCATTCAGTCAAAAGTTACAGGCAACATCGTATTCATGCTCCTCACACCAATCACGTACTTCGAATTTTTCTGCGCTTACGTCCTGGCGTCGATTGCTCGCGGGCTGACTGTAGGCGCAGGCGTTTTCATCGTGACCGTATGGTTTATCGACCTGCAGATCGCTGCGCCCATTTGGGCCGCAGTGTTCGCCCTGCTGGGAAGCGCGATCCTCGGCGCAATCGGTTTGCTGGCCGGGATCTGGGCGGAAAAATTCGATCATCTCGCCGCATTCCAGAATTTTGTAATCATTCCGCTGACATTCCTGTCGGGTGTTTTCTATTCGCTGCATTCCTTGCCGGCGGTGTGGCAGACGCTCTCGCGCTTCAACCCCTTCTTTTACATGATCGACGGATTCAGGTACGGATTCTTCGGCGTATCCGACGCGCCGCCAGCGACAAGTCTTGCAGTGGTTTGTGCTGCATTTGCCGTGCTTTCGGCGGCAACGCTCCTCATGTTGAAGAGCGGGTATAAACTCAGGCACTAATTCGCTCGGCGCCGGTCCAACCGAGTCTCCAGAAAACCGTAAGGGCATAGGATGGTCACTCCAGAAAGCGTCCGGCAGGGCATCAGCGATGGCCTGGCCTGCGAACACCTCGAAGTATCGGGAGACGGGCAGCACTTCGATGCGGTCATCGTAAGCAATGCATTCGAGGGGCGTAGCCGGGTTCAGCGGCACCAGCTTGTGTATTCCGCGCTCGGCGACCGCATGCGCCAGGAAATTCACGCGCTTTCGATGCGCACGCTAACTCCCTCGGAATGGACTAAGGCATGAACAAATTGGTGCTCACCGGAGGCCGCCCGCTTGACGGCACCGTACACATGTCGGGCGCAAAGAACGCCGCCTTGCCGATCATGTGCGCAACGCTCCTGTCCGCCGGAGCGCTAAAGCTGTCCAACGTGCCCAAGCTCATGGACGTTGCGACCATGACAAAGCTCCTGGCACAAATGGGCGTCGAAGCCGTGCCGGGGAAGGCCGCCGGGGACATCTCGCTTCAATCCGCGACGATCAGCGAGCCCACCGCGCCCTATGAGCTGGTCAGGACGATGCGGGCATCGATCCTGGTACTTGGCCCGTTGGTGGCTCGATGCGGCCGCGCCAAGGTATCGCTCCCCGGCGGATGTGCGATCGGCCAGCGCCCGGTTGATCAGCATCTCAAAGGGCTCACCGCGATGGGCGTCAAGATTACCGTCGAGCACGGCTATATTCACGCCGAAACCGCTCGCCTGCAGGGTGCGCGAATCCTGATGGACCTGGTGACGGTTACGGGGACCGAAAATCTCATGATGGCCGCGACGCTGGCAGAGGGCACGACGTTGCTCGAAAACGCTGCCCGAGAGCCCGAGGTCGTAGATCTGGCGAACTGCCTCATTGCCATGGGCGCCAAGATCGAGGGCGCCGGGACCGACCGGATACGCATCGAGGGCGTGTCCCAATTGAACGCAGCAAGCCACCGCGTGATGCCGGACCGGATCGAAACCGGCACTTATCTTGCCGCGGCCGCGGCGACCAGGGGCCGGGTCAAGTTGACCGGCGTAGCGCCAGACTCGCTCGACTCGACGCTTGGCAAGTTGCGGGAGTCGGGCGCCAAGATCGAATGCACCGGTGACTCGATCACCCTCGAGATGTTCAATCGACCGGCCGCTGTCGGCTTGCGCACCGCGCCCTACCCGGGATTTGCCACCGACATGCAGGCGCAGTTCATGGCGCTGGATACGGTGGCGCGCGGTACCTCCGTCATTACCGAGAACATTTTCGAAAATCGATTCATGCATGCCCTCGAGCTACAGAGGCTCGGGGCGGATATTGCTATCCAGGGCAATACTGCCGTCGTCAGAGGGGTCGACAGGCTCCAGGGCGCGACTGTGATGGCCACAGACTTACGCGCTTCGGCGAGCCTCGTGATTGCGGGACTGGTCGCCGAAGGCGAAACGGTGATCGACCGGATCTACCACCTGGATCGGGGCTACGAGTCGTTGGAGCAAAAGCTGTCCGCCTTGGGGGCCAAGGCACGTCGGGTCGCCTAGCGCAACGCTTCGCCCGGAGCGGCGGTACACCGGGCATGAGGTAGAATTACGCCCCTTTCAAACGCCAAAGGCGTGAAGAATCAATCCCATGCGGTACTTTCTCAATCGGTCTGCCGATGCGTGATTCGGTATCGATCGCCCTTTCGAAGGGCCGCATTTTCGACGAAACGGCCCCCCTGCTTGCGCGTGCCGGTTTGCGCCCCAAGGCGGACCCGGACTCACGCAAGCTCGTCATCGACACGAACCGCAGCGGGGTACGGCTGATCATCGTCCGTGCGTCCGACACGCCGACCTATGTGCAGCACGGTGCCGCCGACATCGGGATCGCAGGGCACGACGTGCTCCACGAGCATGGCGGCGCGGGTCTCTACCAGCCCCTGGATCTCGGTATCGCCAAGTGCCGGATGATCGTGGCCGTTCGAAAGGGATTTGACTATGCGGACGCGGTCCGCACAGGTGCCCGGCTGCGTGTGGCGACGAAATATGTCCGAACCGCCCGCGAGCACTTCGCGCAAAAGGGCGTGCACGTCGACCTTATTCGCCTGTATGGATCGATGGAACTCGCGCCGATTACAGGTCTCGCCGACGCAATCGTCGATCTTGTCAGTTCCGGAAACACGCTCAGGGCGAACGACCTGATCGCGGTCGAGGAGGTCATGCAGGTTTCGGCGCGGCTCATCGTCAACCAGGCTGCACTCAAGACCCGCCGCGCGCTCCTGCAGCCGATGATCGATGCGTTTTCGCGGGCCACGGCGGTTGGGGCGTGAAACCCGCGCTCATCAGCCGGTTCAGCACTGCGGACGCGGATTTCGGCTCGCGCATGAGTGCGCTTGCGGCAGTCGCGCCAGCCCAGGACGAAAAGGTCGAATCCGCGGTTCGCGGAATCATCGCTGACGTCCGGCTGCGAGGTGATGAGGCACTGTTGGAATACACGCGAAAGTTCGACCGGTCGGAAGCAAGATCGATGCAGGACCTCGAGATATCGCGCGAAGAAATGCGCGGGGCCCTCGAAGCGCTTCCCGCCGAGCAGAGCGAAGCCCTGCGAAGCGCGGCTGGACGGATCAGGGATTTCCACTCAAGGCAGGTCGCCGCCTCTTGGGAGCATGTCGAGAGCGATGGCACCCGCCTGGGCCAGCTGGTTTCACCGGTGGATCGAGCGGGGCTGTATGTGCCGGGCGGGAAGGCCGCCTATCCTTCGTCGGTCCTGATGAACGCGATTCCTGCGAAAGTCGCCGGGGTGCAGGAACTGCTAATGATGAGCCCGACCCCGGGGGGCGAGCGGAACCCGCTTGTCCTCGCCGCTGCCGCCCTTGCGGGCGTGGACAGGGTGATCGCCTTGGGCGGTGCGCAGGCAATTGCCGCGCTGGCGTTTGGAACGTCGAGCATTCCGCGTGTCGACAAGATTGTCGGGCCGGGGAATGCGTACGTGGCTTCTGCGAAAAGGCAGGTGTTTGGCGTTGTCGGAATCGACATGATCGCCGGCCCTTCCGAAATTCTCATTATTTGTGATGGGGCCACGCCTGCGGACTGGGTTGCAATGGATCTCTTCTCGCAAGCCGAGCACGATGAAGACGCGCGTGCGATCCTGCTTTCACCCGACGCCGGGTATCTCGACGAAGTTGAAACCAGCATCCGGCGTCTCCTGAAGGGAATGACCCGGCGCACGGTCATCGAGGCCGCCCTGGCAGGCCAGGGCGCGCTCATCCTAACTCGCGATCTCGAAGAGGCCTGCGAGATCGCAAATCGGATTGCGCCGGAGCATCTCGAGCTTTCCGTCGAGGATCCCGATGTGCTTTTGCCAAAGCTGCGACACGCCGGGGCGATTTTCCTCGGTCGTCATACTTCCGAGGCGCTCGGGGACTATTGCGCCGGCCCGAATCACGTCCTGCCCACGGCCGGCACAGCGCGCTTTTCATCGCCTTTGGGGGTCTATGACTTTCAGAAGCGGACGAGCCTCATAGGCGTTTCCCGCCGGGGTGCGAACTCCCTCGGTCGAATTGCCGAGCGACTTGCCATCGGCGAGGGGCTTCAGGCACACGCCCTCTCCGCGGCATACCGGTTCGAATAGGCCATGGCAAAGACTCCCGACCAGCTTGTGCGTGACGAGATTCTCGCGATGCAGGCCTACCACGTGTCCGACTCCGCGGGCATGGTGAAGCTCGACGCAATGGAAAATCCGTATCGACTGCCGGCGCGCATGAAAGCCGAACTCGGCGCATTGCTGGCCGAGGTGGAGATCAATCGGTACCCAGATCCCACCGGCCGCGAGCTGCGGGAAATGCTTCGCGAGAAGATGGGCGTTCCCACCGGCATGGACGTGCTGCTCGGGAACGGTTCGGACGACCTGATCCAGATGATCACGTTCGCGCTCGCGAGGCCCGGCGCCGTAGTGATGTATCCCGATCCTACGTTCGTCATGTACAAGCTGAACGCGATCCTCGCCGGCATCAAGCCGGTGGGCGTGAAAACCAACGCCGACTTCTCATTGGATCTCAATGCGTTTATCGAGGCGGTGAAGCAGCACAACCCCGCTCTCGTTTTTGTCGCCTATCCCAACAACCCGACCGGCGCGTTGTTCAGGGAAGAAGACATCGTCGAGCTCATTCGCGCCACCAACGGGCTGGTCGTTCTCGATGAGGCGTACCATGTCTTCGCTCAAAAGAGCTTCATGCAGAGGCTCGCGGAGTTTCCGAACCTGGTGGTAATGCGAACGGTCTCGAAGCTGGGCTTGGCCGGAATCCGACTCGGCTACCTGGCGGGCCCGCCGCAGTGGCTGCAGGAGTTCAACAAGGTGCGGCAAGCCTACAACGTGAATGTGCTTACGCAGGCCGCGGCAACGTTTGTCCTGGGAAATCTCGACGTGCTGGAGGCGCAGGCTTCGGCGATTCGCAACGATCGAAGCGCCTTGCGAGACGGTCTTGCCGCGCTTCCTGGCGTGACAGTCTATCCCTCCGCCGCGAATTTCTTCCTTACACGGGTGCCCGATGCGACCCGTTCGTTTGCTTCCCTGAAATCGCAGGGGGTCCTTGTGCGCAATTTCCACGGTGCGCACCCGATGCTCGAGAATTGCCTGAGAATTACGGTCGGGACCCCCGACGAGAACCGGGTTCTGCTGTCCGCCATGCGCGAAGCGCTCTGAGGATTCCTATGCGCAAGTCAGAAGTCACTCGCAACACAAAGGAAACGCAAATTCGCGTCTCCATCAATCTGGACGGGACCGGTGCTTCCCGCATGACGACCGGACTGCCGTTTCTCGAACACATGCTCGAGCAAGTATCCCGCCATGGGCTGCTCGATATCGAAATCGAAGCCAAGGGCGATCTGCATATCGACGCCCACCACACCGTTGAAGACATCGGGATCACTCTCGGGCAGGCTTTTGCAAAGGCGGTCGGGGACAAAACCGGGGTGCGCCGGTATGGTCACGCCTATGTCCCGCTGGACGAGGCCCTCTCCCGAGTGGTCGTTGACCTTTCAGGCCGGCCCGGCATGGAATACAACGTCAAGTACACGCGAGCGCTGATCGGCGAGTTCGACGTGGACCTGATGCGCGAATTTTTTCAGGGCTTCGTCAATCACGCGCAGGTAACGCTCCACATAGACAATCTGCGGGGAGACAATGCGCATCACCAATGCGAAACGATTTTCAAGGCTTTCGGACGGGCGCTGCGCATGGCATGCGAAGCCGACCCGCGAGCCTCTGGAGTAGTGCCCTCGACGAAGGGGTCGCTGTAAGGCGCGCTGCCCATGGAAATTGCGGTGGTGGATTACGGCATGGGAAACCTGCGCTCCGTTTCCAAGGCGATCGAGCATGTTGCAGCGGATGCCACGGTACGGATAACCGCGCGCCCGGAAGACCTTCGCAGGGCGGATCGCGTAGTCGTGCCTGGCCAGGGCGCGATGCCGGATTGCATGCGGCAATTGCGGGAACGCGGCCTTGCGGAAGCGGTCGTCGAGGCTGCGGGCGCCAAGCCGTTTCTCGGCATCTGCATTGGCCTGCAGATGTTGTTCGACCGCAGCGAGGAGGGCGGGGTGGACGGGCTCGCAGTGTTGCCCGGAACGGTGCGCCGTTTCCCTTCCGGAATGCTCGACCCGGCGGGGATTCCATTGAAGATCCCGCACATGGGCTGGAACGAAGTTGCCCAGTCCAGCGCCCATCCGATCTGGGCGGGAATCCCCGACTTGAGCCGCTTCTATTTCGTCCACAGCTACTACGCGGACACAGTCGGCTCGGCCTTCGAGAGCGGGGTTTGCACCTACGGCGTGCCCTTTACCGCCGCCATTGCCCGGGATAACATGATTGCCGTCCAGTTCCACCCGGAAAAAAGCCAGTCTGCCGGCCTCAAACTGTTGCGAAACTTCGTAAACTGGCACCCCTGATCCCGGTTCGTCGCACGGCCTCCTCAACCAACCCCCCAAATCGCCAGGCGCCCGCCTCCAGCGTGAACGCAACGGCATGTTGATCATTCCCGCAATTGATCTCAAGGACGGACGGTGCGTGCGTCTGCAGCAGGGGGTCATGGACTCCGCGACCGTGTTTTCGGAAGATCCCGTCGCGATGGCTAGGCAATGGGCTGCCGAGGGCGCGCGCCGGTTGCATATCGTCGATCTGAATGGCGCTGTCGCCGGCAAACCAAAGAATGAGAAGGTCATACGGGAGATGATCACTGCGGTCGGCGATACGCTCCCGATCCAGCTCGGTGGCGGCATCCGCGATCTCGACACCATCGAGAGCTACATCGATGCCGGCGTAGGTTACGTCATCATCGGCACGGCCGCGGTGAAGAACCCCGGCTTCCTTCACGATGCATGCTATGCGTTTCCCGGCCACATCATCGTCGGCCTGGACGCCAAGGATGGCAAGGTCGCGGTTGAAGGATGGTCGAAGATGACCGGACATGACGTCGTCGATCTCGGCAAGAAATTCGAAGACTACGGCGTCGAGGCGCTTGTCTATACCGACATTGGCCGCGACGGAATGCTCACCGGCGTGAACATCGAAGCCACGCTCAAGCTGGCGCAGGCAATACGGATTCCGATCATCGCCTCCGGGGGGCTGAGCAGCGTCAAGGATGTCCAGGCCGTCTGCAAGCTCGTTCCCGAGGGCATCGTCGGCGCGATCGCCGGTCGCGCGCTCTATGAAGGCAAGCTGGATTTCAAGAAGGCCCAGGCCGCGGCGGACAAAGCCGTAGGCAAGGCCTGAGCAGCGAGCAAGGCGGACCAAGGTGAGCCTCGCGAAGCGGGTGATTCCTTGCCTGGACGTAACGGCAGGGCGCGTAGTGAAGGGCGTCAATTTCGTCCAACTCAGGGACGCCGGAGACCCGGTCGAGATTGCGGCTCGCTATGACGAGCAAGGAGCCGACGAACTGACTTTCCTGGACATCACGGCGAGCTCCGATGCGCGCGACATCATCCTGCATGTCATCGAGGCCGTAGCCGCCCGCGTCTTTATTCCATTGACCGTAGGCGGCGGAGTGAGGAAGGCCGAGGATGTTCGAAGGCTGCTCAATGCCGGCGCCGACAAAGTATCGATCAATACCGCCGCCGTAGAGAACCCGGATCTGGTGTCAGAAGCCTCCGGCAAGGTCGGCAACCAATGCATCGTCGTCGCCATCGACGCGAAGAAGAACGGCCAGGGTTGGGAGGTATTCACGCATGGAGGGCGGCGTGCAACGGGCCTGGATGCAATCGCTTGGGCGCGCCGAATGGAGGCTGCCGGCGCCGGCGAGATCCTGTTGACGAGCATGGACCGTGACGGCACGCGCAACGGTTTCGATCTTGAACTCACGCGGGCGGTTTCGGATGCGGTCAGCGTCCCCGTAGTCGCGTCCGGCGGGGTCGGCACCCTCGAACACCTGGCCGAAGGCGTGCTGCTCGGGCGCGCGGACGCCGTGCTGGCCGCGTCAATCTTCCACTTCGGCGAGCACACAGTGCGGCAGGCGAAAGAACATATGCGCAGTCGCGGTGTCGAAGTCAGGCTATGAACACCAGCATGAATGCTATTGCCGACGAATTGAAGTGGGACGGCAACGGCCTTGTCCCGGTCGTCACCCAGGATGCCAAGAGCGATCGCGTCCTGACGGTTGCATGGATGAACCGCGAGGCGCTCCGGCAGACGCTCGACAAGGGGGAGGCGGTCTATTGGTCGCGCTCGCGCAAGCGCTTGTGGCACAAGGGAGAAGAATCCGGGCATGTGCAGAAAGTGATTGAGATCCGGGTGGACTGCGATTCCGACGTCGTGCTCCTCAAGGTCGAACAACATGGCGGCATCGCGTGTCACACCGGCCGGGAAAGCTGTTTTTTTCGCCGACTGGAAGATGGACAGTGGGTCGCCACAGACCCGGTGCTCAAGGATCCTGCGCATATCTACGCCAAAAAATGAAACCTGACCCGGACTCAACGCTGGAGCGAATCGCCCGCCTGATCGAAGAGCGCAGGAATGGAAGCCCTTCGGAATCCTATGTCGCCAGCCTCTTTGCCAAGGGTGAAGATGCGATCCTCAAGAAGATCGGCGAAGAAGCCACCGAGACGGTTCTCGCGGCCAAGGATGGCGACAGGCTGCACCTCGTCCGGGAGACGGCCGACCTGTGGTTCCATTGCATGGTCATGCTCGCCCACTATGGGCTTGGTCCGCAGGATGTGCTGGCCGAACTGCATCGCCGCGAAGGCATTTCCGGGATCGACGAAAAAGCCGCGCGCAAACTCGCCAAGCGGGATGGGGAATAGGGATGGAAGACTGCCTTTTTTGCAAGATCGTCGCCGGAAAGATCCCGGCCAAGAAGCTCCATGAGGATGAGGACATCCTCGCGTTTTACGACATCCGGCCGGCTGCCCCGGTGCATTTCCTGGTCATTCCGAAGCAGCATATTCCAACCCTCTACGATGCCGGCATGGAGCACAAACAGGCCCTCGGAAAGATGCTCGCCGTCGCGGGAAAACTGGCGCGCGACGCAGGGGCCAACGACGGGTTCCGCACCATCATCAACTGCGGGAGGGTGGGCCATCAGGAGGTGTATCATCTGCATATGCACGTGATCGGCGGACCGGATCCGGTCGGCCCCATGATCACAAGGAGTAAATAGGAGGCAAAGATGGGTTCATTTTCGATATGGCACTGGCTTATCGTGCTTGTGATCGTAATGCTGGTCTTCGGCACGAAGAAGCTGCGCAACATGGGCGCCGATCTTGGAGGTGCAGTGCGCGGATTCAAGGACGGCATGCGCGAGGGCGGCGACAAGCCGGTTGAGGGCGCGCCGCAGGTTGCGGGCGGAAAGACGGTCGAAGGCCAAGTGACGGGAAAGACCGAAACCAAGGCCTAGCCGGCCCGACTCTTTGATCCAGGGCGTCCCGATGGGGCGCCCTTTGTTTCTGCGGATTCCCAACAGTGTTCGATATCGGATTTTCCGAGCTGGTTGTCATCGGCCTTGTGGCCCTGATCGTGATCGGCCCGGAAAAACTTCCCCGCGTCGCGCGGACCGTAGGACATCTCGTGGGCAGGCTCCAGCGCTACGTCGCCGACGTGAAATCGGACATCAATCGCGAAGTCGAGCTGGATGAATTGCGCAAGATGCGCGATTCGGTGCAAGAGGCGGCGTCAAGCCTCGAGAGCAGCGTGACCTCCGGCCTGAGCAGCGTCACGTCCGGGATTTCGAGCGCGGAGGCCGATCTCAACCGCTCGATTGCCGGCGACCTGCCAATCGGCTCCCCGGCCACAGCAACGGATACTTCCCTTCCGAAGGCGGAAAGCCCGCCCGCGGCGGAGACACCTAAAGCATGAGGCGGCGCTTGGCGTGAGCACGCAGGAAACCTTCATTTCGCACCTCGTGGAATTGCGCACGCGGCTGATCCGGGCTTTGCTCGCGATCATCATCGTGTTCGTCTGCCTGTTTCCTTGGGCGAAGGACCTCTATGCGCTGCTGGCCAATCCCCTCCTGGCCGCGCTCCCGCAGGGCGGCCAGATGATCGCGACGGATGTGGTTGGCGTATTCGTAGTGCCGATGAAAGTCGCTTTCCTGGTTGCATTCCTCATAGCGCTCCCTTACGTGCTTTACCAGTTGTGGGCATTCGTCGCCCCGGGGCTCTACGCGCACGAAAAGAAACTCGTCCTGCCGCTTGTAATAGCCAGTTCAGTGCTTTTCTTCATCGGGATGAGCTTCGCGTACTTTTTCGTATTCCCGGTCATTTTCAAGTTCATGGCCTCCATCGCCCCGGAAGGCGTGGCGTGGATGACCGACATCGAGAAGTACCTTTCCTTCGCGCTAACGACTTTCGTGGCGTTCGGCGTGACGTTCGAGGTCCCGGTAGTGGTGATCGTTCTCGTGAGGGCGGGACTCGTATCGATCGAAAAGCTCAAAGAATCCCGGCCCTACGTCATCGTGGGCGCATTCATCATCGGCGCGATTTTTACCCCGCCGGACGTGATCTCGCAGTTGATGCTGGCCGTGCCGCTCTGCCTCCTGTACGAGCTCGGCATTTTCCTCTCGCGGTTTGTCGGGACTCGCCCGGTAGTCGAAGAAAGCGAGACTGCGACTGTCGCCGGCGAGGAAAACAGGCATTAGCCTGGTCGCCTAGTCGGCGTGGTTCCTGCCGTTTAGAAACCGCCTCACGAGCGTAGGGCGCGTAGACGGTGCGGAAATACTTTTCAAGCTCGCTGATGCGATCGAAGCGCGCGGGATTTCCTGCGTATGCGCGGATCCGCTGGACGGCGGCATCGCCCAGCTTGGGGCCGATGTCGTTGAGCACCAGCCTGTCGCGATCAGCGAGGCTGGCAGCCAAGTGGTCCATGTCCCTCCCGGTCCTTGCCAGCCCGTGCCAGGCCACGACTACCTGGGCATTGGCCTTGCCCCATTCGGTGAAATGAATTTCGCGGCCTGCGCAAACCAGGTAGTTGGAAGTGAATGCCATGGCAAGCGAAATCAACCCTGCTTCTGCCGCAGCCGGCCGACGATCCCGAGTGGGAAGTAGTAAACGCAGACCACGAAGAGCACACCCAGCCAGAGGAGCCAGCGATCCGGGTGGAGCAGGTCGGGGAGCAAGGGAATGCCGCGCGTGGCGCCGCTCGCGAGCTTCATGAGGTCCTGCAGGTAATTCTGCGCAACGATGAAGAGCGTCGCGCCCAGGACCGACCCATACATGGTGCCCATGCCGCCTATGACGACCATGAGCAGGATGTCGATCATGATCGCGAAATCCAGCGTCGTGTTCGGGCCCGTATAGCGCAGCCAAAGCGCGTAGAGGACCCCGGCCAGCGTCGCGATCAGCGCGCTCATGCAGTTTGCGAGCGTGCGGTAGATCACCGTTCGATAGCCGAGCGCCTCGGCGCGGAAATCATTTTCGCGGATCGCGAGCAGGACCCGGCCGAACGGGGAATTGACCACGCGAAGCATGGCGAGGAACAGGAGCAGGGCACTGGTGAATACGAGGTAGTAGGTCACCACTTTCCCGCCAAGGACCACCCCAAGAAATGGTTCTTCCAAAAGCTTGAAACCGGGTCGCAGCATCTCGGGCACCTTGAACGTCAGTCCGTCCTCGCCACCGGTGACGTCCGAGAGTTGCGACGCAAGGATGGCAAAGAACGAAGCAACCGCAAGCGTGACCATGGCGAAGAAGATCGCCTTTACCCGAAGCGAGAACAGCCCGACCAGGAAGGAGAGGCCGAGCGATATCGCCAGCGCTGCCGCGATCCCAGCCGCAATCGAGGTCCAGCCGGCATCGAGGCGCGTCATGGCGATCGCTATCCCGTACCCGCCGATGCCGAAGAACATCGTGTGTGCGAAGGAAACGATCCCGGTATAGCCAAGCAGAAAGTCGTAGCTAGCAACCAGCACGATAAACACGCAGACCTTGGCGGCCACGTCGAGCGACCGGGTGCCCGGGAAGAGGAAAGGCGCAAATGCGAGGGAGACCAGGATCAGCGTCAGTGCCACGCCGAGCAGCCTGCTGCGGGGCCGGTCGCCAGAGAGCAGGGTGTCGATTACGCTCATTGCTTGCTGACCGGATAGAGGCCCTGTGGCCGCCAGAACAGGACGATCATCATCAATAGGATGTTCGAGCCCAGGGCCACCTTGGGCGACAGGTAGCCGACGTAGTTGGCCACCAGGCCGACGAGGAGGGCGCCCACGAAGCAACCGCCGACCGAGCCCAGGCCGCCGATGATGATCACGATGAAGATCAGCACCATCATCTGCGCGCCGATGTGGACGTTGACGTTCTCCTGGTACATGCCCCAGAGCGCTCCGCCCAAGCCGGCCAGCGCCGACCCGGCGATGAAGACGCCGACGAACAGGCGGCGTATCCGGTAGCCCATGGCTTCGACCATCTCCTTGTTCTCGACGCCGGCGCGGATCAGCAGGCCGATCTTCGTGCGATTGAGGATCAGGACCATTGCCGCGAAAACCGCCAGTCCGATGACCACTGCGACCAGCCGGAACTTCTCGATCGCGATATCGCCGATCAGGAAGGAGCCGCGCAGCGTCTCGGGTCTCGGAAGCGGCAGCAGGTCGGGTCCCCAGATGACATGGATCAACTGCTCGGCGACGATCATGCCGCCGGTGGTGATGAGGATCTGCTTCAGGTGCTGTCCATAGACCGGTCGAATGATCACGCGCTCGAAAAAGGCGCCGATCAGCCCGGCAACGACCACTGCCGCCAGCAGCGTCGGGGCGAGTGCGCCCAGGTTGGTCAGGAAGCTGTCCGAGCCCGCTGAAGAAGAGAAAGCCTTCATTGTCGAAACGCCGACGTAGGCGCCGATCGCAATGAACAGTCCGTGGGCGAAATTCATGACGTCCATAAGGCCGAATACGAGCGTAAGCCCGGAGGCCATGATGAAAATGAGCAGGCCCATCGCTATTCCGGCGACCGTGAGCGTGACCCAGGTCGATGGATTGCCGATCATCGCAAAAGCGGCAAGCGAAATTGCGGCAAGCAGCACCAAGGGGATCGCATCGATCCGCGCTTGGGGCAAAGGGCTGTCCTGGACCGCCGGCGGGCTCGATACGGTCATTGGTGCACATCCAGTGAGAGGCCCAGCAAACGCGTCTGGAGCGCTTCGTCTGCGGCAAGGTCTGCCATCCGCCCGGAATGAACGATACGGCCCGAGTCCATGACGGCTACGCCATCGCCAAGCGAACGGGCGGCATGGAAATTCTGCTCGACCATCAGGATCGTCGTGTCAGTTTTCTTGAGTTCGGTCAGCGCCTCGATCAGGTTGTTGATGATCGAAGGCGCGAGGCCCTTGGTGGGCTCGTCGATCAGCACCAGCTTTCGCGGCTCGATCATGGCGCGAGAGATCGAGAGCATCTGCTTCTGCCCGCCCGATAGGTGACCCGCAGGCAGGAACCAGAATTTCCGCAGCGCCGGGAAAAAGTAGAAGATCTTTTCGAGCCGCGAGTCGTCGAGCGCGCGCTCGCGTGCCGCGAGCATAAGGTTCTCCCTCACCGACAATCCGGCGAAGATGCCCATGGATTCGGGAACGTACGCAATTCCAAGGCCGGCAATCCCCGGCGTTTCGCGCCCGGCAATCTCGGTCTTGTCGAAAAGAATCGAGCCCGCCGAAGCCTTCCACAATCCGAGGATCGTGCGAAGCGCAGTGGTCTTGCCGGCCCCGTTCCGGCCGAGCAGCATCATTAGCTCGCCGCGCGGGACGACGAAGTCGACACCCTGCAGGATGTGATACTGGCCGATGTGCGTGTGAACACCGGCAAGCGTGAGTAGCGGCTCAGGCATTGGCCGCAATCCCCAGATAGGCTTCCTGCACCACCGGTGAGGCAATCACTTCCGCCGGTAATCCGTCGGCGACCAGCGTCCCCTGGTGCAACACGATGATGCGATCCGAGAGCGAGCGCACCACGTCCATCTTGTGCTCGACAAGCAGGATGGTCTTGGCCTTCTGCTCCTTGATGCCGTGGATCAGGTCGAGGATCACGGGCACCTCGTCGACGCTCATGCCCGCGGTGGGCTCGTCGAACATGAAAATATCCGGCTCCAGCGCAAGCAGCATTGCGACCTCGAGCTTGCGCTGGTCGCCGTGCGGCAGCGTCGAAGCCAGCGCCCCGCCACGTTCCGCAAGCCCGACACGGCCGAGATGGTGCTCGGCCTTCTCGACCAGGTCTCCATGGCGGCTCCACATGGAGACCATGTTCAAGCCGGCGCGCGCTCGTGCCTGCACTGCCAACCGCACGTTTTCCCTCACGGTAAGCAGCGGAAAAAGGTTCGTAAGCTGGAATGCGCGACCCATCCCCTTGCGCGTTCGCACGGGGGCGGAATCGTCGGTGACGTCGTTGCCGAACAGCAGCACGCGTCCCGCAGTCGGCTTCAACTGGCCGGAGATCAGGTTGAAGTAGGTCGTCTTTCCGGCCCCGTTGGGCCCGACGATGGCCGTCAGCGTGCCTGGATGGAACGCGCAGCTGACCTCGTTCACCGCCACGTGCCCGCCGAAGCGGATCGTCAGGCCACGTGTTTCCAGAATCGGGTGTTCCGACGACATGGCGCAAAGGGGACGGGCTCGCCGGCCCCCTGGTCGTCTATTTCTTGTTGCGGATCGGCATCGGGAGATCCTTGGCCGGAATCTCGCGCACGAGTTCCAGAAGGTCCCACTCGTCGGCCTGCTGCTTCTTGATGCGGAACTGGTACATCGGCTGCATCGCCTGGTGGTCTTCCTTGCGGAAGGTCATCGGTCCCTTGGGCGAGTCGAAGGTCATGCCTTCCATCGCGGCAATCAGCTTTTCGGTATCGGTGCCGCCGGCTTTCTTGATTGCCTCGACGACCGCTATTCCCGCCGCCATGCCGCCAGCAGTGAAGAAGTCCGGCGGCGCGCCCGCGAAGCGCTTCTTGTGCTCGGCCACCAGCCAGTCGTTGACCTTGTTCTTGGGGAAGCCGTGGTAGTAGTAGATAGCGCCTTCAATGCCGGCAAACTGTTTCCAGCCCTTCATCACCGGCAGGATGTTCCCGCCCGGGGCAAGCGCGATTCCGAAGCGCTCGGGCTTGAGGTCGGCGATTTTCGACAGTGGGTGAGCGCCAGCCCAGATGATCGCGATGATTTTTGCACCCTGCTTGTCCTTCAGCACGTCGAACATCCGCTGCGCCGGCGCCGTAAAGTCGGTTGTTGCCTGCGGAACGTACTCCTCGTGAACGATCGTGGCTTTGCTTCCGACCGCAGCAAGGGCTTCCTTGAACGCCTTCACGCCGTCGCGCCCGAACGCGTAGTCCTGGGCCAGCATCGCAATTTGTGCGTTTTGCGGTAACGCCACCGCGCCCGCAATCGCGTCCTGCGTCGAATTGCGCGCGGTGCGGAAGATGTAGCGGTTCCACTTGTCGCCCGTAATCGAGTCGGCGACCGCGGGTTCGACTAGGAGGATCTTTTTGTACTCCTCGGCGACGGGCAGCATCGCGAGCCCCGATGCCGAGAACGTCGGGCCGACTGCAATATCGGCCTTGTCGTCGCCGAATGCCGCCGCCAACTGCGATTTGCCCACGTCCGGCTTGAACTGGCCGTCCTTCTCGATGACCACTATCTTGCGGCCTAGCACTTCCATCTTTCCGCCGGTCGCGTATTCCAAACCCATCATCAGGCCTACCTGCGTTTGCTTCGCGTAGGCCTCCAAGGGCCCCGTCTTGTCGTAGACATGGGCAATCTTGATTTCCTTGCCCTGGGCCAGCGCTGTACCTGCAAAGGCGGACAGGGTCGCCGCCACGAGCCAATGAATCGTATTCTTCATTTCTCCTCCTCCAATTGAAGCGAACCGCTTATGGCGCGGTCATCCGGATAACGCCCGTCGCAACTGCATGCCAACGAGCTAACCCGTTGAATACACGCACGTGCAGAAAAATAACATAGCAGCTTACCTTGATGCGCCGGCTATTGTTTTTCCGCTTGCGGCTTCGGCCGCTTGCCGACCAGGACTTTGACCTCCACTTCTTCCTGGCCGCGGCGTAGCTTGAGCCGCGCGGTATTTCCCGGCGGCAGGCCAGCCACGAGCGTAAGCATGTTCTGCGGATCGGTGACGACCTTGTCCTCGATGCCGAGCAATACATCGCCGGGCTTGATCCCGGCCTTGTCCGCCGGGCCGTTTTTCAGGACGCCGGCGATGATCGCGCCGCGCGTGTCCTTCAACTTGAACGATTCGGCGAGCGCCGGCGAGATCTCCTGGACTTCGACCCCGATCCAGCCGCGGGTCATGCTCCCGGTCTTGATGATCGATTCCATCACCTGCCTCGCGGTCGACACCGGTATTGCAAAACCGATGCCCATCGACCCCCCGGAGCGCGAGTAGATCGCGGTGTTGATTCCAATGAGGTTGCCGCTGGCATCCACGAGCGCGCCGCCTGAATTACCGGGATTGATGGCCGCGTCGGTCTGGATGAAGTTTTCGAAGGTATTGATGCCGAGCTGGTTGCGGCCCAAGGCGCTTACGATGCCCGACGTAACGGTCTGACCGACGCCGAACGGGTTGCCGATGGCGAGCACGATGTCGCCTACGCGGAGGGTGTCGGAAGACCCGAACGTGATGGCCGGGAGTTGCTCGCTCTCAACGCGCAATACCGCGAGATCGCTTTCGGCATCGCTTCCTACTTGCTTCGCGAGGAGCTTGCGGCCGTCGTGAAGCAGGACTTCGATCTCGTCTGCGGCTTCCACGACATGGCTGTTGGTGAGGATGTAGCCGGACGAGCTGACGATGACGCCGGAACCGAGGCTGGAAGACCTTTCCGGCTGGTCGCCGAACTGCTCGCCAAAAAAGCGCCTGAATAGGGGATCGTTCAGGAACGGATGCCGCTGTGCCTTGACCTCCTTGCTGGTAAAAATGTTAACCACGGAGGGCGTGGCCTTGGTGACCGCATCGCTGTACGAATTCGCGCGTGCAGCCCCCGGGGCCGTGTCTGAAATCGACTGGACGGTCACCGTCCCGCCCCCAGGCAGCATGCTTCGCGTCGCGAGCCATTCCGGTTTAAGAGTCGAAACGACAAACAACAAAGCGACGCAAATCGTTGCCGTTTGCGCGAACACGAGCCATAGCTTTCTCATTCGAT
This sequence comes from Pseudomonadota bacterium, assembly GCA_031376265.1. GTDB lineage: Bacteria > Pseudomonadota > Gammaproteobacteria > Burkholderiales > SG8-39 > SZAS-79. Next base: position 22,574 of record JANMDK010000362.1, read on the forward strand.
GAATCTAACATATGGCACTGCGTCAATTGGCTCGGAGGACCTGCGGCGGAGAAGCCCGGCGCCGCCTGCGCCAGCACTTGCGGGGCATCGCGGAAAACCGCCCGGATTCAGTCAGTTAGGGGCCAAAATTTGGTGTTTTGGCATGTGCGCCGCTATAATCTCCTGCTTCGCCGGTTCAAAAACTTCCAAACGGGGTTCCCTCGATGAGTCAACAGGAAAAAGTCGATAAGGCTCGGCGCAACCTTGTCGTTGCCACGGGCGTCGCAGGCGGTCTCGCGACAGTCGGCGTTGCGGTCCCCTTTGCAGCCAGCTGGCTGCCTTCGGAACGCGCCAAGGCCGCCGGAGCGCCAGTCGAGGCGGACATCAGCAAGCTCGCGCCAGGCGAGCTGCAGGTCGTGGAGTGGCGCGGCAAGCCCGTATGGATCCTGCGGCGCACGAAGGAAATGCTCGAGGGCATCAAGAAAAGCGACGACAAGGTTTCCGATCCGAAGTCCGAAGTGCCGTTGCAGCCTGAATACGCCAAGAACGAATATCGCTCGCGCAAGGAAGACCTTGTCGTTCTCGAGGGCGTTTGCTCGCACCTCGGCTGCTCACCGCAGATGAAACCGCTGGAAGCGCGTGCCGAGATGGGCGGCGACTGGCCTGGCGGCTTCTATTGCCCGTGCCACGGCTCCAAGTTCGACCTGGCAGGACGCGTCTACAAAGGCTCGCCGGCGCCGGTCAACCTTTCCGTGCCTCCGTACACTTTCCTGTCGGACAACACGATCCTCATCGGCGAAGACAAGAAGGGAGCGTAAGCCATGGCGAGTCCGATCACTGCGGCGTGGAACTGGATCGATGAGCGCATGCCGACGCTCGGCGAGGAGTACCGGAAGCACATGTCCGAGTACTACGCGCCCAAGAATTTCAACTTCTGGTACTACTTCGGCGCGATGTCGATGCTGGTGCTCGCCATCCAGATCATCTCCGGCATCTTCCTCACGATGAACTACAAGCCGGACGCGAACCTCGCGTTCGGCTCGGTCGAGTACATCATGCGCGATGTGCCCGGCGGATGGCTGATCCGCTATATCCACTCCACCGGCGCGTCGATGTTTTTCGTCGTTGTCTACCTCCACATGTTCCGCGCTCTCCTGTATGGCTCGTACAAGAAGCCGCGCGAGCTGGTCTGGATCTTCGGCGTAATCATCTACCTGTCCCTGATGGGCGAGGCATTCTTCGGGTACCTGCTCCCGTGGGGCCAGATGTCGTACTGGGGCGCGCAGGTAATCGTGAACCTCTTCAGCTCGGTGCCCTTCATCGGGCCGGACCTGTCGATCTGGATCCGCGGCGACTACGTGGTGTCGGACGCGACGCTGAACCGCTTTTTCGCGCTTCACGTGATCGCCATTCCGCTGGTCCTCGTCGGCCTGGTGGCGGCGCACATCCTGGCCTTGCACGACGTCGGCTCCAACAACCCGGACGGCGTGGAGATCAAGAAGCACAAGGATGCGAACGGGCGCCCCCTGGACGGCATCCCCTTCCATCCCTACTACACGGTCAAGGATGCGGCGGGAGCAGTCATTTTCCTCGCAGTGTTCTGCGCAATCGTGTTCTTCCTGCCGGAAATGGGCGGGTACTTCCTCGAGTACAACAACTTCATCCCGGCCGACCCGCTCAAGACGCCGCAGCACATTGCGCCGGTGTGGTACTTCACGCCGTATTACTCGATCCTGCGCGCGGTGCCGCCGCTATTCAATTCCCAGTTTCCCGGCGTCATGGCGATGGGCCTCGCGACGATGATCCTCTTCCTCCTGCCATGGCTCGATCGCGATCCGGTGAAGTCGATCCGCTATCGCGGCGGGTATTTCAAGACCGCCCTCGCGATTTTCGTCGTCACTTTCCTCGTGCTCGGATATCTCGGCACCGAGCCAACCAACGTCTGGGGGCAATTCGGGTCCTGGCTCGGCAATGCCGATCGGGCAACCGTGGCCGCAAGGGTCTTCACGATCCTGTATTTCGCGTTCTTCATCCTGATGCCCTGGTATACGTCGATCGACAAGTCCAAGCCGGTGCCGGATCGGGTGACGATGTGAGCGCGGAGAAAACGACAATGAAAAAGCTGCTTCTCGCCCTTTTGTTCGCGCCGCTGGCGGCGCTGTTCGCCGCGCCCTCGGCAGCATCCGAAGGCGGATACCGCCTCGACCGTGCGCCGATCGACCCCAACGACATCGTCAGCATCCAGTCCGGAGCCCGAACGTTCACGAACTATTGCCTCAACTGCCATGGCGCGCAGTTCATGCGCTACAACCGCCTGACCGACATCGGCCTGAGCGAGGCGCAGATCAAGGACAACCTGCTGTTCGCGGGCGACAAGGTCGGCGAAACGATGAAAACGTCGATGACGGTGAAGGATGGGAAGGCGTGGTTCGGCGTGGCGCCCCCCGACCTTTCGGTGATCGCGCGTGCGCGCGGAAGCGATTGGCTGTACACCTATCTGCGTACCTTCTATCGCGACTCCAAGACTGCGACGGGCTGGAACAACGCGGTGTTCCCGAACGTGGGGATGCCCCATGCGCTCTGGACGCTCCAAGGCGAGAAAGGCCTCGAATTGGTCACGACGCAAGACGGCGGCCATTCATCCACCGAGTACAAGTGGAGCCAGCTATCCGAAGGCCGCATGTCGACCACGCAGTACGACACGATGGTGCGCGATCTTGTCAATTACATGGTGTGGATGGGGGAGCCGGCCGCCAGTATTCGAAAGAAGGCCGGGGTGGTGGTGCTGTTTTTCCTGAGCGTCCTGTTTGTTCTCGCATACGCAATGAAGCGCGAATTCTGGAAGGACGTGCACTGATCGCGGGGGAGCGCCATCTCGCCTTCCCGCAAATTTCCCGCAGTTCCCGATTCGAGCCGGACGGCCAGCCGTCCGGCTTTTTACTCTAAGGCCCGCGCATCATGATGCAACTATATTCCGGCACCACCTGCCCGTTCAGCCATCGCTGCCGCTTCGTGCTCTACGAAAAGGGCATGGACTTCCAGGTGATCGACGTCGACATGTACAACAAGCCGGAGGACATCGCGGTGATGAATCCTTATAACCGGCTGCCCGTGCTCGTCGAGCGCGACCTGGTGCTCTACGAATCGAACATCATCAACGAATACATCGACGAGCGCTTCCCGCATCCGCAATTGATGCCGGCCGATCCGGTGATGCGCGCGCGCGCGCGACTGATGCTCTTCAACATGGAAGTCGAGCTCTTCTCGCAGATCGAGGCCGTGGAATCCGGCAAGGAAAAGCATGTCGAGCGCGCCCGCGCGCACATCACGGACAGGCTCACGGAACTCGCCCCGATTTTCACCCGCACCAAGCACATGCTCGGTGACGACTTCACGATGCTCGACGTGGCGATCGCGCCGCTCCTGTGGCGTCTCGACCACTATGGGATCCGCCTCGGAAAGCCGGCGGCTCCGCTCATGAAGTACGCGGAGCGGATTTTTTCGCGCCCGGCTTTCATCGAGGCGCTGACGCCGTCCGAGAAAGTGATGCGCAAGTAATTTTCGCCGGCCAGGCAAAAGCGATGTCGATCACCGAGATCCCGACCAAGCCTTACCTGCTGCGCGCGCTGTACGAATGGTGCGTCGACAACGGCTACACGCCGCACCTGGCGGTCAAGGTCGATTCGCGCACCCAGGTCCCCTCGGAGTACGTGAAGAACGGCGAGATCACCCTAAACATCGGCCCTACCGCGGTCCACAAGATGCAGATCGGCAATGACCTGGTCGAATTTTCGGCGCGCTTCGGCGGCGTCGCGCGGCAGATTTCGGTGCCGATCGCCAATGTCTACGCGCTCTATGGCCGCGAAACGGGGCACGGCATGACTTTCGACGTCGACGCGCCGAAGCCTTCGATCCAGGTCCTCGCAGAAGCCGAGACTGCTTCCCGAACCGAGGGCCAGGACCTGCCGCCCGATCCCCCGCGGCCGGCCGCAGGCGGCCGCCCGGCGCTGCGCCGGGTCAAGTAACCGCCTCAGAGCTGGTAGTCGCTGCCGCTCCCGCCGGTCACCGCAAGCTCCACCGATTTGCGCGCAAGGTGAGGTGCAAACAACTCGATGAATTCGTACGCGTAGCCGCGCAGGTAAGCGCCGCGCCGGACGCCCAGCCGCGTGGTGCTCGATTCGAAAAGGTGTGACGCGTCGATCGAGCGCAGGTTGCGGTCGCGTTCCGGGTCGAAGGCCATCCTGGCCATGATCCCGATCCCCAGGCCGAGCTCCACGTACGTCTTGATGACATCCGCGTCGAGGGCAGAGAGCACGATGTTCGGCGTGAGCCCCCGCGATTCGAACGCCTTGTTCACTAGCGAGCGGCCCGCGAACGCAAAGTCGTAAGTGATGATCGGATGGCGCGTGACGGCCTCGAGCGTAAGCGGCCGCACCTCGAGTAGCGGGTGGTCGACAGGCACGACCACACAGCGATTCCACTGGTAGCAAGGCAGCGACACGAGCTCGTCGTATTCGGCGATCGCTTCGGTGGCGATGGCGATGTCGGCCTCTCCGGCCAACACCTCCTCGCAGATCTGGGTCGGGTTGCCTTGGTGGATTGAAAGCTGCACGCCGGGATATTTCTGCTTGAAGGCCGTGATCGCCTTGGGGAGCGCGTAGCGCGCTTGCGTGTGGGTCGTCGCGATTCGCAAGGCGCCAGATGACTCGTTGGCGAACTCCTCGCCAGCGCGCTTGAGGTTGGCCGCCTCGTTGAGGATTCGTTCTGCGATGGCGAGCACCGCCTTTCCCGGATCCGTGATCGCCACGACGCGCTTGCCGTGCCGCTCGAAGATTTCCACTCCCAATTCCTGCTCGAGCATACGGATCTGCTTGCTGACTCCCGGCTGCGAGGTATGCAGCGTTTCAGCCGCAGCCGAGACGTTCAACCCCTGTTTGGCGACTTCCACCGCGTATCGAAGCTGCTGCAGCTTCATAAGTAAATAACATATAGAAGTAACATTTAAGTATTTTGAGATCTAAAGGACGAACCTTACCATGGCTGGAAGCAGTACAAAAGACAAAGGCGGGCAGGGAAATGTACGTTTACGACGAAATCGACCAGCAGCTGGTGGACGAACGGGTGAGCCAGTTTCGCGGCCAGACCGAGCGGTTCCTCGCCGGTGAACTCAGCGAAGACCAGTTCCGCCCCCTGCGGCTCCAGAACGGCCTGTATATCCAACGGTTTGCGCCGATGTTGAGGGTCGCGATCCCCTATGGCCTGCTTTCTTCTCGCCAGCTTCGCAAAGTGGCCTCGATCGCACGCACCTACGACCGCGGGTATGCCCACTTCTCGACCCGCCAGAACGTGCAGTTCAACTGGCCGAAGCTGGAGCAGGTGCCCGAGATCCTCGCTGAACTCGCCGAAGTGCAAATGCACGCGATCCAGACTTCCGGAAATTGCATCCGCAACACGACCACCGATCACTTCGCCGGCGTTGCGACCGACGAAGTGGTCAATTCCTTCGTGTGGTGCGAGCTGATCCGGCAATGGTCCACGTTCCACCCCGAATTCGCCTTCCTGCCGCGAAAGTTCAAGATCGCCGTGAGCGGGGCGACGGCCGATCGCGCCGCGACTTTCGTGCACGACATCGGGCTGCAGGCGCTGAAAGACGAAAACGGCGAAACCGGCTTTAGGGTCATCGTCGGCGGCGGGATGGGCCGCACGCCCGTTATCGGCACCGTGATCCGCGAGTTCCTTCCGTGGCGGCACCTGCTCACGTACCTCGACGCGATCCTGCGTGTCTACAACCGCAGTGGGCGTCGCGACAACAAGTACAAGGCTCGCATCAAGATTCTCGTCAAGGACCTCGGCGCCGAGATCTTTGCCGGCAAGGTCGAGGACGAATGGGCCCATCTCGTCGATGGGCCTGCGACGCTGATCGAGGAAGAGCTTTCAAGGATCGAATCGCGCTTCACGCGCCCGGTCCATGCGCAACTCGGGAATGCAGACGCGACTTACCAGGCGACGCTCTCGGCCGACCGTTCGTTCGCCGCGTGGGCAAAGCGAAACGTTCACGAGCACAAAGTCGACGGCTACGCGGCGGTGACGCTGTCGCTAAAGCCAGTCGGGACGGCGCCCGGTGACCTTACTTCGGACCAGATGGATGCGGTCGCGGATCTCGCGGACCGCTATTCCTACGGCGAGCTTCGCGTCTCCCATGAGCAGAACCTGATTTTTGCCGACGTCCGCCAGTCGGACCTCCATGCCCTATGGGAGTCGCTGCGCGGCCTCGGACTGGCGACACCTAACATCGGCCTGATCTCCAACATCATCGCCTGCCCGGGCGGCGATTTCTGCTCACTCGCGAATGCCAAGTCGCTCCCGGTTGCCGATGCGATCCAGCGCCGCTTCGAGGACCTCGACTTCCAGCACGACATCGGCGAGCTGGACCTCAATATCTCGGGCTGCATCAACTCGTGCGGCCACCACCACGTAGGTCATATCGGCGTGCTGGGCGTCGATAAGCATGGCGAGGAGTGGTACCAGATCACGATTGGGGGAAACCAAGGCCTGACGCGCGCGGGTGCGCCGGCGGCCCTCGGCAAGGTGATCGGCCCCTCGTTCGCGCGGGATGAAGTGCCGGATGTCATCGCCAAGCTCGTTGACGTCTACCTCGAGCGGCGTGACAGCGACGCCGAGCGATTCGTGGATACCGTATGGCGCATTGGCGTCGAACCATTCAAGGAACGTGTTTATGGCAAACATCATCAGGCTCACGAAAGCCGCCGCGCTGCCTGAGAACCAGGCGCCTGTGCCGCTCGCGCTCTGGAAGGGCGAGCGTGCCTTGCTGCTCGGTCCCGCAGACGACCCCGCCGCCATTGCCGAGCGCTTGGGCGAGATCGACGTCGTTGCGATCGACTTTCCGCAGTTCACGGACGGGCGCGGATACTCGATCGCCCGGTTGCTGCGAGAACGCTACGGTTACACGGGCGAAATCCGCGCAGTCGGCGAAGTGCTGCGAGACAACCTGTTTTACCTCTCGCGTTGCGGCTTCGACAGCTTTGCGTTAAGCGACGAGACAACGGCCGAGGAAGCGCTGGCCCACCTGTCGACGTTCAGCGACGCCTACCAGGCTTCGGTGGAGCGGCCCCAGCCGCTATTTCGCCGTCGGGCAGCATGAATACGGCCGGAGTGAACGAGCAATCCGCTGCGGCCCTGGTCCGGTTCGAGCTGGGGCATGTGCCGGACAACATGCGCCTGCCCGCCGGGCGAGTCGTAGTCGCCGTCGATGGAATGGAAAAGGCCGGCTTTGAGTACGAGGCATTCAAGGCGGAGCGAAAGGCTTTCCTCGAGCTAAACCCGCACGGCGCTCATACCGAAATGCTTTTCGTGCCGGTGTCGACCCACTATGGGGACATGATCCTCAAGCGGGGCGACCACATCGATTGGTACGACGGCCCGACGCTGGCTGAAGCGCTGGGCGTATGAGACCGAAGGTGTACCTGGTCGGTGCCGGTCCGGGCGCCGCGGACTTGCTTACATTGCGCGCGGTCCGGATCCTGGAGAGTGCCGACATCGTTTTCCACGACGCCTTGGTTGGCGAAGAGATCCTCGAACTTGCTGCAAAGGCCGAAAAAGTTCCGGTCGGAAAGCGTTGCGGGCGGCATTCCACGGCGCAGAGATTTATCAACAAGCGCCTGGTCGATGCAGCAGCGACGCACGTCGTGGTTGTCCGCCTCAAGGGAGGCGATCCGATGCTGTTCGGGCGCGCCCAGGAAGAGATCGATGCCTTGGCCTCGGCCGGCATCGCCTGCGAAGTCATACCGGGCGTGACCTCCGCGCTGGCAGCGAGTGCCGAGCTATCGGTGTCCTTGACTCGCCGCGGCATTTCCCGAAGCGTGAGCTTCGTCACTCCGCGGCACGGCGAAGGGGAAGATCCGGGCGAGTGGGTTGACGCCGCAATGGCGGCCGACACAGCGGTGATCTACATGGGCACTGGGCAGGCAGCGGCACTTTCGGCCGCCCTCATCAAGGCAGGCAAGCCCGCGACAACCCCAATCGCCATAGTCGAGAACGCGTCCCTTCCAGGTTCAAGGCATGCCTTCGGAAGTCTCGAAGACCTGCCGAAACTTACGGCAACTACCGGCGGGCCGGCGCTGATCCTAATTGGCGAGGTCTTCAGGGAAATTGGCCGGAAATCAGCCGCCCGGAATGAAAGCAATCAAGTCGTTGCCCGGGTTAGCGCCCGCGCCTGACCATCGCCCACAGCGACAGCACGGCAAAAATCACGAACCAAACGAGCGACCACTCGGCGATCGACAGGCCGAGGAAGCGCCAGGTCACCTCGGCGCATTGGCCGGAGCCCTTCAGCAGATTGGTGACGACCTTGGCGAGCGGGAAATGGTCGAGCATGTAGTAAAGGTCAGGGCCGCACTTTGGCACTTGGTCCGGCGGAAGGTGCTGGAGCCAGACCTGCCGCCCCGCGACGCCGGCGCCACCGGCGGCCACCACGAATGCGAGGAACCCGTAGAGCACCATCCCGATTTTCTTCGGCCCGTGGACTGCTGCGGCGAGGAAGATGAAAAGCAGGCCGAAATAGAACCCGCGCTGCACGAGGCATAGCGGGCAGGGATCCTGCCCGTCGTGATATTGCAGGTAGAAGCCGTATCCCAGGAGGGCTGCGCATGCGAAGGCGCCGAGTACGAAGCCAACGCGTGATGCCGAACGTGCAGCCATTCCCGATCCTCGATTGCGATTCGATATACTACCGGACGCGGGCCCCGAGCCGGCTTAGCTCAGTTGGTAGAGCAGCTGATTTGTAATCAGAAGGTCGGGGGTTCGACTCCTCTAGCCGGCACCGCAACTGAAGGCTAGGTAGCGAAAGTATCCGCTAACCTCGCATCTTTCAGTCCCCGATTTAGTCCCCGTATATGCACCGGCTAGCCTCGGTTAAGTCTTCGTGGGCGCAGAGGCGAGTGCCTTGATTTTGACCCGGCCCTTACTGCACTCAGCCAAGATATCTTTCGCGGATGCAACGGCAAGCTCGGCTTGGTCCACCCTAAGAGTTACATCCAGTTCGTAGCTTGCTGTTTCTCGCAACGGCTTCAGCATTCGCAATTGTGCGCCGATGTCTTGACTTAGGATTTTAAGACCATAGTTCAGTGTCGGGGACGGGAATTCCAGGCGCTGAATTAAGGCTTCATGTGAGCCTACGTTTTTTGGGGTGACCTTGCTCCGGTCCGGGAGGCTTTCCTCGAACTGCAAAGCCGCGTGATAGGCCCCGTAGTACGCGTTGGTGATGACGCCACGATAGTCGAAATCTTGCTCAGCCGTAGCCAGCAGCTTTGTAGCCTGGCCTAGAAAATCTTCCGGCGACGCCACTTCAAGCTGCGGCGAGAAGTTCTTGTCTAATCGCTTTGGTAAAAGACGCGACCATGCCTCGAGGAAACGCACCGTATCGCAGACTTTCGGGGATACGGCGAGCAAGCTCGCGATTCATTGAATGAATCTCTGGAACCTCTGCATCGAGGGGAATCGTGAAGTAGAGGTAAACCGGGTCCTCAGCTGGACGCATTGTTTTCATGTGAGCAGCGAAAGCGCCATGGAACATGATCCCGTGCTCCCGCTGTATTAGGCCCATCAAGTCAAGTACGTCACCGACGTCCTGATCTGTTAAGTCGTTTGTTTTCATTACTTCGCGAGCCAACGCCAGATCTGAAAAATCAATCTGCTCCAATTCGGGGTAAAGCTTTTTCGCGCCATCGAGTCGATTACAAACTTCGTTAACTAGGCCAATGGAAACGGCCCGTTCCCAAGCTTTCGGGAAGAAACCCCTCTTGGGATCCAATAGCCATATCCCAATTTCCTGGGCCCTCTTATAGAGACCGATATTGGCGAGGGAGATCCAGAATTCGTGGTTTGTATTGATGATATCGGGATGCTGCTGAGCCTTTCCGAAATACTCAAGAACTCGCTCCGCCTCCCCGCAGATCGCTGCAATTCCGCCAAAGCGTACGAACGCCTCTCTAGCGTCAACTTTCTGCAGTTTCTCGACTACCCGCAAAAGATTCTGAATTTCAAACGAGTCCCAACGCCTTATCTTGTCGGTCTGGCGAATGAGCGCATTGAGCGCTTCAGCCGTCTCGTTGCCTAGGGTTTGGGGGACTTTGATCATAGAAGTCATCAGCCTTCAATAGGACAGCATGGGCGTCGAATTGTTCGGCGATCAGGTAGGCGAGCTACCGAGATGGATTGAGATATTTGCAACGCGAAATTTAGCATGTCTCAAGGAAAAGTCCGTGCTTTTGCGTACTTATCCGGCAGACCAGACCCAAAGCCGTCACGTTTTGGCAACAATCCATAAATTCACTGTCAATTTATACAGTGGCTCGGGCGCACCGTCAGACCGGCTTAAGGAGCGGGCCGCCCTCTTCAACGGCGGCATCCGGTAATTCCGTTGCCCCCTCAATGATCCGAAGTCTTCATGTGGCTGCTACAGCCCTCACGCGTACAAAGCCAAAATTTTAAAAAAGATCCAGCCTAGTGTTCCCCACGCAAGCCAAAAAAAGGAACAAACAACAATAATGAACAAACAATAGGCCAAGATTAGTCTCATAGCTGCCCCGGTCGAGAGCTACAGAACCTTTTGGATCTCCATCTAGTGTGCAATCTGGCGATTAGATCCCGCGAGATCCAGCATCTTTTGGGCATATCTCGCCAGCCCGCGCTTGTCGTCGATGTTCACAATTTCATCGGCGTATTCGCCTAGGAGTGTGAGGGGGCCAGCAGCCGCCGCATCGCTTGTAGTGGCGTAAACGATGATCGAATTTACGTCCTTGCGGAATTTGGCTTTCGCCTTAATCAGCTTAATCGCGGCCAAGCTTGCTTCCCGCGTGTTGTCGATGACCCTCTTACTCGGGGCGCGAAAATCAACTGTTTCCGTAAACCAGTATGCCCCGTTACGAAGTGCAAACTCGGCGTAAAGGTTTTCACCACGATCAATGGGGTAGTTCGGCACTACGAGGTGCCGTCTTATGTCGCCTTCCTCTTTGCCAAGGATTTCGCTTTCCTTAAAAATCTCTCTAAGACGTGTGGAAATCCTGTTTACAGATTTGCCGTCTCCTTGGTCGCGCCCTTTCGGCAGTACTAATGTGCGCATAAGGTCATGTACCTGGTCGGCGTACGACAACGCTGGAGTTTCGCGGAATATGCCGGTCTGTGACAGCGTCACTATGCCGAAGCGCTTAATCGCATCGATTTTTTCATCAACTGAGTCAAAACGCGCAGTCCACTGGCTCAAGGTCTCGGGAAGGTTGCGTATCTCGTCGAGATCGATCGCGCCGTCAAGAACGATGAGCTTATTGAGGCTCGGTGCAATGTGGACATCCACAGTTTCCGTGTGGAAAACAACGATGCCGATGTTAACTACTTCGCCCTTTCGCGCGTCTGGAACAGCGCGAACTACTGCATATCTATAGGAACGTTCCATTCGCGAGCCCTTTTTTTGTTACTTCTAGCCGATCCGGCGCTTCGTCGTTCCACCAGTCACACATTTGCGCCTTTTTTGGCGTCGATAGCCAATCGCGCGGCATTTCGTCGAGCCATAACCGGATTTGCTCCGCTCGTAGTCCGCGTAGCTTGCGGATAACTTCCGCCCCTGCAGCCTTGTCGTAAGGATAACCGACGACTAAGGCCCTGAAGCAGGCCATTGTGTTGCATGCCTTCTTGAGGGGCGGTACTGGCGGAGGCCAGCCGTGATAGAGCAATGCTCGACTGTAGTCGTAAGTCTTGACCCCAAAGCTCCGGCCCGTGGATACAAGGAAGTAGTTACCGAAGTGCCTGTCGTCGTTGTAAACGAATTGGTCGAGCGCGAAGATGCTAGAGAAAATCGCCCCTAAATGAGCGAGCTTTGCTCCCGCTTCAAGGACGGCGCGCCGGGCGCCTTGGTCCCTTAGCGAAGAATCATCCCACTGCGATCCGAATCCGAGGCGCTTGTCAGCCAGCTCGACAATGGCATATTGAGGCGTTGGAATCCCGCAAGCATCTGCGAAGTGGTGGCCGAGCCACTCCGAAGCTGGGATGCCCGGGTGACGTTTGGTCGTTTTTACAACGTAGTCCATACCGTCATCCGCTGTGACGATGAGCTCCGCGTCGGCGGAATTGAGGTCTGCCGGGTCTTCGCGGATCGTCCTAACGGTAAAAAGGTACGCTCTCGGCACGACGCGGCCCTCTTTCTGGGGGTTGGCGTGGCAAATTCTTTCGCGGAGTGTACCTCCCAACCGGGTGAAAATGGGGACGCCCCTCCGCATGGTTAGTCCGACTGCGTCTGGCCCATATGGTGGGGATGGGCCGGCAGAGGTTGCGTAGTTCCAGCCGAACCTGATATCTCGCGGGGGGCGATTACTCATGGCGAATGTGGCAGCGGCTGTCACGTTAGGCACAAGCCGCGTCGAGTTCGCATCCAAAAGCGGGGACTATCTTCCGCCGTCTTGATGGCCCAGGCGCAGCTTAGGCAGGGTGCTTGAGTGTTCTGGTCAGCGCGTGGCTGTCAGTCTCATCGTCCTCGGCGATCGTCGCCTGGGACATTCTCATGCTCGCCGGCATGGACGTTCGCGATCGTCCGCTCATCGAGCGCAAGAAGCTGCTGCAGAGGACGCTACGAGGCATGGCCAGGATCTGCTTCGCCACTCATGTCGAGGGTCACGGCGAAGCGATGTACGCGCAGGCAGTGGCGGAGGAGCTGGCGGGGATCGTCGCCAAGCGCGCGGACTCGCCCTACATCGCCGGGCGGACCAGGGATTGGGTGAAGATCAAGACGCCGATTGGCCGGGAGCGGGAGGCGAAGCGGATGGAACACCGGCGGTAGTTGCGCGGTGATTTTAGCTAAAGCCCTTGTCGGCAATTTCCAAGCTGCGGCTTACTTTAGCGGGATTCAGGACTTCTGCCCCCGAAGGATTTATCCACCCGCCCTTGATTTCCAGCCTCGTACCAACCGGAGCTCTGAGTCCGGGTCCGTCGGGATCGTTCCGCTCCCAAGGCTCGAAAGAAATACTCGGCTTGGGGGCGGACAATTGACCGTCAACCTCGTGCTCGTCGATCCATATTTTCGCTTGCCCCGCCCATAGTGAGGCCCGCACGAACTCCGGCGTTGCATCAGGAACGAGCGTGCGCTGGAACTCCGCGACTACCGATGGCGCAAAGAGGGAAGTCGCGCGCGCGTTGGCGGCGACTCCGTCAGCAAGGGAACGGGCGAACTGCGCTCGATAACCGGCGGGCGCATTGAAGAAGGCATCGTAAATATCAGGTGGGAGAACCAACACGGCAGACGCCCGATGGCAACCCGTGAGATGGCCCGATATTGCAGGTTCTCTCCAAGGTTGCGCGACGACGGCTGTGCGGGCTACCGCGAGAATGATGCTCTCATACGACGACCACGCCGATAGCCGCTGCGCCCTCTCGACATCTACCGCAATCGTATATCCCCAACCTTCTATCAATTTCGCGCTCAAAATCACTGAGCACGTTTCCTAGCCCGCCACACCCACGGCGGCTCCGGGTCCGGATCCTCCCAAAGACCTCGCCGCGCCGCTCGCGCCTCCGCCTCGACGCCATACAGCGGCGAGTTCTTGGGGGCGTAGCGCACAAACACCCAAGCCAAACCGCGCCGGACCTGCTCGGTATTGGCGTCGACGCCCGCGCACGTGATACGAACTAGAGGTCGGCCATATTGATCTTCGCCGTTCGCCTCCGCGATGGCGCGTCGCAAAAAGCAAAGGTGGAATAGCGAGGCACGGGAGTCTTTACCGCGCAACTGTTCCCACTCCGGGGCGTCAATGTCTGCAAGGCGGACCTTGTAGGTCGCGCTCCAGTTGACCAGCGTCAACGTGTCGCCGTCCTGGACCTCGGTGACGATGCCGGAGATCTCGGCCCCGCCGGCCGCGAGGGGCGCAATTGTCAGTGCGGCCAGCACTACGATGATCAACTTGTTCCTCACCACCCAACGATACAGGCCAAAGGGGCGTTGTCCAGTTCAGCGTACATAGCGGGCCGAGTGGCTCACCCCATGAGCCTGGGCCGCTGATACGCTGCTCACCATGGCTTCGATCAACAAGGTAATCCTGGTGGGCAATCTCGGACGCGATCCCGAGACGCGCTACACGCCGGAGGGAGGCGCGGTCACCAACGTCAGCATCGCCACCACCGACATCTGGAAGGACAAGACCAGCGGTGAGAAGAAGGAATCCACCGAATGGCATCGGGTGGTGTTCTTCAACCGGCTAGCCGAGATCGCCGGTGAGTATCTCAAAAAAGGATCGCAGGTATATGTCGAAGGGAGCCTGCGCACCCGAAAATGGCAGGACAAGGAAGGCCAGGACAAGTACACCACTGAGATCGTGGCCGACACGATGCAGATGCTCGACTCGCGGGGCGAGCGTGCGGCAAAGCCTCGAGGCAAGGACCCGTGGGAGGAGGGGCCGAGCACGCCGGATCCGTTCGGGCTGGTGGATACGCCGAAGTATGGGGATTATCCGTTTTGACGCCAGCGAGAAGTAGGCTTGGATTGTGTATTCTGGCGACATCTTGAAAAGGCGACGAACCGATGTCACTCATACAACCCGGTAAGAGGAGAACGGCGAAGAGGCGGCCTGTTAAGAGAACAGGGTCGAGGCGGTCTGTAGTCGAACAGAAAACCGCATATCGTCGCTTTGGAGCGATCTGCCCTTTATGCGGAACTTGGATTCCGAAGGACATAAACTTACACAAAGAAAAGAAGCACGGCGAGCAACCGCCCGAAGTCAGGACTGCTAAGTTGCGGGAAGACGAGGCCTTGCGGCGAAAGCAACAACTGAAATCCGAGGCCGAGCTTGCGGAAGCCGCTGAAATCGCACGCGATAAGAAGCGAATACGCACACTTCATGATCGCTCCACAGCGCGAACAAAAGTCACTGCGGATATATATGCGTCAGGTCTTAGGTCAAAGAAAAAGTAACACTCACCTTGATCGTAGGGCGAACAATCGAGTGAGTGGAATCGCGTCGGTCGTTTAATCTCTCTGATTCTTTGCCTTAGCCCCCCTGGTTACTGTTCTCTGCCTCCCGGACAAGCTTCTCGTATCTACCGTGCGATTCCAATTCGACCACTTTTCTCACCGACTCAACGGTAGAAAAAAGGTTGTCTATGTCTGTTGACTGCCCTTCTGTTCCGTAACTGTGCCTGCCTCGCGTCAGATACAGCGCTGCGATACGTGACGCTTGGGGTTCGGTGGCCAAGAGGCCGACGAGTGCCTCAATCGCGTCCGAGCACTGCTTCTCGGGGACACCATCCCGTACTCCCCTATGTTGATACAACCAACATTCGACCCCTCCGCTTTTTCGTGCGAGGGGGCGAATTTCCGCCGTTGAAAGGGCACGTCCACAGGAATCGCGAACCGAAAAGATGCGACTGAGCCCCGACCGGCACATGTCGCCGTACAAATGAACGCAGTGCTGGAGCTGCCGGCTCTCTTCGACGAGCGCCGCAGGACTTTCGAGCTCCACGACGTAAAGGTCACCAAACGGCATTGGCGACGCCAGGATCGGAGTCCAAGCGGACGTGGGGCGTTTGATCGTCGTCGCTCGGATCCTGTTGTGCTCGTCTCTCCAGCGCACTGCCTGCCGAAATAGGGAAACCGGACCGTGCGCCAAAATATACCTTTCAATCACCACTCCGGCTTTATGCGCGCGATCGCGGGAGCAACTTTCTGCTTTCCGCCGCCCTAGCTCCCATTCCAGCGCTACTGCGATGGCGTCGGTAAACTCTTCGATGATGGACACGACTTGTTGTGGCTCGATCCCTTGGGTCAGTTCGGGGATGCCGGTGAAGTTCTTGTGCGCAACCGAGCGCAGGAAAACAAGGCTCAAAGACGTTGTGATCGGTCGCCCGAAGAGTTCAGAAATCATCAAGCAGGCATTGGAAAAGGCGCCCCAGTCGACCTCGTTCTTGGGGCGCTTCTCAGGGGCAATCGCAGAAAGCAATCGAAATAGAACGGGAATTCGGGCTTGCCACTCCTTCCCAATCAATGCAGGCCGCTTGTGCACCATGTGTCGAACTGCGCTCTGTGATACGCCCGCAAATCGTTTCGCTAGAAAGGGAACGAGTGGCACGCCATTGTCGATTGCCTCGCGTATCTCGAGTACAACACTGGTCGGCCCTTCCGCTTCGCCGGAGATCCAGTGGAGCAGGGCGGGGAACGTCTGGGCAAATTGCATCCGGTACCGCAGCTGCTGTTCGGTAGCAGAACGTGTGAGAAGGTTGTAGCGCGCGGATCGGAAGGCGCCCTCCTGGGTCGCCAAATTAACGGCGTCGCGATTTAGATTGTCCGAGAACCGTGCCAGCCCTTCCGCAATCGCCCCTCGGGCCTCAGCCTCTTTTTGGGCGACGAGGCGTGCAGTATCCACCTCAGGCGATCTGTTTAAGGCAAGCACTTCGGCGATCGCGCTCGTGCGTACCCTCCAGAACCCTTCCGACGATGCTAGATCGAGTGCAGGGATCGCGAGGAACACACGGAAGTCCAAGGCGAAGCTGATGTCTTCGGATAAGCGGTCTCGAGCGGCGGGGAGATCCTCACGGTCAGCCAACACCCTGGCCACATGGACGAGCGCTGGATCCGCCTCTACCACGTCAAACGGGATGCGGATCGCCCACACCGAGTTGTCCGAAAGCTCGATCAATGCCGGGATCGCCCGGGATTCCGACGTCCGCGTAGCGCCGGCCGGCGGGATTCGGCCGATAACGGTCTGCCGAACGGCCATACCCTCAGGCCAGCCGCGGTAATAAGCCGCGCTAGTACTCGCCTTGACGTTCAAATTTGAGTTCGATCGATCCATTCGCACAAAGTACGGTTGAAGTCTTCGTCTAGGCCGCAAGTGGAAGACTTGGAGTATGGGTGGAAGGTGGCTCATGGCGTGAGCCACTACCCTGCACATACTGGGTTCCTCCCTTTCACAGGGCAAACATCCCCCGAAAAGGTGCCGGGGGATAGGTCACTTTATGAGCCAACTAATGCTAATGTTGGAAACTTTGTTATGGCAGACGCGAATTGATTCTTCTCGTTATTTCGTGAATTGTCATCCATATAAAAAGAGTCAAAGTTGAATCTCGAAGACCTCCTTCCGAACGCTGCTGTCCGGGGCATCCTCCCAGACGCTCTGGTGACCGTGGTAAGCGTCCAGTGGTTTGGTACGGAGGCACTGGAGCTCACCTACAAGTCGCCGTCCGGCAAGGTGGCCAACGAACTCCTCTACAGGCATGACCAGCCGCGTCTCGAAATCGTGGAGCAGGGTCGCCCGTGGAGCTTCGACGGAGACGGCGCTCTGTTCCGTTTGGTGTCGGAGGCCCAGCGCATCCGTCTTGCGCACCTCTTCGACCCGGTTCTGGCGGTCCACACTTCAGTTGTCGATCCCCTGCCGCACCAGATAACCGCTGTTTATGAGTCGATGCTGCCGCGACAGCCCCTGCGTTTCCTGCTCGCTGACGATCCCGGCGCCGGCAAGACGATCATGGCTGGGCTGCTCATCAAGGAGCTAATCGCTCGCGGCGACTTGCATCGGTGCCTCATCGTTTGCCCCGGCAGCCTGGCAGAGCAATGGCAAGACGAACTATATCGGCGCTTCCATCTGCCGTTCGAGATCCTTACCAACGACAAGCTCGAGGCCGCGCGCACCGGTAACTGGTTCATGGAAACCAATCTGGTCATCGCGCGACTCGACAAACTCTCGCGCAACGAAGATGTGCAGCAAAAGCTGCAGGCGCCTGATTGCCGCTGGGATCTCGTGGTCTGTGACGAAGCCCACAAGATGTCCGCCACCAACTTTGGGGGAGAAACCAAGTACACCAAACGCTACCGGCTAGGCCAGCTTCTGTCGACCCTCACGCGGCATTTCCTCCTCATGACGGCGACACCGCACAACGGCAAGGAGGAAGACTTCCAGCTCTTTATGGCCTTGCTGGATGGCGACCGCTTCGAGGGGCGCTTTCGCGACGGTGTCCATGTAGCAGACGTGTCGGACCTGATGCGTCGCATGGTGAAGGAGAACCTACTCAAATTCGATGGCACGCCGCTGTTTCCTCACCGCATTGCCTACACTGTCCCGTACAAGCTGTCAGAAGCCGAGGCTCATCTTTACAAGGAAGTGACTGAATATGTGCGGGAGGAGTTCAACCGCGCAGATGCGCTGGAGAATGACAAGCGCGCCGGAACGGTTGGGTTTGCTCTTACCATCCTGCAGCGGCGGCTGGCCTCCTCGCCTGAGGCGATTTACCAGTCGTTGCGTCGTCGCCGAGAAAGGCTCGAGAGCCGACTCCGCGAAATGGAGGTTCTTCAGCGCGGCGGGCAAGCGGCCCCGGTACTAGCTGCGACTGTGCCGGCGCTGGACGCCGAAGATGTTGAGGATCTAGAAGACGCGCCGGATAACGAGGTTGAAGCTGTCCAAGAGGAAATCCTCGACCAGGCGACAGCCGCGCGAACGATCGTCGAATTGAAGGCGGAGATCGAGACCCTCAAAAGGTTAGAGTCACTCGCCCTGAGCGTTCGCCGGAGTGGAACGGACACAAAGTGGCGTGAGTTGGCGAATCTCCTGGGGGAGATTTTTACGAGCTCTGCGATAGCCAACCTTGCAGCGCAGCCGCCGGCGAAATATGACGCGGCAAATATCACGCCACCAATGCCTTCCCCTCATCAGAAGCTTGTCATCTTCACTGAGCATCGCGATACGCTTAATTATCTTGAGGGCCGCATCTCCACCCTTCTAGGGCGCAAGGGGGCCGTGGTAACTATCCACGGTGGCATCGGCCGCGAGGAGCGCCTGAAAGTTCAGGAGGCATTCAAGCATGACCCCGAGGTGCAGGTTCTACTGGCCACCGACGCGGCCGGGGAGGGCATCAACCTGCAGCGTGCCCACCTGATGGTGAACTACGATCTGCCTTGGAACCCCAACCGCATTGAGCAGCGATTCGGGCGTATTCATCGAATCGGGCAAACCGAGGTTTGCCACCTGTGGAACCTAGTAGCCGACGACACGCGCGAGGGCGATGTCTATCGCAAGTTGCTTGAGAAGCTCGAACAGGCGCGCCTAACCTTGGGCGGGCAGGTGTTCGACGTTTTGGGCAAGATTCAATTCGAGGGAAAGTCGCTTCGCGAACTGCTTATCCAGGCAATTCGGTTTGGGGAGCGCCCCGACATCAAGGCCTACCTGACCACTGTGCTCGATCAGGCGCTTGACCGAGACCACCTGCAGAATCTGCTTGAGGATGGGGCACTCGCTCACGATGCCATGGATGCGAGCCGCGTTCATCGAATCCGCGAAGAGATGGAGCGCGCCGAAGCGCGCCGCCTCCAGCCTCACTACATCGAGTCGTTTTTTCACGAAGCTTTCCAGCGTATGGGAGGAAAGACCAAGCAGCGGGAGCCGCGCAGATACGAGATCACCCATGTGCCGGCCCCAGTGCGCAACCGAGACCGGCTGATCGGGATCGGCGAGCCAGTCCTGCCCCGGTACGAGCGCATCGCTTTCGAAAAGGCGCTTGTAGCCCCCCAAGGGCAGCCTTTGGCGGCTTTCGTCTGCCCCGGTCATCCATTACTCGATTCCGTGATCGACCTCACTCTGGAGCGGCATCGCGATCTACTCAAGCGTGGAACGGTGCTTGTAGATGAGCGAGATAGCGGCACCAGTCCCCGCGTGCTTTTCTACATCGAGCACTCGATCCAGGACGCGAGCCTCACACGTTCGGGTGAGCGGCGCATCGTCTCGAAGCGCATGCTCTATGTAGAAATCGACGCCGAAGGCGCTGCGCGCCATGTTCATTACGCACCCTATCTCGACTACCGGCCACTCCGCACAGACGAGCCCGGCGTCGATGCGCTTCTCAATCGGCCGGAATGTACCTGGATCAATCGCGATCTGGAGCCAAAGGCGCAGGGCTATGCCGTGGCCCACGTCGTGCCCGAGCATCTGGAAGAGGTACGGGCCCCAAGGCTCAAGCTGATTGCAAAGACCGAAGCAGCAGTCAAGGAACGGCTCACTAAGGAAATCACCTATTGGGACCACCGAGCCGCGCAGCTGAGGGAACAGGAGCAGGCAGGCAGAGTGAACGCCAAGCTCAATTCTGGAGAAGCTCGCAAACGGGCTGACCTGCTTCAAGGGAGGCTGCAGAAGCGCCTGGAAGAACTGAAGCTGGAAGCACAGATTTCGCCTTTGCCCCCCGTAGTGCTTGGAGGCCTCCTGGTGGTGCCGACGGGCTTACTCGCGGAGATGTCCGGGCGTACTAAACCTGAAACAACAGCGCCGGTTGATACACAAGCGAGCGCCGCCCGTGCCCGGGCAGTAATCATGGAAATCGAGCGAAGTCTCGGCTTCGATCCGACTGACCGTGAGCTGGAGAAGCTCGGCTATGACATTGAGAGTCGCGTACCCAATACGGGAAAACTGCGTTTTATCGAGGTGAAGGGGCGTGTAGAGGGCGCTGCAACGATCACAGTTACCAAGAATGAGATCCTTTACTCGCTTAACAAGCCCGAGGACTTCATTCTAGCCATCGTCGAATTCCTGTCAGCTGATGCACACCGGGTCCACTACGTTCGCCAACCATTTCAGCGCGAGCCTGACTTTGGCGTAACTAGCGTGAACTATGATTTCGCTGAACTGCTCGGCCGGGCGAAGGCGCCGGCATGAGTCGCTGGGCCAGCCCCGTACTCGGACCTTCGGCCACCGAATTCCTCGCGGCCATCCACTCGCAGATTCCGGTCGCGCTGATTGCCACCCCGCGAGCTGAATTCAAGTGCCAATCGAAAGACCGTTGGCAGGAGATCGAGCGCGATTTAGCGCTTGCGGACTTCGATCAAGTGCCGCTTACAAAGGCGAATCACGACTCTATAGAAGCCGTCTTTGTCCGAGGCACGGGTGTGGTCGACCTTGGTGAGAGCATGTTTATCGCTTCGGATTTTCCACTCATCTCATTCCTCGAGACCGCAGACCAGCAGCGATTTCGGTTCTTGGTGGCCGATAGCCACATCGCCGGAATGGTCACACTGTCAGACCTGCAAAAGCTGCCGGTCTATTCCGTCCTGTTCAGTCTCGTGCTTGGCGTTGAAATGCTTCTCATGGAATGGATACGCAAGACATGCGGGACGAACGAAGCCTTGTGGCTCGAACACCTTGATGGCGGTCAGCGGGGGAATATCGAGAAGAACTGGAAGGACGCGGTCAATAAGAACCTCGGAATAGACCGTTTGTCCTGTGCGAGCTTTGGGCAGGAGATTCGTGTGGCCGTCGGCCTGGGACTCT
Source organism: Pseudomonadota bacterium (assembly GCA_031376265.1). Taxonomy (GTDB): domain Bacteria; phylum Pseudomonadota; class Gammaproteobacteria; order Burkholderiales; family SG8-39; genus SZAS-79. The sequence goes on from JANMDK010000362.1 coordinate 43,855, forward strand.
TCAGAGAAGGTGACGATCGGCATGCGAGTATGAAAGAGCTTGAGACTCTCAGGCACAAAATTTGTCATGGTGCTGAGTTCGCGTTGAATCCTGAACAGGCGCTCAACATTCCACGCCAAGTACGAGAAGCCCAGCATGGTGCAACCTGGCTACATGAACAAATCGGGAAACTGTCCAAATGAATGCGAAGAAAAAGCTCATAGAAGTATCCATGCCGCTGGAGGCAATCAATAAGGAGTCGCTCAGTAGAAAGCAGAAGGCCCCAAAAGGTTGGCCCACTACGTTTCACAAATGGTGGGCTCAGCGACCGATCGCGGCGGCAAGGGCGGTCATCTTTGCGCAAATGGTAGACGATCCTTCAGCGAACCCGGATCTCTTCCCAACCGAGAAAAAACAGGAAAAAGAGCGCCAGCGTCTCTTTCGGATAGTCGAAAACCTGGTGCTCTGGGATAACACGATGGATGCGACGGTCCTACAGGCGGCGAGAGAGGAGATTTGGCAAAGTTGGCGGCGAGCTTGCGCTGGAAACGCCGATCACCCGTTGTCAAAAACACTTTTCGACCGCAAGAAGCTTCCCCCGTTCCTGGATCCCTTTGCCGGAAGTGGCAGCTTGCCGCTTTCCGCTCAGTGGTTAGGCCTTGAGAGCTATGCGAGCGACCTTAATCCGGTCGCGGTACTGATAAACAAGGCAATGATTGAAATCCCACCGATTTTCGCCGGAGGACAGCCGATCAATCCTGAGTCCCGTAAAAGGAAGTCTTTAATTGCTCAAGAAATTAAAGGGGCAAGTGGTCTAGCCGACGATGTTCGCTACTACAGTCAATGGATGCGCGACGAGGCCGAAAAAGAAATTGGGTACTTGTATCCAAAGATAGTAGTGACTGCTGAAATGGCGAAGGGGCGGCCAGACTTGAAACCCCTCTTGGGCCATAAACTCTTGGTGATTGCTTGGTTATGGACTCGAACTGTGCGGTGCCCAAATCCCGGATGCGGCTGCGAAATGCCCCTTCTATCTTCGTGCGTGTTGTCTTCGAAGGCCGGACGCGAGTTCTACTTGGATCCAGTGGTTGAAGGAAAGCGTGTTCGGTTTGGTGTGCAGACCAAACCACCTAAGTCATTGTCCGATCCAAAAAAAGGTTTTAAACGGGGTATGTCCGGCATCTTCGAGTGCGCGTGTTGCGGCACTGTAACCGCTCGCGACTATGTCGCACAGCAGGCTATGGAGTCCGGCCTCAAGTCAGCCCAAACCGCCGTCGTTGCCGATAGTGTTCAGGGGCGGGTGTATCTGTCGGCAGAGGCAAGCCCTGCGCCTAAGAAAGTTCCTCTCGTCGATTCTGTGGGTCTGGACATCGAGCTTGCCCCTAATCCCAGGGATGTCTGGTGTAGAAATTTCGGCCTTCATCGCCCCGTTGATCTCTTCACGCCACGTCAGTTAGTGGCAATGGTGACCTTCTCGGATTTGGTTCAAAAAGCACGTAAACAAGCAAGGCGCGATGCGCTAGCGGCCGGAATGAGCGCTGATAGCGTGCCGCTGCGTGATGGAGGCACAGGTGCGAAGGCATACGCCGACGCTATTGCGGTCTATCTGAGTTGCGTGGTGGATCGCATGGCGTACTACGGGACGAGTCTTACCACGTGGTTGCCCAAAGACAATGCATTGCGAGATTGCATGCCTCGCCAGGCTCTTCCGATGGCCTGGGACTACGCCGAAGGAAATCCGCTCGGTAAGTCGAGCGGGGACATCTCTACCTGCTCAAGAGCGGTGGCGAATTATCTCGACGTTGCGACAGTAAATGCGCCTGCGCACGGAATACAGGCAGATGCGCAAGCGGGGATCCCTGGTGTCTCGGGTTTGGTCATCAGTACTGACCCACCCTACTACGACAACATTAGCTATGCCGATTTGTCAGACTTTTTCTATGTTTGGTTGCGACGTTCGCTGCGTCCGGTTTTTCCGGAGCTCTTTGCCACGCTTGCCGTACCCAAGGCTGAGGAACTCGTAGCCACGCCATATCGGCATGGCAACAAGAAGAAAGCAGAGGCTTTTTTCCTTGATGGCATGACGCAAGCGATGCATAGCCTAGTACGGCAGACGCATCCGGCATATCCGGTCACCATCTACTACGCGTTCAAGCAATCAGAGAGCGACGATACCGACGGAACCACGAATACCGGGTGGGACACTTTTCTAGACGCGGTTGTTCGTGCTGGCTTTGCAATTACTGGTACGTGGCCAATGCGGACAGAAGGCGCGGGCCGGATGGTCGCTTCTGGCACGAATGCTCTCGCCTCGAGCATTGTGCTCGTTTGCCGCCCACGCTCCGCAGACGCGCCGACTGCGAGTCGCCGGGAATTTGTCGGCGCACTCAAGTCGGAATTGCCAAAGGCTCTCTCATTGCTACAGCGCGGAAATATCGCACCTGTAGATTTGGCACAGGCAGCTATTGGTCCCGGAATGGCCGTGTATACCCGCTATGCAAAAGTGCTTGACGCGGTCGGTAAGCCACTTTCCGTTCGCGAGGCATTAGCTTTGATAAATTCAACTCTCGATGAGTCTCTCGCTGAACAGGAGGGGGATTTCGATGCGGATAGCCGTTGGGCGCTCGCATGGTTTGAGCAGCACGGATTCGGCGATGGTGAGTTTGGAGTGGCAAACGTACTGGCGCAAGCAAAAAATACTGGCATGAACGGTCTTGTTCAGGCTGGGATCGTTGCATCTGGGCGTGGCAAGGTTCGTTTGCTCAGGCCGAGCGAGCTCCCTGAAGAGTGGGACCCAACCACGGATTTAAGACTTACTGCATGGGAAATCGTGCATCAACTTATCCGTGCCCTCGAAGCAGCAGGCGAAGGCGCCGCTGCCGCTCTGGTAGCTAAGCTTGGAACGAAGGCGGAAGTCGCACGCGAACTTTGCTACCGTCTATTCACACTTTCCGAGCGTAAGAAGCGCGCGGCGGAGGCACTCGCCTACAACGGACTGGTTCAAAGTTGGCCAGAGATCACGCGGTTGGCGCGTGAAGGCAATGCGCCGAGAACTTCGAGCACCGCCGACTTGTTCAAAGAGGAATAAGGGGCTATGGCTACTACTAACCACGAGCGAGTCGGAAAGGCGCTTGAGCTCTTAAAGGCCGGTCTCGCGCCGTTCGTCGAGCGCGAATTCAAGAGCGTACACAAAGACCGCGCAACGGCGGAGGCGGCACGGTATTTGGGAGAGGACCGTCAGAACGCGAAGAAAACAATAGCGGATTGGGACACGGCGGCCCATCTGAAGGTGATGTGGGAGTCCTGGAACGACGTATTCCGAAAGACGCTCGGCCCCTCAGAGCGCAGCCTTGTAAACGAATTGCGCACCCATCGCAACAAATGGGCGCATCAAGAAACCTTCTCCAGCGACGACGCCTACCGTGCCCTCGATTCGGCAGGGCGGTTGTTGACCGCGGTATCCGCGCCTCAGGCCGAAGAAGTCGAGAAGATGAAAATGGAGCTCCTGCGCGTCCGCTTCGACGAGCAGGCGCGTGGCGAGAAGCGCAGGAGCGCCGGACCAGCCATCGAGAGCGCGGCAACAAGCAACCTAAAACCCTGGCGGGAGGTGGTGACCCCGCACAAGGACGTGGCGAGCGGGCGGTACAAGCAAGCGGAGTTCGCGGCGGATTTATGGGAGGTTCACGACGGCCGAGGAAGTGACGAATACAAGAATCCGGTCGAGTTCTTTCGGCGGACGTACCTCACCGAAAGTCTGAAAGGGATGCTCGCTGGCGCCATGCAGCGGCTCACAACGGGCGGGGGCGACCCGGTAGTGCAGTTGCAGACGAACTTCGGTGGCGGAAAAACGCACTCGATGCTCGCGCTTTATCACCTGTTCTCGGGCATTGCACCAACCGAGCTGGCCGGAATCGACGCCGTAATGAAGGTTGCGGGAGTGACCAAAGCACCGAAGGCTCACCGCGTGGTCCTAGTCGGTAACAAGATCTCCCCGGGGAATCCGTCTACCAAGGCCGACGGCACTGTGGTGCGCACCCTCTGGGGAGAGCTGGCATGGCAACTCGGCGGGAAGAAGGCTTTCGCCCGCATCAAGGCCGATGACGAAAAGGCCACGAGCCCTGGCAAGGTGCTTCGCGAGCTTTTCGACGACCACGGCCCGTGCCTGATTCTGATTGACGAGTGGGTAGCGTACGCGCGCCAGCTCCACGACCAGAGTGATCTCCCGGCAGGGGGCTTCGAGACGCAATTCACTTTCGCCCAGGTCCTCACCGAAGAAGCCAAGAACGCGAAGAATTGCCTGCTAGTAATCAGCCTGCCGGCGTCGGATACGTCCGGCTCTCCGCACACACAGGCCGACGACGTTGAAGTTGGCGGCGAGCGTGGGCGCGAGGCGCTCAACCGGCTGCGCAACGTGGTGGACCGTGTGGCCGCATCCTGGCGCCCGGCGAGCGCGGAAGAGGGTTTCGAGATCGTGCGCCGACGGCTTTTCGAGCCAATCACAGATCAGGAGCACTTTAAGCAGCGTGACGTGGTGGCGCGCGCCTTCGCCGACTTCTACCGGACGCAGCAGGCCGAATTTCCGCCCGAGACCAGGGATCCTGACTATGAAAGGCGCCTCAAGGCGGCTTATCCGATTCACCCGGAGATCTTTGACCGGCTCTACACCGACTGGTCCACCCTTGTGAAATTCCAGCGCACCCGCGGTGTGCTGCGTCTGATGGCCGCGGTGATTCATAGCTTGTGGGAGAAGGGCGACAAGAATCCCCTCATTCTTCCGGCGAACATCTCCATCGACGATCCACGCGTGCAGTTTGAGCTGACGCACTACCTCTCGGACAATTGGGTACCAGTCATCGAGAAAGACGTAGACGGGCCGAGCTCACTACCGCTGCGGATCGACAACGATGTGCCGAACCTCGGAAAGTTCTCTGCTTGCCGGCGAGTTGCCCGTGCGATTTACCTTGGCTCGGCACCTCTCACCCAGGCCTCCCATCGCGGGATCGAGGATCGGCAGGTGAAGCTTGGTTGCGTCATGCCCGGCGAATCCCCCGCTGTCTTTGGAGACGCGTTGAGGAGGTTGGCGGGGGCGGCGACGTATCTTTATCAGGACGGCCCCCGCTTCTGGTATTCCATACAACCAACGGTCACGAAACTTGCCGAGGACCGCGCGGAGCAGTTAAAGCGCGACCCTGACAAAGTTGCGCACGAGATCGAGAGGCGCCTGCGCAGCAATTTGAGTCAGGTGGGCAACTTCAGCCGGGTACACCCGATGCCGCAATCGGGCCAGGACGTCCCCGATGATATGGACTCTCGGTTGGTCGTTCTGGGGGTGAATACGCCCTATAGCAAGGAACCCGACAGTGCGGCGGAGGTGGCCGCCAAGGCCATATTCGAATCGCGTGGCAATACCCCGCGCCTATATCGAAATACGCTTGTTTTCCTGGCGCCGGACAGTACGCGTCTGCAGGACCTCGACGAGGCTGCACGCAAGTACCTCGCGTGGGAATCGATTCTTGCCGAGAAGGTGACCCTGAACCTCAATCCTCAGCAGGTTAAGCAATCGGAGACCCAGCTCACTGCGGCGGACGCCACGGTGACGGCGAGGGTGCCTGAGACCTACCAGTGGCTTCTCGTGCCGGAGCAAGGAACACCTCAGGCGACCATCGAGTGGAAGGCTCTTCGAATTGCCGGGCAGGATGCGCTCGCCGTGCGCGCAAGCAAAAAGCTGCGCAACGATGAGCTATTGCTCACCGCGTTCGCGTCCACGCGACTGAGGATGGACCTCGACCGGGTGCCTTTGTGGCGCGGGGACCATGTGTCGATCAAGCAGCTCGCCGAAGACTTTGCGAGATACCTTTACCTTCCCCGGCTGCGGGATACGTCGGTGCTTGTCGGCGCCATTCGCGATGGTTTCGGTCTGCTGACTTGGGAGCGGGAGAGCTTCGCCTTTGCAGAGAGTTTCGATGAGGGCGAGGGCCGTTACCGGGCGCTCCGTGGCGGGCAGGCGGTATTGGTCGACGATGCCCACGCGCCGGGGATGCTGGTGAAGTCGGAGATAGCGCGCAAGCAGATGGAGGCGGAGAGCAAGAAGAAGGCGGAGGACGAACAAGGGGACGGAAACACCACCGGCGTTGGGGGGGCGGGAGGTGCTGGAGAGGGGGGAGATACCGGCGGATTTTCTCCGCCCGAGCCGCCGCCGAAAGTGCAGCCCAAGCGCTTTCATGGGACGGTTTCGCTCGACGCGACGCGCGTCGGTCGTGACGCCAGCCGCATCGCAGACGAAGTGATCGCTCATCTTGCCGGCTTGGTAGGCGCAAATGTGACCGTGACACTCGAGATCGAAGCTGCGATTCCTTCTGGGGCCCCGGACAACGTCGTGCGCACTGTCACCGAAAACGGCCGGACCTTGAAGTTCTTGAGCCAGGGATTCGAGAAGGAGTAGGCGCGGTAGAGAGTAGTAGATTGCTCGATGCGCCGTCCGTACTATAGCGGGGGCTAGCACTAATGACAAAATCGGAAGTTATCGCACTGATGGCAACGCTTCAGCCGCAGCTGGTGGCGAAAGACGCCGAGTACGCGGTCAAAATGATTCTCGATGCGATGGCGCGGACGTTGCGTGAAGGCAATCGAGTCGAGATCCGCGGCTTTGGCAGCTTCGACCTTAACTACCGGCCACCACGCAACGGCCGCAATCCGAAATCTGGGGAGAAAGTCCACGTGCCCGAGAAGTACGTCCCGCATTTCAAGGCGGGTAAGGAACTGCGGGAGCGGATTGAAAGGACGGGTACAGGGACCTGATGAAGACGCACAACTGCAAAGTTACGTCTCCGCCCTAAACGCAGCGCCGCATTTGGGACACGATACATCGAGCATCTTGCGCGCCGCGACGCGCAGTTTGGCCGAGCATCGCGGACAATCCACGATCGCGCTATCGGCAGAAAGATTTGGCGACGAGGTTGTAGGCCGCAAAGGTGGCTCGATCGCATCCGCGGAGGATGCATCAAGCAATCGGTCCGCAACTTGGCGACGAAGCGCATCCACTCGGAGGCGAATATAGAGACCCTCAGCTTTCGGTTTGTCGCCGTTCGCTTCTGACCAAGCTTTGGCCCATAGCCCTGTACTCAGCTGGCCCCGACTAATCTCCTCTGCAGCTTGCGCGTAGTACGCCTCCTCGGGGACCTGTTTAGCCTGCCAGCGACTTTTAAACGTTCTCGTTACCGCGTGTGCCTTAATCCTGCGACCGAACAGTCGCCAACCGATCCATCCAATAAACGACCAGAAGGCGAGCGCGACAAACACTTCAAAGGACATGACTTCTCTCCTACGGTCTGCCCAGGTCGCGCATAGCCGTGCGTAGAGCGGTGACGGAATCGTGTCCCAGGGTCTCGTACGCCGCTTTGCGCTTGAGAAGGGTTGCAGTGAATGCTTGGTCGTAACGGGGAGAGTCTGGGTTCATTTCCGGGTATCGCGATTCGAAGTCTCTTACAGTCGCGTCATATTGTCGCTGTAGCTCTTTGAGATCTACTGGAACTGAGGGCGCGGGTGGCGCGATGGAAGCAGGAGGTGCGCTTACAGCCTGGGGGGCAGGAGAAGGGGGCTCTTTTGCAGGGGCGAACCATGCAAAGAGGAATACGGGGACCACAATGGCGGCGGTCGTGATTGCTATTGCGGCATTGCTGACGCCCCCGCTTGCGCGAAGTCGTCGGAGCGCTTCGTCTTGGGGCAGTTGCAAATCTCGGTTGATTCTCTTGCAGATTGAACGGAAATAGAGTTTTGTACCGAACACCATAATCGCACTTTGGACCAACAATCCTACTACCGGAATAAAAGACAACGGCAGCGCAATGGCACAGGCGATTGGCATGCGTCGATATGCGAGCCATAGGAATCCGCCACAAACTCCACCAAAGTTTAGATCCCCCCATTGATTCGCGCGCGCCTGGTGAAGCGCCTCGAAATTCTTCAAGTAATAGGAGCGGCTGGCGTTCGCACCATACGTGCGTTGGCTGGGCAGGAAAAGTAGGAGAACGAAACCTAATAGTGTGCCGGCCATGGCGCCGATGAGTGAACCAGTGAGCCAAACAATGCCGGTCGGCTTCTCGGACAGGATATGCGATAAGCCCGCGCCTCCGATTGCACAAATCAACAACGACCAACCTGCAATTCTGTACCGGACGCGTTTGAGTTCGGTAAGGCGCGAATCTGTTAGTACCTGGTCCGCGAGTTCACCCGCGACGCTCGCGTTGTAGTACGGGCGGGCCTGTTCCCAAGGTAGCTCACGAATGTCCGCGGGGCGATATTCAGCCTCAGGTGCAGGCTTGCTTCGTTTGCACGCCGTGAATGCGGCAGCCTGCGCAACGGTTTCCGGACAACCAAGACCGATGAGCGCCGCAGCAATTTCGGATTCGTTGAAGTTCCGGTTGGCTAGCTCAAATGCAAGTTCGAGCATCTGCTCGAAGAACAGGCTTCTCGAGCTATCGTCGCGTTGCTCCTCGTGCTGTTCGCTGGTACCGGTGGAGCGAGTGGAACCTCTTGGCCCGTTGTCGGTGCGTTGTTGACCCGTTAACCAGGCGTCATATTCGTTTCGACGAACAGGGTCGGAAAGAGTGCGGTACGCCTCGCTGAGCTCTTTGAATCGGCGCTCTGCTTCGTCTTTGTTGTTGGGGTTCCGGTCCGGGTGCCACTTCATGGCCATGCGCCGATAGCCGTCCTTGACCTCCTCCGTACTGGCGTCGGGGCTGACGCCCAGGATCTCGTATAGGGTTTGCGTCAAGATTTGTCTCTGAAAATCGTACTTATATGTTGTAAGTCAACATATCACGACCTTCCGCCTTTCGCCACGGAGGTCAACCATGGATGTTGCCTAAGGAGGCAACCTTTATGGCGGATACGGCGACACCGCGTTTACAGCTTTCTCGCCGGCTCGGTCGGCGGATTGCCGAACGACGAAAAGCGCTGGCCTGGACACAGGATCAGCTCGCGGAGCGATTGCGGCTCGATGCGGAGTCCGTTTCGCGATTCGAGCGCGGCGTCACGACGCCCTCGCTTGCTACGCTGGAACGGCTTGCCAAGGCGCTGAAGGTTCGTGCGGCCGACTTGCTGTCTGAGGCTTCGACCGAACCCACGGATCAGGCGATTCGAATATCGGCGTGGCTGGATGGACTTTCGGAGCGCGATCGGGCGTTTGCGCTGGAGCAGGTTAAGCGCATGTCCGAGCACTTTCGGAAGAAAACGTAGTTTCGGCAGGCCCCATATTCTCCGGCTGACAAAACGAGAGCCTCCCGGCTCCGCCCGCCGCTAGGTGGCCGTCACGCGCACCTCGATGCGTGATTCCTTCCGGTACTGCTCCAAGTCAACGTCCTTGATCTGCGGCACGCGCTTGTAGTCCACGGCGCCTTGCTTCAAGAAGCGAGTCACCTTCACGCCTGCGCCGGACTCGCTTGGATGTGAGGCGAGGGCGACGAGGGCGGCCTTCGCATCCTCCGCAACTGCCGCACTATGCTCCGCGTCCTGCTTCGCTCGAAGGTATGCCTCTGCCGCGGTCCTCCACTCCTCGTCGGTCCGCTCGCGGGTGTCGCGGTCGGTGAGTGCAGGCGGCGTGTCGGCAGCGATGCACTTCATGAAGGCGTCCCAAGCGGCCCTGATCCGCTCCCAACGCTCAGGCTGAGGTCGGGCTTCGAGCAGCAGCCCCTCGCCATCCGCGTACACCCACAAGTGAGCCCTGGCCGCGCCGGACACCATCAGCTGGTGATCCATCTGCCAGTCGTAGTGCTCAGGCACGGTGCCGCTCGCGACGGCCTTCCAAAGCTCTGAGTCCCGACCCTTGAACGGGCATTTGATCTCGAGAATCAGGTCGCCTTCGAGCGTGATTCCGTCCAGGCTGGCCGAATACTCGCCTTCCACCAGCACGAGCGGCTCCATCACGAGGCCCGATTTCTCCTCGTACGCGAGGCGTGCCGCGCCTTCGAGCGCGGCGCCGTGCTGCATGGGCTTGGTTACCTTCTGCTCCGCGCGCCCCGTCTTCAGGAGCCAGAGCTGGTACGGCGTCTGCCAGGGCGACACGCCCAGTACGGCCGCTGTCTCGCTCGCGTTGCGGCTCTTCGCGCGGTGTGCGTGCCACTCCGCGGTGCCCTGCACGAGGTTCAGGATCGCGCTCATGCGGCCCTCCGCTTCGACGACTCCAGGGTGCGGATCACGCGCTCGAAGTCCGCCGCGCGGATCTCGGTCAGGGCCGAGACGCGGAAGAACGCGAGGATGCGCTGCAGGCTCTGGCCGGATTGCGCGAGGAGGCCTTTGATGCGGATCACCTGCTCGGGCGTGATCGTGGCTGCCGCAGGATGCTTCGTGTCAGGGACGGCAGCGGGTGACGTTGTGACGGTCGCTTCGGTCGCCGGCAGGTCTTCGCCGGCGTAGATGTACAAGCCGAGTCCGTGAAGCGCGATTGCCTTGACGAGCGCCCTCTGGATCGAAGTGTTCACGTCGAAGGAATTGGGAAGGTCGATCGGGCGGTTTTTGGAATCGAGGACGGGATGTATCTGGGACAAGGTGACGCCCTGCACAGTGACGGCGACTTCCACGAAGTAACCCGCCTCGGTCTTCAGGAAGGGCAGGCCGTCGAAGCGGAGGACGGTCCAGGTGGCGGCGGGATCGGCGAGCCGGAGCTGCGCGACCGCGAACGGCCAGGAGAGGTACGAGAAGTTGCCCTTCTTTTCGATGTGGCCGGAAACGTTGATTGAGTTGAGGTGCTGGAAATAGTTGTCCATCGGGGACTCCTTGAGAGTGAAAAGAAAAGGCCCCGGAAACTGCTCCGAGGCCTTGGGGGTGCGGGGGGGGCTAGAGCCCCGAACCGCGATGCTGAAAAGTATATTAAATCAGTTATAAATCATGGATCTATACTGAATTTAGTATAGGAAATGGTGGCGTCACTCACCCCCTCCGGTCTCTTACGCCGTCAACCGGCCGTACTTGAGCAGCCGAGAGCGAACTCCGTGCTGGGTGCGCTGGTGCTCCAGCGCGAGCTCGGCAATCGCGCGGCCGGCGTCGAAGCCCGCGAGCAGCGTCCGGTCCTCGTCCTCGCTCCAAGGGGCGCCGGTCTTCATCGGGAGGCTTTCACGTCTGCGTTCCGTCTTTTCCCTGATTTCCAGGGCTTGGGCTGCGACGAACAGCGCCCTCACGGTCTGGGGGCGTTGATACGGCGACTCGGCCGAAAAAACTTCGCCGGTGTCCGGGTCAACCCCGTTGGCTAAGCTACGGACGACTTCCAATGCTTGGGTCTGGTTCATGTAAATCTCCAGTTGGTTAAATTACGACGACGTACGGGAAAGCCGACGCGCCCTCGATGCGGGCACGCGGGGTACTACTTCTCTTGGTTCGGATGGCGCGGCGGATCGCCTCTTCCGGGGTGCGGGCGCGGCAGTCGAGCAGGGCGACGCCGGCGCATCCATCGGGGTCGCGGTAAGTGAGGCGAACCATGAACATGCGGCGCTTTAAAGCAGCCCCCGCTCGGCGAACGAAAGAGTCGCCCGGCCGGCGATGATGAAATGGTCCAGCACGCGGACGTCCACCAAGGCGAGCGCGTCCCGCAAGTTCCGCGTGAGGAGCTCGTCGGCCTGGCTCGGCTCGGCGACGCCCGAAGGGTGGTTATGGCAAAGCAGCACTGCCGCAGCGTTGGCCTTGAGCGCGGCCTTGACCACCTCCCTCGGGTAAACCGAGGTCTGCGTGAGCGTGCCTCGGAACAATTCCTCCACGCTCAGTACATGGTGCTGGGCATCAAGGAAGATCGTCATGAAGACTTCGTGCTGACGATCGGCGAGCGCGAGGCGCAGGTAGTCGCGTACGGCCTGCGGGCTTGTGAGGGCGCTTCCGCTGCGCATCCGGCCCTCGAGGATCCTGAGGGCCCGGGCGATAGTCTGGTCTTCGGTCATGAAATGGCTCCTATTACAGATCTAGTATGAAAGCGCCCGAGACAGCCATGAGGCCATCGCCGGGCGCAGTGGGGAGGTAGTTCAGGCGGCGAGCGCTTCGGCCTCCGGGCTGGGCTCGATGCAGGCGGTGCGCAAGACAAAGTCCGCTGCGGCCTGTGCCTTGGCTGCCGCCGTGAAGATGAGCCGCCGGTCGCCTCGCAGTGCTTGGAGCCAGGCCTCGATGTACGTCGCGTGCTCAAGTCGGGCGGGCAGGGCACAGTGAGCGCAAAGAAATGCCGCGCCCATCTCGGCTACCAACTCCTCAAACGCGTAGGCCTCTAGCCCGTGCCGCCGGCCCAGGGGGCGGTTGCAGCGAGTGGGATGTCCTGTCCAGTGGCTCAGCTCGTGCAGCAGCGTCGCGTAGAAGGCGTCGGCCGCGTCGAAGCTCGAACGCGGGGGCAGCTGGATCGAGTCGTCGGTCGGCGAGTAGAACGCCCGGTTGCCGTCCTCGCGAACAACGGCCCCGGAGCAGGCGACGACGTGTTCGGCCTCCTCGACCGGGGACCACGGGGGTGGCTCAGGCTTCCGCACCAGCTCGGGTGGCAGTCCCTCGATCTGACCGACGTTGAACACGGTGAACGTGCGCAGCATCGGCACGACCCGGGGCTCGGGCTCGCCTTCAGGCCGGTCGGCGTCGGGTACCTCGCGCCACCGGAAAAATACGATCGGAGCGCCGTGCTCGCCCTTGCGGACGTGGCCGCCGGGGAGGGCGGGCGGCCGGCAGGTCAGCCAGCGGCTGTCACGGAAACCCCGAAGCTGGGCTTCGAGATGAAGAAGCAGCACGTTGATGCCGCGATAGCGGCGGGCCGTGGCTGCGTTTGAGGGAAGGCCGTCGTCGGAATCGGCCCACGGCTGGATCCACGGCGGAACGCCGGCTTCGAGCGACGCAACGATGCGCTCGGTAACGCGGGTGTAAATGTCGTTCATTCGATTCTCCAAATGGAAAGCCCCGGTGACCGCTGTTACGCGGGCCGGGGCTTGGGGTGGGAGGGGCTACTTGAGGAGGGCGCGCAGACCGATTCGAACGACCTGCCGGGCGAGCTCAGCGACGGCAGCGCCCAGGGCGATGTCGCTTACGCTCACCGCACGGCGACGTGAAATATTCCGGGCTTGTAGTTCTTCCCGTCGTGCGATCCGAAGAGCCGCTTCGCGCTCGAGGTCGCGATCGAGGTCAGTAGCCCCGCGACCGTGGCTGCGGCCAGTCCGCTGAACGTCCCGAAATGAACCATCAGGACTACCGCCGAGACCAGGAGGTCCAGCGCCATGTCGTGGTGCAGGGCTCTGAGCATCAGGCGGCGCGGGAGCTTCGCAAGGATGAACGCCAAGCCGAGGAAAATCACCAGCCCTGTGGTGAACATCGTCCGCGGCCTTCAGGACTTTGGGGAGCGCGAGGGCTCCTGCACGACCAGCGCGGAAGCAAAGCCCTTGGCGTACGCCCAGCCTCGCTGTGCGCGCGGCACTACGACGTGCTTGTTGACGGCCTTCGCAGTGATCACGGCCAGCTCGCCCGTCGTCACGAAGCCATCGACGATGCTCACGCCGGTGTCTTTCACGAAGAACGCGGCACCTACGGCCTTGTCCTTTGCGTACTTGACGCTGTTGACCGCTGCCGTCTTGAGCCGTGTCGCATCTCTCTGCCCGCGCTTAGTCGCTCGGGTGATCTCTGCCTGCTTCATCGAAATATCTCCTGTCATGGCGTAGCAAGTCGCTACACGACAGAGGGACAGGGCGCGAAGCGCTTTTTCGCTGAGCGCTTAAAGCGAAGCATGCTTTCGGCCAGGGAAAACCGAATCCGAAGTGGGGGGGCGAATCGGAAGGGGGTGGGGTGGACCTCGCGGGGTCTCGGAGATAAAAAAATAATTTCTGGAAATTCCGGGGCGTTTTTCTCCTGAACTGCCGGCCGCCGGATACCCTCTGCGGGACTCGCTGGGTCGCACCTACCGAATGGTTTATTGTGGTGCAGCGAACTTCCGCAACAGGCCGGTTTCGACCCAGAGCGGCCGGTCGCGGTGTAGAGTTTTCACCCGTCAGTATCAAGAGGGCGTGTCGCCTTTCAATTCAAATGCCAGGTATCCCGCCGCGCGACCTGAAAACATGAAAGGGGAAGAGAATCGAATGAGCACGCGTCGAAATATTCTTGTAGCGCTGCTGCTAAACACGCTATTCACTGTCGCGTATATGCCGCTGGTCTGCGCGGCACCGCCGCCCGGAAAGATTCTGCGGGTCGGCTTACTCGATTTCCTGCGCGAGAAATTCGACCCCGAGACGATTCCGTATCAGCGCGCATTGGTGGAAGGACTGCGGGCGCTTGGGTACGAGCCAGGACGCGACATCAGATTCGAGTTCAGGGGCGCCGCAGGGAACGCGGAACGCCTGCCGGGACTCGCCGCCGAGCTCGTACGGCTGAGAGTTGACGTGCTCATCACTTATTTGAACCCGTCGACGCTTGCCGCAATGCAGGCGACCAAGACAATCCCGATCGTGATGCTCGGAGTTACCGATCCCGTGGCCAGCGGTATCGTTGCGAGCCTTGCGCGACCCGGAGGCAACATCACAGGCGTGGCCATCAATGCAGCGGAGATAAGCGCAAAACGCGTCCAGCTCCTGAAGGAGGCGGTGCCCAAGCTCTCCCGCGTCGCGGTGCTCTGGAATTCCAGTCTCAAATCCATGACCATGCAATTCCAGGAAATAGAGACGGCCTCGCCAAAGTTGGGCGTCACTATCCAGTCGCTCCGCGTGTCGGGCTCAGAAGATATCGACAAGGCGTTGGCGGCCATCGAGAAGGGTCGTGCTGGCGGACTCGTCGTGCTGTTCGGGCCCATGCGCGGTGACGATTTGCCGAAAATTGTTGATTTCGTGACCCGCAACAAGCTTCCTACGATTTTCGAGGTTGGCCGCGGTGTCCAGGGTGGCGGACTCATGGAGTTCGGCCCGAATCTCCCCGAGCGCGCGCGTTATGTCGGGATTTTCGTTGACAAGATCGCGAATGGCGCGAAGCCGGCAGACATGCCCGTTGAGGAGCCGACCGTGTTTCAGTTCATCATCAACCTCAAGGCTGCGAAGTCGATGGGACTAACCATCCCTCAGTCCCTCCTCCTGCGGGCGGACGCAGTGATTGAGTGACGTGTCCGCGACCGTCCGCTCCTGGCCGATTGCGGAAGTCGTCGACCACTGATTCTTGGCCAGCGCCCGTACCCTGATACCGGGTATCGCTTCCTGACTCACTCTGTAACGGGGTGAACCTCACCCGCCGGTCGCGGTGCCGTGGGCCTGCATGGGCTCTAGCTTGGGGGCGCCGTAAGTCGCGTGGAAATCGGGGTTCTGCTTCTGTCCAATGCCCTCGCGGACCACCAAGGGGACCCCTAGAAGCCGCACCAGCGCGTCCTTGGTCTCGTGGACGGGCAGGATGCTCAGCGCGTGGCTGCGCCGCTTCTGGGCGCCCACCCCGTACTCGTAGCTTAAAGTGGTCAAACTTCTAATAAATATACTATTAGAAAAATGACCACTTTTACGCCCCGCGCGCAGATCAGTGCGGGCCGCGTCCTTCGTCGGCCAAAGGTCCGGGAACCGCTTCGACAGCCATGCCGGGTTGAGGGGCAGGACTCCGCGGAGCTGTTCCCAGGCCCGGTCGAGCCGGGTCCGATAAAGCAGACTTTTGAGGTCCACAAGCTCGTCGATCTCAAGACCCAGCGGAATGTTCGACACGACGATCACGCGTTTGGGCACCGCGGCGTGGATCAGGCGAAGCCGGTCAATCGCTTGGGTCGATTCGCCCTCCCGGATCTGCTCTTGCAGCCGCTGGACCCGGGGGTCGGGATGCACTGGGACCTCGATTTCCATCGACTTGCCCGGGTCCTTGAAGCGGTAGGGCCGCCTTTCAGCCACGAATTCTTCAGCAAAGCCCAGCGGCGTCTCGCTGTCGAACCAGAATGCCCGGGCCAGATCCTCGAGCTCAGCGATCGGGGGCTGGTTCCGGCCGACGATGATCACGGTGTCGAACTCCTTGTAAACATCGACCCCCCGCAACGCGCCGAAATGCGCCAAGGCGCCGTTCGGCGGGCAGCTCACTAGTGGCACGATGCCCTTCTTGGGGTTCCCCGTGATCTTCTGCGGCCCCGCGACAAGAACTTTCGTTTTCCCGCCGGCGGATTCGTATCTGATTAGCTCGTTCAGTCCCGCCACGTTCTTCGCTGCCCGCTCCTTAGGGTTGGGGCCAGCATTCTCCCAGGCGGCAAATGACGCGGTTGCTCCGCGAGAGCTGTGGCACTGCACGACGTACGCGTTGCGGCTCACCGGAATGTCCTTGAAAGTGAGCTCCCGGAACCACGCCCGAATGAGCTCAGGATCGGCATTCGCGTCGATGACGATGATAGGTGGTTCGTCGGGCGCGGCCCGAAAGCGAGTGATCGGTTTGCGGTAGTGCAGTTTGAGCGCCTTCTTTTCGTAGTCGTAGGAGACGCCGTGGCTTTCGTCCCGCCCAGTAGGCAGCTCTGCCTCAAGAATCTCCATCAGCAGGTCCAGCCGAACGCGCGGCTCGCCGGGGAGATTTTTTAGCGCTTCCTCGTCGCTATTGAACGGGTTAAACGACATGCCCATCGAGATGTCGTCACGCACCTCCTGCAGAATCTCCGCTGTCAGGCCCGCTGACCTGAGTTCGGCAAGCAGCGGCTTGCGCTCGTCGACGGCGCTGAACACTTTCGATAGCACGCACGCAATCACCACATCCTCATCCGCTTTCTTTTCGAGTCGGCCCCGCGGACACTGATAGTTCAGCAGGCAGGTCGAGAGGAACGACTCATCGACGATGACGAGACTGGGGTGCGTGTTCTCCTTGCTGTTCCGGGGCAGGGGCAGGTAGGCGTGGGTGTAAATGAGGACCCGCGCGTCTGACTCGAATTGCCCCAAGTAGCTGCAGTCATCGAAATATTCACATCGTTTAAAGCTGAATTTGTCCCCAGGCGTTTGGGCGCCCATGCAAATGACCGGAAAGACGTGATAGCCGATGCGTGCAATGGCGCCCGCCAAGACGTGCTTCTGGCACATCGTCTGGCCCGGCTCCGACTCTTGCTCTCGGCCAAGAATGACCAGGGCCGTCTCGCCCAGGGTGACGAGTTTGGCGTGTATCTCGCGTGCCAGGGCCAGTGTGGGCACGTAGATCTCGATCCGCTTGTGTGACGAGGTTTTGATCTTCTCGATGACAAGGCTCGTCTTCCCCAGCCCTGCCGGAGCCTTCACAACGAGCGCGGTCATTTTTCTGGAACGCCTATGATTCCATTAAGGGCCTCGGAGAGCGCCTTGTAAGCTTCGTCGGGCGATAGGCTGCTCGGCCGCTCCAAAGGGGATGTGTCTGAGGTAAGGCGCGAACGCCTGCGGGAGATTGTTACGTCCCCGTATTTCACGAGCGCTCCCTCGATCGCGACCATGATGTGGTCGCGGCTTGCCATGAGAGCTATGTAGTCGTCGTCGTGTTGCGAGCGGTCCGCTTCCATGACGCGCTTGCTGACGAATTCGAATAGTTTCTCCGGGTCCGTGCCGTCCCGTCCGTTGGCACGGACGTAGCTTGCGATTGCGCGGATGATTGGCTCGTGGAAACCCTCCCCGCCCGGGTGGTCACCTATCTTTGCCAGCCACCCCTCAAACCCCAATCCCGGCTCGAAATCGCCCGCCACGGCTGGTGACCGCTGCGCCTCGGGCGCTTCTATTGCGCGGATCGAGACCGCAGCGGAGCCCTTCATCACCAGACCCGAACGAACCGGGAACGGATTGTCTACACCTTCGAAGATCGGTGCCGCCGTGTAGTGAGCCTGGACGTCATTGAACAATGCGGGGTCGATGAGCTTGGTATTGACGCGGCTGTTCACTGCCTTCGCCCACGTCTTGAGTGCTTCGTCCGTCCAGGGCTCGGACAGCCAGAACCAAAGGTGCACTGAGACCTTGCTAGGATCGCCCATGCCTGCACTTGACGAGAGCTGATAATGATAGGAGACGTCGTGGAATTCCTCCGGCAATAGAGTAGTTAGGTGCTGAAGAACCCCTTCGAAATCACGCGAAAGGTCAAGCCCGACCGGCAGCGCAATCTTGTCAATGTCGATCAATGCCCACCGCCGGCCGATAGCGGGTGTCGCAAAATTCTTCTTCGTACGTCTAACGTTTGTGTGCGACAACCCCTGGACGGGCGAGCCTCGTATTACGAACGAGGTGGACATGTCCTCAAGCGCGAGTAGGACTGCCGATAGATCCCTGATGTTTTCAACCGTCCGAATCAACACTCCAAATAGCGCGCCTGCGTTAAATCCTTTGACAGTTATCGAGTCGTCGCCCTCCCGCGTGAAGCGCTTCGAGGCGCTGAAGTTGGGAGGGCAGATCAGGATAGTTATTTGATCCTTCGCGGCGTTGTCCTCCAGCCTGGCTTTATTCATCGAGCAACTTGAAGGCATGCTCGGTCACGTTACCGAAAGCCTCCCAATATGCTTTCGGGAGAACGTCCCTGCGTACTTCCGAATCGGATAGGTCACCGGCTACGGCTGCGATAATTCCATCCGGCCACTGCATTACTTCAACGCCGCCGGTGAAACCCATCAGACGGTACATTTTTGCGATTGCCCTCGCTGAAGGGTGAGCCGCAGCATCGTCCGGATCAATCCTCTTCGCTGTGGCGATCAACATATCCTCCGAAGGAAACTGCGCCCGTTCCTTGCGAAGCGTCAGCGCGACGGCGTGGGACAGTTGTTTCTCGATCGTGTACTTTTCCGCTTTCGTCAAGTTCGTCTTCTTGGTTTTCATGGTTGCTTTTCCTTTATTTGTATCGGCCCTATAGAGCCTCGAATGGCGGCCTGATGAGCTTGAGCGAGGGTCTGATACCAAAGCTCACCTTCATCAGGGTTCACTTGGACCGCGATAGCCACGCCGTCGGAAAACTGAACAAAATTCAGAGGCTTACCCGCTCTGCGCGCGACGGCAAGCATGATTTTCATGGTCGCCAGTTCCGCGGAGTCGAGAGCTGCCTCTTCGGGTGTGACGATGCGGGCGGAAGTGATGAGTGGGTCGCGGGAAGTCATTTCGCTCTCCCGACCACTTCGCGGCTCGCGATCCAGGCCGCTATTTCGCTCTGGAGCCAGCCGACCGACCTGAGCCCAATTTTTCTTCTGGCCGGAAACTGCTTGGCCTTTTCAGCGCGCCACGCTTGGGTCCTGCTTAGGGTCGTTACGGATTTGACCCGGGGCCAGCGTAGGATTGCATCGTTGATTGCGTCGGGGATTGCATCGGAGTTGTTCATCTCATTCCCTATGTAAAGTTGACGCTTTACATTGTCAGGAAGAGGTCGACCTACGTCCGTGTCAACTCAAGTTCTTTTAGCGATAGTTGACACGAATTGCAGCCGTTTATAGCGGCGTTCCGCGGTGGCGAAGGAACTGCTTAACGGAATCCGAGGGAATCGGCGGCGTGAGTTTTAATGCAGAGGACACGAGCGTGGCGATTGCCGCGTGTATGCCACGCCCCTTGGCTAGATTCTCGCGATGTTGCTTCGTGGCGGCGTCGCGAACTTTGAGCGATCGTTTATCCAACACTGAATGTAATTCGAAGATATGCCACCTCGGACGTAGCGGATCTATTTGCCCAAATTCTTGCAAGGCCCTCGTAGCTAGTGCCTGGACACAAAATTGCTCGCGCGCTTTATTGTGACCTGGCAATTTAGGGGGTGCTGGAAGCACGTTACTTGTAATCCAGTGGTTTCCGCTCGCCGCCCGCTCCTGAACAATTGATACCGCTTTCAATAAGAGATCGAACCTCCGATGGACCCGCGCTGCACTTAAGGTTTTCCTCTTATGGGTCTCGCCAAGGTAATACAGGACCAGTTCTGGGTGTTTCAGCATTCCGGCTCTGAAAGATTCAGTGCGCATCGCAAGGTCACGGGTTTCTGCGCGTGCAAATTCCCTCGGCCGATCTTTCCGTAAGTCCCATAGTTCCGGCAGGATGAAACTGTGGGCTAGAACTGCTCGAACGTCGTCCCCCTGTCTTTCCGGGTCGGAAAACTTAAGCAGTGCCTTGACTGCCTTCGGCATGTCAGGATGCTGAAGCATTCGCTTCCGACGCACACGTAGCTTATCGGTGTCGTCTTCACCTTCAGGCGCTCCAAGGTA
>JANMDK010000371.1:0-2570 GCA_031376265.1 Pseudomonadota bacterium
CGACAGGTGCGCCGGCGTTCCGGGGCCGGCCGACGCATAGCTCAGCTTGCCGGGCTTCGACCGGGCGAGGGCGATCAGGTCCCGGACCGACTTCACGCCGAGCGAAGGATGCACGACCAGCACCGACGGCGCGTACGCGACGGCGGCGATCGGCTCGAAGTCCTTCGTCACGTCGAACGGCAGGCTCTTTCGCAGCGCGGCGTTCATGTTCAGCGCGCTGGTGGTCAACGCGATCGTGTACCCGTCGGGGGCCGCCTTGGCCACTTGCTCGGCACCGATGACGCCGCCGGCACCGGGCTTGTTCTCGACCACGAAGGGCTGGCCGAGGGCCGCCTGAAGTTTTTCGCCGACCAGACGCGCCGGCAGGTCCACGAGCCCGCCCGGGGGCCAGGGCACGATCACCCGGACCGGTTTCGACGGGTAGTCTTGCGCCTGAAGCTGGCCGGCGAGAGCGGCCAGCAGCACGGCGAGGGCAAAACGGAACTTCACCATGATTCCTCCTTGAATCCCTGTAATTGTTATTCCGGCGTGATGCCGGCACCGCGCACTACCTTGGTCCATTTGGCAATCTCGTTGCGGAGGTAGTTTGCATAGGCGGCCGGCATGCTGCCCACCGGCTCGTCGCCCTGCAGCGCGAGCTTTTCGCGCAGGTCCTTGGCTTTGATCGCTTCGATGGCCTCGCGCGAAAGCCGCTCGACGATCGGTTGCGGCGTGCCGGCCGGCGCGAAGAGCCCGAACCACGCGCTGGTCTCGAAGCCCTTGAAGCCGGCTTCGTCGAACGTCGGCAGGTCCGGAAAGCTCGACGAGCGCGAGAGACCGGTCGTCGCCAGCGCGCGCAGCTTGCCGGCCTTCACCTGCGCCTGCACGTTGGGGATATGGTTGATCGAGAAAGCGGCATCGCCTGCGACGAGCGCCAGGACCGCCGGGGGCCCGCCGCTATACGGCACGTGTGTC
Source organism: Pseudomonadota bacterium (assembly GCA_031376265.1). Taxonomy (GTDB): domain Bacteria; phylum Pseudomonadota; class Gammaproteobacteria; order Burkholderiales; family SG8-39; genus SZAS-79. The sequence continues at coordinate 955 of JANMDK010000371.1, forward strand.
GGGTTGAGGCTCGCGGCCTGCTTGAGGAGCTCGACTGCGAGATGCGGGAAAGTGCCCTTGCCGTTGCTGGCGTAATTGACCTTGTCGCCGTTTGCGCGCGCGTACGAAATGAAATCGGCCATGGTCTGCGGCGCCAGCGAGGCATTCACTACCAGCACCAGCGGCCCCGCGGTGAGCTGGCTGATCGGCGCGAAGCCCTTGACCGGGTCGTACGGCACCGTCTTGTAGAGGAGTGGCGCGAAAACGTGCGTCGCCGCCCCACCCATCAGGAGCGTGTACCCGTCGGGCGCGGCACGGGCAACCTGCGCGGCGCCGATCGTGCCGCCGGCGCCGGGCTTGTTCTCGACGATGACGCGCTTGCCGAGCGGCCCGCTCATCTTCTCTGCCACGAGGCGGGCGACGATGTCGACGATGCCGCCGGCCGGGTAGGGCACCACGATGCTGATCGGCTTCGCTGGATAGTCGTCGGCGGCGCCCGCGGTGCCTGCCGCAAAGGCCAGCGCCAGCAGTGCCGCCCTCGTGCGATGAAGTCTCATGGCGTTCTCCTAGATCAGCATCGGCTGCTGGGGTTTGCGGTTCGGCGGCATGCGCGAGCGCAGGCTGCCCTGCATCGACCAATGCAGCACCTCTTTGGTGAGGCGCTCACGCATCTCGCGGTGATCGGGAGAAGCCCAAAGATTGCGCACTTCGGCCGGATCTTTCCCGAGGTCGTACAGCTCGCCGTCGGGCTCGTTGAGGTAGTAGACGAGCTTCCAGTCGCGGTCGCGGCGCATGACCATGAGTTCCGCCCCGGTCTGGATGTGGTCGCGGGCCAGCTCCGAATACACCACGTCGCGGCCGACCTGCTCCTCGCGCACCAGCCCGGGCAGCAACGATTTCGCTTCCCAGTTGGAGGGGATCGCCACGCCGGCCGCTTCGAGCACCGTCGGGGCTACGTCCATGAGCTGCACGAGCGAATCGTCGGGCTTCCTCGCCGCAATCCGCCCGGGCGACCAGAAGACCAGCGGCACGCGCTCGACGCAGTCGTACATCGTCCATTTCTGGATATGGCCGTGGTCGCCGAGCGCATCCGCGTGGTCCGAGGTAAAAATCACGATCGTGTCGTCGAGCATGCCCTTGCGCTCGAGCACGCCGAGGATCTGGCCGACCTTCTCGTCGATCATCGAGACATTGGCGGCGTAGTGGCGGCGCAGGCGCAGCAGGGCTTCGCGCGAAGGCTTCTCCTGCCAGGCGACCGAATCGTAGTTGTTGCGGATCATGTTCCCGCGCAGTTCGGCCTGCGAGCGCGGCTGCGCGGCGATCTCGGCCTCGCTCACCGTCGGCACCGGCAGGTCGGCGTTCGCATAGCGCGCGAGATGCCGCGGCGTCGGGTCGTAGGGCGGATGCGGGCCGGGAAACCCCACCTGCAGGAAAAGCGGGTTCGGCGACTTGCGCTCCTCCAGCCACCAGAGCGCGTGGTCACCGATGAAATTGTCCGAATGCATGTCCTCGTCGAGGTCCCAGGCGAAGGCGCCGAGCGCCTGCTTGTACCCCTCCGGGTCGGCCGCGTGGCGCGTATAGCGGCTGGGCTTGACGAGCTTGCGTGCATGCAGCGCCTTGTCCCACTCGTCGTAGAA
>JANMDK010000016.1:0-39054 GCA_031376265.1 Pseudomonadota bacterium
GTCTTCGGCATCAGCGGCGGTTCGGGGTGCAGGTCGTCGATGTACTCGATCATCGCCATCGACTGCGTGAAAACCTTGCCCGCGTCGTCGACCAGCGCCGGCACCAGCCCCTGCGGGTTCTTCGCAAGGTACCCCGGGGCCTGGTGCTCCATCTTCGGCAGGCTCACGAACCTGGGCTCGTAGGCGATGCCCTTGTAGGCCAGCGCGACCCTCAGCCTGAACGAGGTCGAGGACCGGAAGAATGTGTAAAGCTCCATCCAGCTTAAGCCGCGGCTTTCTTGGCGGCCGCGTCGAGGATCGCCTGCGGCGTGGCCGAAACGACCTTCGCGTACTTCGGCACGAAGCCCTTGCCCTTGATCATGCCGACGAAGGCCGGCTTGAGCTCGGTGGCGAGGATCTTGCGGATCTTCGCGTGCTCGACGATGTCTTTCCATTCGCCGATCAGCCAGAAGTGCGTCGGGTCGTCCACGTCCTGGCACATCGCGCCGTCCTTGGCCTGCGCCGGGGATTCGTGCATCGGGTTCTTGCCGCCGTAGTCGAACTCGTTGAAGAGACGGATGAACTCGTCGATGTTCTCCTTCTCGACGTGGAAGTCGTAAATGTGGAGGTAGTTGCCGAGTTCTGCGATCGCTTTCATGGGTTTCTCCTTTAGGAATTGCCGCCAAACAGTTTCCTGAGCCAGTTCCAGAACACGGTCCCTGCGCTGATGGTCATTACAGGCGCGACTTTCGGCGCCGAACCCGCGGGCGCGCCGAGGCGCGCGTTCAGGTTGGCGGCGAAATCCGCCACCATCTTCTTCACGAACTCGCGCACCAGCCCGCCGCGCGAGAACTGCGCCAGCGGCCCCTGCAGGCTGTAGTCGATCGCAACCGCTACGCGGGTGCGGCCCGGCCCCGCTTCGAAGAGCTGGTAGCTGATGTCGCCCCGCGCCCGCGAGCCGGAAAGGCTGTCGGTGCCGTTGCCGCGGATTGCGCCGCGCTTGGCCGCTTCGTCTCGCTCCAGGTCTGCAGCGCCTGCGAACGAGGCCTTCATCGGCCCGAACTTGGTGGTGACCTTGCCCTTGAGCGAGGTCGGCGTGTGCTCGGTGATTTCCGCGCCCGGCAGGCAGCCTGCAACCGCAGGCATGTCGCCGAAAATCTCCCACACCTTGGCCAGCGGATGGTCGACCGTAAACTCGTCCTCGATCACGGTACCCGCGGCCTTCGCCGTTGCAGGCGCGGGCGAAGGAACCGGCGCGGCCGCAGCAATCGAAGGCGCAGCCGACCCGGCCGCCTCGAAGGATTTGTATTCGCGCGCCGGTGGCGGGACCGTGTCTTCAACCGAAGCGTCGTTGCCCGCACGCCGCAGCTCCAACACGCTGAGGATTGCGCGGACGATGCCGCGATAGCCGGTGCAACGGCAGAGGTTGCCGGACATCTCGACGCGAACACGGGCTTCGTCCGCATCCGGCAGGCGCATCACGAGGTCGCGCGCCGAGATCAGCATGCCGGGCGTGCAGAAGCCGCATTGCAGCGCATGCTCGGTATTGAAGGCCTTGCGTAGCTGCGCCATGACGGCATCCTCGCCGAAGCCTTCGATGGTGCGCACCTCACGGCCTTCGCAGGCGACCGCATACGCGATGCACGAGCGCGCCGGCACGCCGTCGATGAGCACGGTGCAGGCGCCGCAGACGCCGTGCTCGCACCCCAGGTGCGTGCCGGTGAGCCGCTGGTCTTCGCGCAGGAAATCGCCGAGGTGGGTCCTCGGCTCGGCAAAGGCCTGCACCTTCTCGCCGTTGACCGTGATCGTTATGGGTTGCATGAAGTCATGTTCCTATTGAAATCCTTTTTCTACGGCGCGCCGCACGGCGGTGACGTGCAGCCGGCGGCTGACCGGGTCCTGCCCGGGCACCACCAGGTCGAGCGCGCCGCTCACGGCGGTTTCGGTTGCGGCAAGCGCGCCCTTTTGCGCGATCTCGCGGGCGAGCGCATCCAGCGATTGGGGCGCGCCGTCCAGCGCGCCGACCCACAGGCGCGCCAGCTTGCGGTCCGGATCCATGAGCATCGCGGCGCTCGACTCGGGGAATTCGCCGGTCTTGCGGCAGAACTTCCAGTAGCCCCAGCGGGCGCCGGCCGAGAGTTTGGGCACCTCGACGGCAACCACCAGTTCGTCCTCGGTCAGCACGGTGGCAAAGGCGCCGCGCATGAATTCGCCGGCAGGGACTTTTCTTTCGCCTGCCGGTCCAGCAATCACGATCGTCGCTGCAAGGGCAGGCAATGCGAGCGGCCAGTCGGCCGCCGGATCGGCATGCGCGAGGCTGCCGCCGATCGTGCCGCGGTTGCGGATCGCTCGGTAGGCGATGTTGCGCGCCACGTCCGACATCACGGTAAGGCCGGCGAGCTTCGCATCCTCGACCTGCGCGTGGGTGACCGCTCCGCCGAAGCGCCAGAACGCGCCCTTGTCCTCGATCGTGCGTAGCGCTTCGAGCCGCGAGACGTCGACGACGATCTTGGGTCGAGCGAGACGCAAGTTGAGCATCGGCCCGAGCGATTGTCCGCCGCCCAGCGGCTTGGCGTCGCCCGCTCCACCGGCAAGCGCTTTTATCGCGCCGCCGACATCGCTTGGCTTGAGGTATTCAAAAGCCGCGGCTTTCATGCAGCCTCCCGTTTCGGTTCGGTCCGATGCCTTGCCTTCTCGAGTTCTTCGAGCAGGCGATGCGGCGTGAGCGGCGTCTTGCTGACTTCCGCTCCGGTGGCGCGCAGGGCATCGTTGACCGCATTGAAGAGCACCGCGGGCGGGGCGATCGCGCCGCCCTCGCCCATGCCCTTGATGCCGTACATCGTGTAGGGCGACGGCGTTTCCATGTGATAGATGCGCAGGTTCGGGATTTCGGTGGGGCCGGGCAGCAGGTAGTCGGCCAGGGTCGAGGCGTTCGGCTGGCCGTTTACGTCGTACTGTATCTCTTCGTACATCGCGGTGCCGATGCCTTGCGCGACGCCGCCGAGGGTCTGCCCCTCGACCACCATCGGGTTGACGAGCGTGCCGCAATCCTCGGCGATCACGTAGTCGAGGATCTCGACCTGCCCGGTGCCCATGTCCACTGCCACGGCGACGGCATGCGAGGCGTAGCTGAATGCGCCGGTGTCGCGGTCGGGCTTGTAGCTCACGCTGACTTCCAGCCCTCGCCGATCCACGTCCAGCGGCGCGCGATCCGGCCGCAGGTACCAGACGGTGCAGATTTCCCTGAGGTCGACCGCCTTGCCCGAAGGCCCGACGACGCCGAGGACCTTGTCGAAGCGCGCTTCGGACTCGTTGCAGCCGACGAGGTGCGCGCCGATCTTGACGATGCGCGGGATCAATTCCTTGCAGGCATTGAGCGTTGCGCCGCCGGCCATCACGATCGAGCGCGACGCGTACGTGCCAGTCGAGTACGGCGTGGTGCCGGTGTCGCCGTGCGTGATCTTGATCTTCTGGATGTCGATGCCGAGGATCTCGTGCGCGAGCTGGGCGAAGGTCGTCTCCATGCCCTGCCCATGCGAGTGCACGCCCACACGAACCTCGAGCCCGCCGTCCGGCGTGAGCTTGACCGCCGACTGGTCGTAGCCGGGCACCAAAGGCAGGCCCCAGGTCGCGAACACGCTGGTGCCGTGCGCCGACTGCTCGCAATAGCTCGCGAAGCCGATGCCGATCTTGCGGCCGTCGGGCTCGCCTTTCTTCTGCCTGTCGATCCACTTCTGATGGTCGAACTTCTCGCGCGCCAGCTTGAGCGCCGCCGGGTAGTTGCCGCTGTCGTAATGCTTCTTTACGACGTTGTCGTACGGCATCTGCTCGGGTCGCACGAGGTTCTCGAGGCGCACCTCGAACGGGTCGCGATCCACCGCGCGCGCTACCGCGTCCATGAGCAGTTCCATGGCGAAGCACACGCCAGTGCGCGCCACGCCGCGATATGGCATGAAGCCGGGCTTGTTCGTCGCCACGCAGTAGGTCTTGCAGCGATAGCCCTGGAAGTCGTACGGCCCCGGCAGGTTGCCCGTGGCTTGCCCCGGTTCGAGGCCGATGGTGAACGGCCAGTTCGAATACGCGCCGCCGTCGATGGTGATTTCCGCATCCAGCGCCAGCAGCCTGCCCTTGTCGTCCGCGTAGGCAGTGAGGTGGTAGTGGTGCTGGCGCGCATTGGCGCCGGAGACGAGGTGCTCGCGGCGGTCCTCGATCCAGCGGAAAGGCTTGCGGTATTTCATCGCGAGCCAGGCGACCGCGAGCTCCTCGGGATGCACGATGACCTTGTAGCCGAAGCCGCCGCCGACGTCCGGCGCGATGATGCGCACCTGGCCTTCGTCCAAGCCGAGAAACTGCGCGATGCCGGTGCGCACGATGTGGGGGGTCTGCGTCGAGTAATACATGATGAGCTGGTCGGCGCGCTCGTCCCAGTACGCCACGACAGCCTTGCCTTCCATGGGCACCATGGCCTGGCGCGAAAGCTCGACTTCGCGCTTGACCACCACGGTGGCTTTTTTGGATAGCGCGTCGAAACCGTTGTCCACCGACAGCGAGAGGAAGAGGTTGTCGTCCCACTCTTCGTGCACGCGGTTGGATTTCTCGAAGCGCGCGGTATGCGAATCCACCAGCGCGGGGAGCTCCTCGATGTCGAGCTCGACCTGCTCGCAGAGGTCTTCGGCCTCGGCGCGCGTTTTCGCAACGCACATCACGACTGGCTCCCCGACGAAGCGCACCTTGCCGTGCGCGAGGGGCGGCTGCCCGGAAATCTTGTAGGTCGGCAAAGTCGACGGCGCGACGATGTCTTTCGCCTCCGCCAGGTCTTCGCGCACGAATACGCGTCCCTCGGAATTCGGGGGTTTGCGAATCGCGCGGATGATGCCGTGGGCCACGGGGCTGCGAAGGAATGCGACCTCGCGCTGGCCCGGGATCACCGTGTCCGAAACGTACTGGCCGCGGCCGTGAAGGTGGCGCGAATCCTCCTTGCGGGGGACGCGTGCGCCGATGCCCTGGCCGGGCTTGCCATGTTCCTTCTCCATGCTTCCTGCCTCCAGTCTTGCAACTACAGGGGAGCTCTCCGGCTCCCCTGTGTCGGTGCCCTTACTTCTTCGCTGCAGAAATCCCGAAGCGGTAGCTGTCGAGGGTGTACTCGGCTACCCGGAACCACAGGTTCTGTTCGTCGCGGAATGCAGACCACTGGTCGTAGATCTTCTTGAAGTCGGCATTCTTGCCGGCGAGGTCGGCCATGACTTCCTGCGTGGCCTTGTACGCCGCGTCCATGACCGGCTTGGGGAAGGCGCGCAGCTGCGTGCCAGAACCCACGAGCCGCTTGAGCGCCGCCGGGTTCTTGGCGTCGTAGTCGGCCGTCATGACCGTATCCTGCTCGCGGGCGGCGCAGATCAGCACTTCCTGGAACGCCTTGGGCAGTGCATCCCAGGCCTTGAGGCTCACCAGCATCGTGTTCTGCGCGCTGCCTTCCCACCAGCCCGGGTAGTAATAGAACTTGGCCACCTTGTTCAGGCCGAGCTTCTCGTCGTCATGCGGCCCGATGAACTCGGCCGCGTCGATCGTGCCTTTTTCCAGCGCCGGGTAGATGTCGCCCGGCGGGATCTGCTGCGGCGTGACGCCGAGCTTGGCGAGGATCGAGCCGCCGATGCCGCCGATGCGCATCTTGAGGCCCTTGAGGTCGGCGACGGTCTTGATCTCCTTGCGGTACCAGCCGCCCATCTGCACGCCGGTGTTGCCGCAGGGGATGTTCATCATGCCGTACTGCTTGAACACGCCGCGCAAGAGATCCCCACCGCCGCCCCAGTTGAACCACGCCGCCTGCTGGCGCGCATTGAGGCCGAACGGAATGCCCGCATCGAAGGCGAAGGCCGGGTTCTTGCCGATGAAGAACGACGACAGCGTGTGCGTCGCTTCCATCGTGCCTTTCTCGATCGCGTCGAACACCTGGTTGCCCGGCACGATCGAGCCGGCGGTCAGCACCTGGATGTCGAACTTGCCTTCGGTCATCGCGCGGATGCGGTTCGCCATGAACTCGACGCCGCCGTGGGTGGTGTCCAGGCTCTTCGGCCAGCTCGTCTGCAGGCGCCACTTGACGGCGGGCGCCTGGGCGATCGCCGATGCGGACAACGTTCCGAGCGCCGCTCCGGCACCCGCTTTGGTCAGAAACTCGCGTCTCTTCATTGCTTTCCCCTTGGAGATGCCGGCTGAGCCGGCGGTTGGTCGATCGACTTGACTACTATTTGCAACTTGCCTACTTTGAACCGCCCGGCCTGGCCGAGCGCTCGAACTGTTTCTGCATTTCCTCGTCCGCGCTCGGCGCGCCCTCTACCGGCGCCGGCTCCACGCTCGGCGCTTCGAGCTCGATCTTCACCTTGTCCAGATCGATGACCTGCTCCTTGTCGAGGAAATAGGTGATCTGGTCCGGGAAGGCGATCACCAGGCCGACCATGAGGATCTGCAGGCCGACCCAGGGGATCGCCCCTAGGTAGATGTCCCGGCTTTTCACTTCCTTGGGCGCAATGCCCCGGAGGTAGAAGAGCGCGTAGCCGAAGGGCGGGTGCATGTACGAGGTCTGGATGTTGACGCAAAGGAGCACGCCGAACCACACCAGGTCGATGCCGAGCTTCTGTGCCACGGGCGCAAGCAGCGGGATCACGATGAACGCGATCTCGAAGAAGTCGAGGAAGAATGCCAGCACGAAGACGAAGATGTTCACCACGATCAGGAAGCCGACCCGGCCGCCCGGCAGGCCGCTCATCAGATGCTCGATCCACAGGTGCCCGTCGAAGCCCTGGAACACCAGCGCGAACACCGAAGAGCCGATGAGGATGAAGATCACCATCGCCGTGATGCGCATGGTCGATTCCATGCCCTGCCACATCAGCGAAATCGTGAGGCGCCCGCGAAGCGCGGCGAGGAACATCGCCCCAACCGCCCCCATCGCACCCGCTTCGGTCGGCGTTGCAAGGCCCATGAAGATCGTGCCGAGCACCACGAAGATGAGCCCGAGCGACGGGATGACACCCCAAAGCACCCGTTTCCAGAGCGCCCACCCCTTCAGCGTTCGCGCCTCCGGAGGCAGGGGCGGCACCAGGTGCGGCTTGAACACCGACACCAGGAAGATGAACGCGATGAAGAGCAGCGTCTGCACGATCGACGGCCCGATCGCGCCCTTGTACATGTCGCCGACCGACTTGCCGAGCTGGTCGGCCAGCACCACCAGCACCAGCGAGGGCGGGATCAGCTGGGTGATGGTGCCGGAGGCCGCGATTACGCCGGTGGAGATTTTCATGTCGTAGCCGTGCCGCATCATCGCGGGCAGCGCGATCATGCCCATCGCGATCACCGAGGCCGCAACGGTGCCGGTGATCGCGCCGAGGATCGCGCCGACGATGATCACCGAGTACGCAAGGCCGCCGGGCAGCCCGCCGAACGCCTGGCCCATGCTCTCGAGCAGGTCTTCGGCCAGCCCGCAGCGCTCGAGGATCGTGCCCATGAAGGTGAAGAACGGGATCGCGAGCAGCAGGTCGTTCGACACGATGCCGAACACGCGCAGCGGCATGTTGGCGAGGAAGTCCGGCACGAAAAACCCCAGCTGGATGCCGAGCACGCCGAACGACAGCCCGAGCGCCGCAAGCGAAAAGGCCACCGGGAAACCGACCAGCAGGAATAGCACCAGTCCCGCGAACATGAGCGGGGCCATCGATTCGGCGCTGATCACTGCAGCGGCCTTTCATAGTGCACTTCAGCGGTCAGATGACCGGTCAGCATCGCGATGCGCTTGATGATCTCGGACAGGCCCTGCAGCGCGACCAGCGCAAACCCGATCGGCAGGGCCAGGCGCGCCGGCCAGCGGAGGAGGCCGCCGGCGTTCGGCGAGATCTCGCCGGTGTGGAAAGCATCGATCGCGGGCGGGATGCACAGCCACAGCAGGTACAGCGTCGCCGGCATGAGGAAGATGAGGCACCCCATGAGATCGAGCCAGATCTTGCCGCGCACGGTGAGCATCCCGTAGATCAGGTCTACGCGGACATGCTCGTTGACCTTGAGCACCTGGGCAGCACCGAACATCACGAGGTAGGCGAACAGGTACCACTGCAGTTCCAGCCAGGCGTTGGAGCCCAGGCTGAAGGCATAGCGCAGGCCGGCGTTGCTCGAGCTCACGACGCAGGCGAGCAACACGCAGAACGAGGCGATGTACCCGAAGTACAGGCTCATCCTGTCCACGCCCGCGGAAAATTTGAGGAGACCCTTCATCGCTAGGCCGCCTTCGTCGATCGTGTCACGGTGTACTTGTAGTCGCGGAATTCGCCGGACAGCACCGGCTCGTACTTCGGCGGCGCGTCGCCCGCGCAGCCGGGGATGCACTCGATCTTCGCGTCGTAATTCGGGTGGTGGAAAAAAGCGATCGACATGCGGCCTGAGGCGTGAGCCATTTCACGAGGCGGGCTCGTCGCGAGCGCCGTCTCGCGCGGTGGATTTATCACGCGGTGCGTATTCGACACCCAGCGGTCGTTGGTCCAGCGCATCAGCAGGTCGCCGATATTGCACACGAAGCGGTACTTGTCGGTCGCCACGTCGACCCAGTCGCCGGAGCGCGTCTGCACCTGCAGGCCGGGCGCGCTTTCGCCCGAGAGGATCGTGAGCATGCCGTAGTCTGTGTGCGCGCCTGCGCGAAGCTGGCCCTCGGCCGGCGGATCGTCCTGGCGCGGGTAGTAGTTGATGCGCGCCGCGGTGATGTGGCGGTCGATCTTGTCGTCGAAGAATTGCTCGGGCAGGCCGAGCGCAAGCGCGGAGATACGGCACAGCGTGACCGAGAGCTTTTCCATTTCTGCGTAATACGCATCGGCGGCGGCGGAAAAACCCGCCGGGCGCGTAGGCCAGCGGTTGACGAAGAAGTGCTTGCGGCCCTGCTCGCCGGTGTAATAGGGATCGGCCGGGACTTCGGGACGGCCGAAGTGGTAGTACTCCTTGAGATCGGGCGGCGTCGCCGTGTGATTAGATGCGGCATTCCCCGCAGCAAGGGCTTCGAACCCGACGGCCTTGTACCCGCGCGGATAGTCCGGGCGCGGCGGCGCGACACGCTGCTTTTCTTCCAGCGGCAGGTCGAAGAAGGCATGCGCAGTCGTGTACAGCGCGTCCATCGTGGTGCGCGGCACGCCGTGGCCTTCGATCGCGAAGAAGCCGATTTCCTCCGCGGCCTCGCGGATCGCGGCGGGAACGCCCTCGCGGCCCTCAGGCGTTCCGCCGAGGAAGGGTGCAATGTCGATGACGGGAATTCGGTCCATGTTAATCTTTTGTCGACACCCTTCTAGCAACGAGCATGCCCATATGAAGTTGAAAGAGCGGATTGCCCTCGTCACAGGCGCGGGCAACGGCATCGGCAAGGCGATCGCCGCCGCGCTCGGGCGCGAAGGCGCCCGCATCCTGGTGGCCGACCTCGCGAACGCCGCGGGCGCCGCCGCGGAACTGGCGGCCGCCGGCATCGACGTCAAGGGCATCCGCATGGACATCACCAGCGAAACCGACGCTGCGCGCACGATGCAATTTGCCTCCGAGACTTTCGGCGGCCTCGACATCGTGATCAACAACGCCGCGATCTTCTCGTCCCTCGTGCCCAAACCCCTGGAGGAAATCAGCGCGGCCGAATGGCGGCAGGTCATGGACGTGAATACGCTCGGCACCTTCCTCGTCACCAAGGCGGCGCTGCCGCTCCTGAAGAAATCTTCCGGCGCGCGCGTGGTGAACCTCTGCTCCGGCGTGGCCTTCAAGGGCAACCCACTGTACCTGCACTACGTGGCGAGCAAGGGGGCGATCCTTTCGATGACGCGCGCAATGGCCAAGGAGCTCGGCCCCCACAAGATCCTCGTCAACGCCATCGCGCCCGGCTTCACGCTTTCCGAGAACGTCGAGGGCAACCCGGCGCTCATGGAAAAAGTGCGCGGCCCGTCGATTGCGGGACGCTCGCTCGCGCGCGACATGTATCCCGAAGACGTCGTCGGCGCAGCGGTGTTCTTCTCCGGCCCGGATTCGGCCTTCATCACCGGCCAGACGCTGGTGATCGACGGCGGCTCGTACTTCCACTAGGCCACGATGGCCCGCCCATTCCGCAAGAGCAGCGCGCGAAAAGAGAAAGCGGAAGTGCTCGAGCCGCGCTTGCCGCTGTGGTCCCGTCCTGGCTATCTTGTTCGCCTGCTCCACCAGATCAACTACGCGCTGTGGTCCGAAGAGCTCGGCCACGCCAATGTCACCCCGGTGCAGTACAGCGTGCTCACCGCGCTTTCGATCCGCGGCGAGCAGGACCAGACGACCCTTGCGGACGAGATCGGCATCGACCGCACCAACGTGGCCGAAGTCCTCTCCCGCCTCGAGGGCCGCAAGCTCGTCAAGCGCAAAGAAAACCCCGCCGACCGCCGGGCGCGGCTCGCTTCGCTCACGGCGAAGGGCCGTGCGCTCATGACCGGGCTTTTCCCCGCCATGCAGCGCTCGCAGGACCGCTTGCTCGCCACGCTCACGCAGAAGGAGCGCGACCTGTTCATGGCGACGCTGGTGCGCCTCATCGAAGCGAACAACGGGTACAGAAGGACCGCTCTGCGCTCCGAGTAGTTTGTGCATCGGGCCGCGCATCAGACCGGGTACACCAGGTCGTTTGCGATCAGCACCGTGTCGTAGACGCACTGGCGCTCGCGGATCAGGAGCTTTCCCTTCTCGCGTACGAACGTGTCGTAGTAGCGGCCGGCCTGGTGGATCGTGGTCGGGCCGTCGACCAGCGTCTGAAGGAGCAGGTAGTTGGTCTGCGATTTGACCGTCCCCCCCTCACCTGATCCCGTGACCTCGAGCACACGCACGTTGCTGGTGAAGTGCTGCATGTAGCGCGGCGCGAACATCTGGGTGCGCAGGATCGCGAAGGCGCGGTCGCGGATCATGCCGCGGCCTTCTGCGTACACGAGGCCGACGCGCAGCCCGGCGTCGGCGTTCTCCCGCGCGGTCACGCGGTAAAGCGCATCCTCGGCGAAATAGCTGACCCAGTTGTCGAGGTCGCCGCGATCGAGCGTGTTGCCGTACTCGGAATGGAACTCCTCGATCTCGAAGCGAAGCTCGCGCACGCTCTTCGCGTCCGGCGCCTGCATGTCGTAGCCTGCATACATTAAAGCCCCATTTCCTCTTTGTAGTACGCGTACATGCCGCGGATCGCGGCCTCGTCGATCACCGAAGTGGTGCTGCCGGTGCGCTCGCCGCCGAGCTTGAGCACGCCGGCCCCCGACCCCGAGCGGCGCACGCCTTCCTGCAGGAACTTGATCGCCTCGTTGTCCTCCAGCCCGAGGAAACCGGAGGGTCCCATGAGGTTGCCCTGCCGCAGGCGGTGGCGCGTCATCTCCTCGTCGTCGCCCTCGTAGCCGAACATCGTCCACATCATGATCTGGCTGTGCGGGCCGTTCGGGATGATGTGGCGGATGCCGAGCGTATTGAGCTCCCGCTGCACGATCAGGTTCGGCCAGATGGTCTGCATCGTCACCGACCAGGGTGAATCGAACTCGCGCACGTAATCGAGGAAGCGGCCGTCGGCGAGCTTGAAGTCCTCGCGGTAGGCGCGCATCTCCTTCTTGGTCGCGTCATCGAGCGCCGTCGCGACGTTTTCCGGCTTGGCCGAGGCCAGCGTGCCATGGCGGCCCTTGGGATCCGCGATCATGCCGTTCTTGCTGCCGGCGACCATGAGCCCGAAGGTGACGAGGAAGGAATGCAGCAGCGTCGCGTGGTACGGGTCCTTGAGGTTTTCGTGATAGAGCTTCCAGTTGCCCGGCAGCTCGTTGCGGTAATACCCGAGGATCTTCAATTTGCGGCCGGCGAAAACGACGTTGAAGTCCTTGAGGATCTCGGGCGAGAGGTACTCCTCGATCGGCTCCATGTCGCTTGCAAATGAAGCGAACACCACGCCGTTCAGCGTCGTGACGCTGAGCCTCTTGAGGTTGTGGTCGGCGTTCTTGAAATCCTTGGGCATGCCGCCGCCCTCGCCTTTGAGGCCGCGCTTGAAGGGGATGCCCTGCAGGCTGCCGGTCAGGTCGTACGACCAGCTGTGGTACGGGCAGACGAATTCCTTGGTGTTGCCCAGGTGCTGGCGCAGGAACTCGACGCCGCGGTGCGCGCAGCGGTTCTCGAAAACGTGCACCGAGCCATCGCCATTGCGGGCGACGACCACGGGCGTCGGGCCGACGAACGAGCGCTTGTAGTCGCCCGGATTCGGGATCTCGGCTTCCAGCGCGACGAAATTCCAGGTGCGTCCGTGGAAGATGCGCTCGATCTCGCGCTCGTAGATCTCGGGGCTGGTGTAGATCCAGTCCGGCACGGCGGAGAGGCCCTCGGCGGGCCACTTGAACTCGAAGTCCTCGCCTTGCCGCTTCTCCTTGGCGAAGCTGCCGGTCTGCCCGATGACTGTGTTTGCGCTGTACATGGTGCCTCCTGGGTCCTGCTAGGCCGTCGCCGCCGCGCGGGCCGGCTCGGCGCGGGGAATGAGGTCCTTGAGCTTCCTTGCGCCGTCGGCGAGCGCTTCTGCGCTGACCAGGGCGCGCGACTCGATGAGCTTGCGCGCAAAGCGGATCTCGCCGCCCGCGTTGAATGCCGTAGCGCAGACGATACGCCCGTCCAGCACGCTGAACGCCATTGCGCGGCTGGTGGCCGGATCGCCGCGCCATACCGTCACCGCGCCCGGCTCTGCGAGCCCCGCCATCTGGATGTTGATGCCTTGCTGGTCGGACCAGAACCAGGGCACTTCCGCATAGGGGACCGGGCTGGCCGGGAGCGCCGCCACGTTGCGCGCGACCGCGATGGCCTGGTTCTGCGCGTTCTGCCAGGACTCGAGGCGCACGCGCCGCCCGAGAATCGGGTTGTAGTGGCTGGTCACGTCACCCGCCGCCCAGACGCCCTCGACGTTCGTGCGGCCGAATTCGTCTGCGACCACGCCGTCTGCCGAGGCCACACCGGCACTCTCAGCCAGTTCGGTATTCGGGATGATGCCGATGCCGATGACCACCACGTCCGCCGGCAACTCGCTGCCGTCGGCGAGGCCGATCGCGCCGACCCGCCCATTGCCGTTCGCAACGATCCCGGAGACCCCGGCGCCGAGCCTGAACGCAACGCGCCGGCTGCGGTGCAGGTGCTCCACGGCTGCCGCAATGTCGGCGGGCAGCGCGCGCTCTAGCAGCGTTGGCTGGCGCTCTACCACGGTGACTTCGAGTCCGAGCTTCGCGGCCGCCGAGGCGACCTCGAGGCCGATGAAGCCCCCGCCGATGACCACGACGCGCTTGCCGGGCACGAGCTCCTTCGCGAGCCGCTTGCTGTCGGCGATCGTGCGCAGGTAATGCACGCCGGCCATCGTGTCGTCGACACCGATGAGCGGGCGCACACGGCTGCCGGTGGCCAGGATCAGCTGGCCATAGTCCATGCGCGTGCCGTCGGAGAACATCACGCTGCGGCTGGCCGGCGCAATGGCCTCGGCGCGCAGGCCGCAGACGAGCTCGACGCTTTTACCGCGCCAGGCATCGGCCGGGTGGAGGAAAGTCGATTCGGGCTCCGCCGAGCCGAGCAGGACTTCTTTCGAGAGCGCGGGGCGTTCGTACGGCGGCTCGGCTTCGTCGCCTACCAGCGTGACCGGGCCCGTATAGCCGGCGGCCCGAAGCGCTTCTGCCGCGCGCCCGCCCGCCTGGCCGGCACCGATGATGAGGATGCGTTGCGCGGACAAGGGCTTTTCGCTCAGTCGGCCAACTCGACGAGGATCTTGCCGCCCTCGACCTTGACCGGGTAGACCGCGATGTCTTCGGTGACCGGGGCGCAGATCGCCTTGCCGGTCGTCAGCTCGAACTTGCCCTGGTGCAGGGGACACTCGATGCAGCCGTCCTCGACGTACCCGTCGGAGAGCAGCGCGTACTGGTGGGTGCAGACGTTGTTGACGGCGTGGAGCATCCCGCCGGCGCGCACTATGGCTATCGGCACCTCGCCGACCTTGACGCCCAAAGCCTCGTCATCGCCCAAGGCCTCCGCCTCGGCCACTGCATGCCAGCCCATGAATTCCCCTGGTGGAAACGACCTGAAAATATTACTCAGTGTACCCCGCAATTTGTTCAGTGTATCTCGCGTCGGGGCAGTGTCAAGCGGGCCGGCACGCCGCGCCGCTGCGGTGCATCATCGCGCCCGATGCACCGGTAAACTCCCGCATGTGGTGCGGAAAAAAGACCTCGGCGAGACAATGCCCGCATGGCCCTGAAGCACAAGCCGCTGCGCGGCATCCTGCTCATGTCGATCGCGATCGCAACTTTCTCGGTCATGGATACGATCGCCAAGTACCTTTCGCAGAGCTACCCGGTCGGCAACGTCGTCTGGGCGCGCTACGCGATCAACCTGCTGGTGCTCTCCGCCTTCATGATCTGGCGCGGCGAGTTGGGGCGCCTGCGCACCACCCGGCCGACCACGCAGGTCGTGCGCGGCCTGATGCTCGGCGCCTCCACGCTCCTATACTTCACCTCGCTCACGCGGCTGCCGCTCGCGGAGGCGGCGGCGATCGGGTTCGTGCTGCCGGTGTTCGTGGCGATCCTTGCGGTGCCGATGCTCGGCGAGCGCATCGACATGGCGCGAATCATCGCGATCTTCGTCGGGCTATCCGGCGCGCTGATCGTCGTGCGCCCCGGCACTTCGCTCTTCACGATCTACGCGCTGCTGCCAGTGGCGATGGCGCTTTGCAACGCGTTCTACCAGATCCTCACGCGCAAGATCGCGGGGCTCGAGCACCCGCTGACATCGCTCTTCTACGGCTCGCTCATCGGCACCGCGATGTCGACGCTGCTGCTCTCGGCCGGCGTGACGATGCCGGTCGGCTGGTTCCACTGGTCGCTCTTCCTTACGCTGGGCGTTCTCGCGACCATCGGCCACTTCATCCTGATCCGCGCGTTCGACTACGCGCCGGCCACGCTGCTGGCGCCCTTCGTCTACTCGCAGCTGGTGTGGGTGATGCTGTTCGGCTGGTTCGTGTTCGGCGACTTTCCCGACGGATGGTCGATGGTCGGCATGGCGATCATCGTCGCCACCGGCCTGTATATCGCCAACCGCCAGCGCCTGACCGCAAAGCGCTAGAGTACGGCCATGCCCCTGCCTACTCATCTCCTGCCGACCACGGTTGTCGGAAGCTATCCGCAGCCCGACTGGCTCGTCGACCGGGCACTGCTCGCCGGCCTGGTGCCGCGCACGCGCATGCACGAGCTCTGGCGCATTCCGGTCGAGTTCCTCGAGGCCGCGCAGGACGACGCCACGGTGCTCGCGATCCGCGACATGGAGCGGGCCGGCATCGACATCATCACCGACGGCGAGATCCGGCGCGAGAGCTACTCCAACCGCTTTGCCACCTCGCTGGAGGGCCTCGACAACGACCAGCCCGCGGTGATCCGCTCGGCGGCCGGAAAGGACACGAATGTCCCGCGCGTGGTCGGCAAGCTGAAGCGCA
The DNA here is from genome assembly GCA_031376265.1 of Pseudomonadota bacterium. Classification (GTDB taxonomy): domain Bacteria; phylum Pseudomonadota; class Gammaproteobacteria; order Burkholderiales; family SG8-39; genus SZAS-79. The sequence goes on from JANMDK010000016.1 coordinate 15,470, forward strand.
CGCACCCGGTGGAACTGCGCGACATGCAGTTCCTGAGGCGGAACACCGACCTGCCGGCCAAGATCACGCTGCCGGGCCCGTTCACCATGACGCAGCAGGCGAAGAACGAGTTCTACAAGGACGACGAGGAAATGGCGATGGACTTCGCCGCCGCGGTGAACGCGGAGGCGCTCGACCTGCAGGCCGCCGGCGCGGACGTCATCCAGCTCGACGAGCCGTGGCTGCGCAACGACCCGGAAGCTGCAAAACGCTATGCGGTGAAGGCGATCAACCGCGCGCTGCAGGGCATCACGGTGCCGACCGTCGTGCACCTATGCTTCGGCTACGCGGCGGTCGTCAAGGGCGAGAAGCCGACCGGCTACTCATTCCTGCCGGGCCTCGCCGAAACGACTGCGCGCCAGATCTCGATCGAGGCGGCGCAGCCGCGACTCGACCTCGGGGTGCTCAGGGACCTGGCCGGCAAGAAAGTCATGCTCGGCGTGCTGGACCTCGGCGACTCCACGATCGAGACGCCGCAGAAGGTGGCCGAACGCATCCGCGCTGCATTGCGCTACATGAAAGCGGAGGACCTCATTCCCGCGCCGGACTGCGGCATGAAGTACCTGTCGCGCGAAGTCGCGTTCGGCAAGCTCAAGGCGCTGGCGGAAGGCGCGCGGATCGTGCGCGCCGAGATTTCGGAGATTTAAGGGACAGACCACGTTTGTCCGGAAACAAACGTGGTCTGTCCCTGATTGGGGTTCAGGCGAGCAGGCGCTTGCGGCGGCTCCAGCCGGTCACCGCGTCGATGCATTCCTTGAGCTGCTGCGGCTGGCCGAGGTAGTAGTGCGTGCCGCCTTCGATCTCGATGTATTCCTTGTCCTTCGTGCCAAGCGCCGCGCGCACGGTGGGGTTGTGCGTTGCCGGCACCGCATCGTCGGCCTGGTTGACGATCTGCAGCACTGGGATCTGCGTGATCTTGGCCGCGTTCTGCGCGCCCTTGCCGTTGGACTTGTCGAACGACCATTGCGAGAGCCATGAGCGCAGCGTGCTGAAGCGCGCGAGCCCCACCGGCCCGACGTTCACCGTGCGCGGATCGCCGAGGTAACACCAGTTCGGCTTGCGGCCGTTCGGGTCGATCGACGGATCGAGCCAGCGCACGTCGCACATGGTCCGGTGAACGACGAAGGCGCGCTCGATCTCGCCATCCTTGCGGTCCTTGAGCTTCGCGAGCGTTTCCTCCGCCCACTTCGTGATCCTGCGGTTGCGGGCGACCTGCGCGGCACGAAAACGCACGACAAATTCCTTGGTAAACGGTGGCTTGTCCGGGCAACTTGCGCTGTAGATGTCGAGCTCGGGGTCACGCTTGTCTGGATCGAGCTCGTCGATGACCGAGGGATCCAGCCATTCGGTCATGAGCTCGGCGCGGGAAAGATGCGCGGCGATGAAAATGAGGCCGTCCGCACGCGGCAGCTTCGCCTCAGTGAGGTCGTACGGGTCGCCCGCCGGCGTATGCGTAATGCTCGGCCGCTCGGCCTGCGCCTGATAGAACAGCGAAAGCGATCCGCCGCCGGACCATCCCACGAGAATCACCTTCTTGTAGCCGAGCGCTTCCTTCGCGTGGCGAATGTATTGGCCGAGGTCGTACACCACTTTCTCGAGGATCAGCGGGCTGTCGTTCTTGGCATAGCGGCTGGCCGCGCAAAGCACATGCATGCCCGCATTCGCCAGCGCGGTCGGCATCGGCAGCAGTTGCAGCGTCGAGGCCGGATGCATGAAGAGGTAAAGCGTGTCAGAAGTAGTGTGGCCAGATGCGCCCTTGGGCACCAGCCTTTGTCCTTCGAGAAACGTCTTGCCGGTGCTGCCCGCGAAGCCGTACGTCTCCGTCATCTTCACCTGCTCGGCGAAGCTGACGATGACGGGAACGCGGTCGAAGTTTTCTTGCGGCGCAGCCTCAGCCATTGGCGGCCGGCGCCGCATAGCGCTTCTTCGACTCGTGGATCATTTCGAGCAGCGCCTTGGCCGGGTCGCGGCCTTCGCGCTTGGCCTTTTCCTTGGTCTCGACCCAGAGCTTGAGATCGGCATAGCCCTGCTTGGTGTGCTTGTTCCACTCCGTGTCGAGCGGCGTGGTCAGTTCCAGCCGGATGCCGTTCGGGTCGTGGAAGTAGATGCTCTCGATGAGCCCCTTGTGATTCACGGGACCGAGCACCTCGACGCCGTTCTTCTCCAGCCATGTCTTCCAGGTGCGGATCTCTTCCTGGTTCTCGGCCTGCAGCGCGACGTGGTTGAACGTGTCGTAGGCCGGGTGCGTCGATTTCGCGGCGGCCGGCAGGTCGGTGCACTCGAAGAACGCGATCGTCGAGCCGTCGGCCATGCGGAAGAAGATGTGGAAGTACGGGAAGTTCTCGCCGGTCGAAGGCACCTGGTCGTCGAAAATCGTGCTCGCGAGCTCCATGCCGAGGATGCGCGTGTAGAAGTCCGCGGTGGCCGCCACGTCGTGCGTCACGTAGGCGAGGTGGTTGAGCATCTTGGGGGTGAGTTGCTTCATTGCGTTTCTCCTCAGCAGGCGAGCGCCGTGGCGCCGGTCATTGCCGCCGCCAAGGGCATCACTTCCTTGGCGAACAGCGTCATCGAACGCTCGACCAGCTCGGGCGCCTGCGCGCCGAAATTGTGGATGGTGCCCACATGCCGGATGCCCATGCCGTGCAGCGCGGCGACTTTCTTCGCCACGGTTTCGACCGAGCCGAACAGGCAGATGCCGTTCGAGAGGATGTCCTCGTATTCGTGGCGTTTCGCATACAGCCGCGTCGCGACGTACAGGTCGTAAGCGGCCTTGCACTGCGCCCTCGCCTCGTCGTCCGTTTTCGCGACATAGGTGTGCAGCACGAAGACATGATCGTCGTCGTCCTTCGGCATCTGCGCCTCGGCGCGGCCCTTGCGGTATTCGGCCAGCATCGTGCCGATGTCGTCGAAGTTCTTGCACGAGGCATACGGGACCGTGAAGATGCGGTTCTTCTGCTTGCCGACGTGGTACGCCGCCTCGCGCGCCAGCACGGCGACGTAGATCGGCGGCACGCGCCCGTTGTGCGGCAGCACGTTGAGCACCACCTTCTCGCTCTCGGAGAACTGCCCCTTGTAGCTGAGCGTCTCGCCGGCCATGAGGCGCTTCACGATGTCGAGGTTCTCGTTGAAGCGGTCGCGCTTTTCCTTCGGATCTTTTCCGTAGCCGACGAACTCGTGCGCAAGATAGCCCGAGCCGACGCCGAACACGAAGCGCCCGCCGCTCATCATGTCCAGCATCGAATAGGTTTCCGCGATTCGCCGCGGATCGTGGAAGGTGAGGATCGAGATCGCGGTGCCCAAACGGATTTTCTTCGTCCGCTGCGAGAGCGCCGCCAGGAACACCGACGGGTCCGGCATCACGCCGTATTCATGGAAGTGGTGTTCCGCACCGAAGAAGGTGTCGTAGCCGAGCTTCTCGGCCAGTTCGCACTGCGCCATCACCTGCTCGTAGAGCTGCGGGACGGTCCGCGGCAGGTGGGGATGGTGGTCGTTGACCGAAAACACCGAGTACCGCATGAGGGGAGAAGCCATGGATGGGACGGACATCGGGGCGCCTTCCAAAGTGGGGAAAGATAAGTTACGCTATCCGAAATGAATTCTACAATCCGAAATTAGGACTGGCAAGGATGGCCGAGCAGGCAGGGGTCAATTCACTTGAAACGGGGCTTCGGGTGGCGCGCGCGCTGTCCGAGAGTGCCCAGCCGCAGGCCCTCAAGGACTTGGCGGCGCTGGCCGGGATGTCTCCGGCAAAAGCGCACCGTTACCTGGTCAGCCTGATTCGGGCCGGCATGGCAGAGCAGGATAGCGAGAGTGGGCGCTATCGATTGGGGCCCCTGGCACTCGAATTGGGACTGGGCGCATTGCGTGGACTCGACGTGCTGAGGCTCGGCGGGGAGGCGGTGGCGCAACTCCGAGCCGAGATCGACGAAACGGTCATGCTTTCGGTCTGGGGCAACAAGGGCCCCGTCGTCGTGCGCTGGGAGGAATCCAGCCGGCCGGTCGCCACTAACGTGCGGGCAGGGTGGGTGATGCCCTTGGCGAACTCCGCAACCGGGCGGTTGTTTGCGGCGTACCTGCCAGAGGCGGTTTCGGCGCCGCTGGTGGAACAGGAACTGGGCCGCTTGCCGAAGTTGCGCGACCGCTTTCCCGCGCTTCTCGAGGAAATCCGAAAAGCGGGCGTTTCGCGCATCGAGAGCGAACTGCAGCGAGGCGTTGGCGGCATCGCCGCACCCGTTTTCGGCTTCGGCGGCGGCATCGTGGCCGCCCTGACCGCGGTGGGCATCGAGGGCGTCATCGACACCGGGCCGGCGAGCCCCACGACGAAAGCCGTCGAACGGGCCGCGCAGGCCCTCTCGGTGCGGTTAGGATTCGCAGGTACGACACCAAAAAAATGAGGAGACCATGAAACTACGCCACGCTTTTTCCATTGCGCTCACCTTCGCCGCGAGCCTTGCGCTTGCGCCTGCGATCGCGCAGCCCTTCCCGTCGAAGCCGATCACCTGGGTCGTGGGGTTCCCGCCGGGCGGCGGCGCAGACGGCGTGGCCCGGATCGTCACCGCGAAAATGTCGCAGAACATCGGCCAGCCGATCGTGGTGGAAAATCGCCCGGGCGCGAGTTCGATGATCGCGGCGCAGTACGTGGCCTCTGCCCCGGCCGATGGCTACACGGTCTTCGGCGCCGAGAATGGCGCCCTCATTTACAACAGCGCCCTCTACAGCAAGCTCAACTACGACCCGGCAAGGGACTTCGCGCCAATCACCAACATCATCCGCGCGCCGCTGCTGCTGGTCGTGCATCCGTCCTTCCCGGCTAACGACTTCAAGGGCTTCGTCGAGGCGGTGAAAAAGCAACCGGGCAAGCTGAATTACGCGTCGCCGGGCAAGGGCATTGCCCACCACCTGGCGATGGAGATGCTCAAGGCGCGCGCCGGCCTCGACATCGTCGACGTGAGCTTCAAAGGCATAGCGCCGGTCGTGCAGGACATGCTGGCCGGGCAGATGCAGGTCGCGGTGATCGACACGGTGGTCGTGTTGCCGCATGTGAGGAGCGGCAAGCTGCGGGCGCTGGCGTCTTTCACCAGCAAGCGCCTGGCCGTGACGCCCGATGTGCCGTCGATGGGGGAACTCGGCTATCCGGATCTCGATTTCGCGCCGGTCGTCGCCCTGGTCGCCCCCGCAAAGACGCCCAGGGATGTGATTGCAAAGCTCAACGCCGAAGCGGTGCGCGCAATCCGCGACCCCGAGGTCAGCAAGAAGCTCACCGACCTGGGGCTGGAAGTCATCGCGAATACGAGCGAGCAGTACGCCGCCTACCTCGATGCCGAGGCCAAGCGCATGCTGCCTTTCATCCGGGGCCTCAACATCAAGCTGGACTGAAAAAGCGCGAGGTCGAGCTACGTGAACATGGCCTACAAGAGCTATTGCCAGGTCGGCGACCTCGAGGAAGCGCGCGCGCTGCTGACCGAGATCCGCCACCGGATCCACCAGAACCCGGAGCTCTCCCTCATGGAAGTGGCGACCGCGGCGCTGGTCGCGGCGCGGCTGGAGGAATGGGGCTACGAAGTCACGCGCAACGTTGGCGGCCATGGCGTCGTCGGCCGCCTGAAGGTCGGCGACGGCAAACGCAGCGTCAGCCTGCGCGCAGACATGGATGCGTTGCCGATCATGGAAGCAACGGGCAAGCCGCACGCGAGCCGCAATCCCGGCGTGATGCACGCGTGCGGACACGACGGCCACACCACGATGCTGCTGGGCGCGGCGCGATATCTTGCGAAGTCGAAGCGATTCTCCGGCACGCTGAACCTCGTGTTCCAGCCGGCCGAGGAAGCAGGCAAGCACAGCGGCGCGAAGACGATGATCGCCGACGGCCTGTTCGAGCGTTTTCCCTGCGACGCGATCTTCGGCATGCACAACCATCCCGGCTATCCGGCCGGGACTTTCATGTTCGGCGCCGGGCCCTTCATGTCGGCCTCCGACCGCGTGAAGATCACCATCACCGGCCGCGGCGGCCATGCCGCGCGACCGCACCTGTCGGTGGACCCGATCCTGATCGCAGGCAGCCTCGTGATGGCGCTGCAGTCCGTGGTTGCGCGCAATGTCGACCCGACGCAGATTGCGATCGTCACTATCGGCACGCTGCACGCGGGCATCGCTGCCAACGTCATCCCGGAAAGCGCGACGATGGACCTTTCGGTGCGCTCGTTCAACGCGGAGGTGCGCGACCTCCTCCAGCGCCGCATTACCGAGCTCGTCAATGCGCAAGTGCAGGGCTACGGCGGCAGCGTCCGGATCGAGTACGAGCGCGGCGCGCCGACGCTGGTCAACACCGCGCCCGAAACCGAATTCGCGCGCAAGGTCGCCGAGGACCTCGTTGGCCCCGAAAAGGCGGTCTTCCCTTTCGGCCCGGTCACCGGCAGCGAGGACTTTTCGTATTTCCTCGAGAAGCGCCCCGGCTGTTACCTGCGCATCGGCAACGGCGAGGGGCCCATGGTTCATAACGACAAGTACGACTTCAACGACGCGAACCTGACCGTGGGCGCGGCGTACTGGGCGAGGCTGGCGGAAACGTACTTGGCCTAGCGGTACCTGGCCTAGCGGTAAACAGCCTAGCGGTACCCGGCCGCCTGAAGTTCAAACAACTCCGCGTAGCGCCCGCCGCGGGCGAGCAGCTCGTCATGGGTGCCGGAGGCTTCCACCGCGCCTTCCGAGAGCACTACGATGCGGTCGGCCATGCGCACGCTCGAAAAGCGGTGCGAGATCAGCACCGCCGTCCTGCCGTGGCTCAGTTCTTTGAAGCGCTTGAACACCTCATACTCGGCGCGCGCGTCCAGCGCCGCCGTAGGCTCGTCGAGGATCAGCAGCTGCGCGTCGCGCATGTACGCGCGCGCGATCGCGACTTTCTGCCACTCGCCGCCGGAGAGGTCGACCCCGGAGCGAAAGCGCTTTCCCAGCACCTGCTCGTAGCCCAGCGGCAGCTTGCGGATGACCTCGTCGGCGAGGCTGCGCTTCGCCGCCCCGACGATGCGCGCGCGATCCTCGCGCTCTTCGATGCGCCCCACGGCGATGTTGTCCGCGGCGCTCAGGTAGTAGCGCACGAAGTCCTGGAAGATCACGCCGATGTTGGCGCGCAGCGCGAAAAGGTCGTACTCCCTCAGGTCATGGCCGTCGAGCAGGATGCGGCCCTCGTCCGGGTCGTAGAGGCGCGCAAGCAGCTTGACCAGCGTGGTCTTGCCCGCGCCGTTCTCGCCGACCAGCGCGAGCGTCTCGCCGGCATTGAGCCGGAACGTGAGCCCGCGCACCGCCCAGCGCTCCGCGCCCAGGTAGCGGAAGCCGACGTTCTCGAAGCTGAAGCCGTCGCGGATCGGCATCGGGAAAGGACGCGGATTTTCCGGCGGCACGATCTCCGGGCGGATCTCGAAGAAGGAGAAGAGGTCCTCGAGGTAGAGCGCCTGCCCTGCGACCTGCGAGAAGCCGATCAGCATGTTCTCGAACAGGTTGCGCAGGCGCCGGAAGGAGCCCGACAGGAAAGTGAGGTCGCCGATCGAAAAATCGCCGTGCAGCGTGCGCCAGACGATGTAGGCGTAGGCGGCGTAATACGCAAGCGTGCCGATCGCCGAGAGCGCGCTGCCCCAGCCCGCGCGGCGCATCGCGATGCTCTTGTTGGCCGCGTAGAAGCTTTCCGACAGCACCCGGTAGCGCTCGATCAGGAAGGCGTTGAGGCCGAAGATCTTGACCTCCTTGGCAGTCTCGGCGCTTGCCCCGACCTGGCGCACGTAGTCGATCTCGCGCCGCTCGGTCGTGCGTGCATAGTTGAGCGAATACGATTGCGCGTTGAAATGCGCTTCGCCCAGGAATGCGGGAATGAGCGCGACCGCCAGCAACACGATCAGCCACGGCGCGTAGACGATGAGCCCCGCGGCGAAGCTCGCGACCGTAATCAGGTCCTGAGCCTGGCCAAGGATCTGGCCGATCAGGGGCGAGCGGCCGGTCGCCTGCCGGCGTGCCCGCTCCAGCTTGTCCTGCATCTCGCTGTCTTCGAAGTCTTCCAGGTCGAGCGTTGCCGCATGCGCCATGAGCCGCAGGCTGGTCTCGTTGCTGAAGCGCTCCGACAGCAGCGAGTCGAGCAGCGACACTGCGCGCCCGAGCACGTCGGAGAGCACCGCGAGGCCGAATTCGAGCGCGAGCAGCCACAGCACGCGGTCGAGCAAGCCTGCATCCATCCACTCGGAGAACCCCGCGAGACCCGGGCCCGCCTGCAGGAGCCTGACCACTTCGTCGATGATCAGCTTGCCGACGAAGAGCGCGGCCACCGGCAGCAGCGCGCGCACGAGGCGAAGCGCCGCCTGACCGAGCGCGAGCGAGGGGCTCGTCTTCCAGACCAGCTTCAGGAAGGGCGGAATGTTGCGCAGCGCGCCGAGGCGCTCGCGCCACGATTGCGGCCCCGGCTGCGGGCCCTGGTTGCCGGGCGCCGGGTTGGCGGCCGCCCGGCCGCCCATCGAGTAGTTTTTTGGCATCCCGCATGGTGGCGGACGCCGGGCGTTCTGTCAGTGAGTCAGTCCACCTTGGCGCCCGAGGCGATGACGATCGGCCCCCAGCGCTTGTACTCGTCCTGGATCATCGAGGCCATCAATTCGGGTGAGCCACCGACGATCTCGTAGCCCAGATCCGTCATGCGCTTGACGAATTCCGGCGACTTGACCGCCCGCTGCCCGTCGGCATTCAGTCGCGCGATGATGTCCTTCGGCGTGCCGGCCGGCACCGCGATGCCGAACCAGGCGGTCGACTCGTAGCCTGGCACGCCGGACTCGGCGATCGTCGGCAGGTCCGGCAGCATCGGCGAGCGTTTCGCGCCGGTGGTCGCGAGCGCGCGCAGCTTGCCCGAGCGGATGTGCGTGATCGACGAGGGGATATTGTCGAACATCATGTTGACCTGCCCGGCCATGAGGTCGGTGACCGCCGGGCCGCTGCCCTTGTACGGCACGTGCGTGATGTCCACGCCGAGCATGTGCTTGAACATCTCGCACGACATGTGGATCGTCGAGCCGCTGCCGCTGGAAGCGCAGGTCATCTTCCCGGGGCTGGCCCGGACCAGCGTGATGACGTCCTTGACCGAATTCGCCGGCACGCCCGGGTTGACCACCAGCACATTGGCGAACCCCGCCAGCACGATGACCGGCGAGAGGTCTTTATTCGGATCGTAGGAAAGCTTCTTGTAGAGGAAGGGCGTGATGCCGTGCAGGCTGCTGGCGCTGGTGAGCAGCGTATAGCCGTCGGGGGCCGACCGCGCCACCAGCTCCGAGCCGAGGTTGGCGCCGGCGCCGGGACGGTTGTCCGCATTGACCGCCTGTCCGAGCGTCTTCGAGAGCTCGATCGCCACGGCGCGCGAAATGATGTCCGTCGCGCCGCCCGGCGCATACGGAACGACCAGGCGGATCGGCTTCGTCGGGTAAGCCTGCGCACCCGCATGCAGGGGGACAAGCGCTGTGACGGCCAATGCCGAGGCAAACGCGGCGGCTGCAAATGTCTTCATGTCTCCAGTCTCCTTTGGGATGCGCCCCGTCTGTCGCGGGGTCGCTGGAGCTCATATTACCTTGGGCTACCTTGGCGCGTTGACCTGCGCCTTCGCGAAACCGGCGGTCTGCTTGTAGCGCGCGGCGATCGCCTCGAGCTCCGCCTGCGGGATCACATCGTGGATGTTCGAAAATCCGTTCGGCGCGCGCTCCTCGGCCAGCTGCATGACCTGGTCCGGGCCGTTGCCGCGATTCGCCAGCACGATGGCGCCTGTCGCGGGCCGTCGCTCGGACTCGTAGCGCGCGAGCGCCTGCCCGGGCGAACTTTCTTCCGCGATCGCATTGACGAGGCTCTCGGTGTCCAGAATCGCCTGCGCGGCACCGTTCGAGCCGATCGGGTACATCGGGTGCGCGGCATCGCCGAGCAGCGTGACGCGCCCGTGCGACCAGCGCTCGAGCGGGTCGCGATCGCACATCGGGTATTCCCAGGCCGGGCCGCCCTTGTCGATGAGCGAAGGCACATCGAGCCAGTCCCACTTCCATCCGGCGAACGGCGCGGCGAACACGCTCTTGTCGACCTGCTTCGCCCAGTCCTGCCGCGGCGGCGTGTCGCCCGGCACCGCGAGCTCCATGATCCAGTTGGTGAGGTTGTTGCCGGTCTCGGCGAATACCTTGCGCGAGATCGGGTAGACCACCGCCTTCTGCGTCGCGTGCCCGGCCTGCATCATGCTGCGGCCGGTAAGGAAGGGCGGCGCGATGCAGGTGCCGCGCCAGAGCACACGCCCCGAGTAGCGCGGCAGGCCTTCGTCCGGGAAGAACGCGGCGCGTACCGTGGAGTGGATGCCGTCGGCCGCGACGATGAGCTCGGCCCCGGCTTCGGCCACCTCCTCGCCGGTGCGGCGGTTCTCGAAGACAGCGCGCGCCAGGATGGCCGCCGAGCCTGCGTCGAAGCGCTTGATCGCATGGCCGGTCAGCACGCCGTCCTTGCCGAGGCGCTCGACGACCGTGCGGTACAGCAGGTGGTGCAACTCGCCGCGATGGATCGAGACCTGCGGAAAATCGTAGCCGGCGGCGATGCCGCGCGGCTCGCGCCAGATCGCCTGCCCGTGCTTGTTGAAGAAGGCGAGCTCGGCGGTCTCGATGCCGGTGGCCAGCAGCTCGTCGAGCAGCCCCAGGGCGGCAAGGATCCTGACGCTGTGCGGCAGCAGGTTGATGCCGACGCCGAGCGGCTCGATCTTCTCCGCCGCCTCGAACACCCGGCAGTCGATGCCGCGCCTGTGGCACTGCAGCGCCATCGCCAGCCCGCCGATGCCGCCGCCGGCGATCGCCACGCGGGTTTTAACCTTCTTCATCATCCGATCCGTAGCCTGAGTCGCTTCTCACCGATATCATGGATGCCGCACAGTCTGCATTCCCCACCGAGGTTACTTGACCGACAAGGATCGCATGGCCTATTCCATCATCACAATCGCGCGGACACTCGGCGCCGGCGGCGAAGGGCTCGGCCGGCTGCTCGCCGGCGAGCTCGGCATGCGCTACGTGGACGGCGAGATCATCGAGGCGGCCGCCGCGCGCGCCGGGATCACCCCACCGGAAATGGCGCGAGCTGAAGGACGCAAGGGGCTCGTCCAGCGCATCCTCGACGGCTTCGCGCTCGCGGGCGGGGGTTCCGACGCGCCGTCGACCCCGGCGTTCTCCGGCGCAAAGGGTTACGAGCAGCTGATCGTCGACGTGATCCGCGAGACTGCCGCGGCGGGCAACGCCGTGATCGTCGCGCACGGCGCGGCGATCCCTCTCGCGGATGTCAAAGGCACGCTGCGCGTGCTGGTCACCGCGCCATATAAAGTGCGCGTCGCGCGGCTTGCGACAAACGGGCTGGGCGACGTCGCCGCGCGCAGGAACGTCGACGAGTCGGACGCTTCGCGCGCGGATTTCCTCGAGCGCTTCTACGACCTCGAGTCCGAGGAGCCGACGCACTACGACCTGGTGGTCAACACGGAGCGGCTCACAGTGGACGAGGCGGCGCGCGCGATCCTTTCCATGGCCAGATAGCTTGTTTTCCATTTTCGGCAATTCAAATCGCCGGAGAGCCGCACGTCCATTGAATCCACCAAAACGAAAGTCAGGCTTTCTTCGCCATCTTCAGGTTAGCGTGCGTCGCCCGGCGATCGGGTACTTGGGGTCCGAATAGCCCGGCGTCGACGGGTGCCCGATGGGCACGAGCTTGTCGACCAGCGCCTCGTCTTCCGCATTGAACGTGTGCTTCAGCGCGCCGAGGTACTCGGTCCAGTGCTCCATGGTTCGCGGACCGGCCAGCGCCGAGCTCACCGCGCGGTTGTTCAGCACCCAGTTGAGCGCGAACTGGCCTGCGGTCATGCCGCGCTTCTCGGCATGCGCCTTGATCGTCTGCGCCATGACCATCGACTCCTCGCGGAACTCGGTCTGCAGCATGCGCTTGTCGCCGCGTCCGGCGCGCGTGCTTTCCGGCGGCGCGGCGCCCGGCTTGTACTTGCCGGTGAGGATGCCGCGCGCGAGCGGCGAGTAAGGCACCACGCCGAGCCCGAAGGCCTCCGAAGCCGGGATCACCTCGACCTCGGGCATGCGGTTCATGGCGTTGTAGTACGGCTGGCAGACGATCGGGCGCGGCACGCCCAGCTGGTCGCACAGCAATGCGACCTTGGCGATCCGCCAGCCGCGAAAGTTCGACAGGCCGAAATAGCGCGCCTTGCCGGCGCGGATCACGTCGCCGATCGCGGCAAGCGATTCCTCCAGGCGCGTGTTTTCGTCGTCGATATGGAAGTACTGGATGTCGACGTGATCGAGGCCGAGGCGCGCCAGCGACGCGTCGGTCGAGGCGACGATCTCGCGGCGCGAAAGATTCATGTCATCCGGTGCCGGGCGGCTGGTGTTGCCGCACTTGGTCGCGACGATCCAGCGGTTGCGATCAGCCTTGATCAGCTTGCCGAGCACCGTCTCCGACTTGCCGCCGGCGTACTGGTTGGCGGTGTCGACGAAGTTGACGCCACCCTCGCGGGCCGCGGCGACGATGCGCCCGGCCTCCACTTCGTCGGTGCGGTCGCCGAACATCATCGTGCCGAGGCAGATCTCGGAAACCCTGAGTCCGCTGGCGCCGAGCTGGCGGGTTTTCATCCAGCCGCCCTCTCGAAGATCGCCGCGATGCCCTGCCCGCCGCCGATGCACATTGTGACCAGCGCGTAGCGGCCCTTGATGCGCTCGAGCTCGTAGAGCGCCTTGACGGTGAGGATCGCGCCGGTGGCGCCTATGGGGTGGCCGAGCGCCACCGCGCCGCCGTTCGGGTTCACCTTGGCTGGGTCGAGACCGAGGTCGCGCGTCACCGCCATGGCCTGCACGGCGAACGCCTCGTTGGACTCGACCACGTCCATGTCGGCGGGCTTGAGGCCGGCTTTCTCGAAGACACGCTTTACTGCCGGAATCGGGCCGAGGCCCATCACTTCCGGGTCCACGCCGGCGTGCGCATAAGCTACAAGCCGCGCCATGGGCTTGGCGCCGGCTTTCTTCGCGGCGTTGGCTTCCATCATCACGATCGCGGCGCCGGCATCGTTGAGGCCCGAGGCGTTGCCCGCGGTCACCGTGCCGTCCTTCTTGAACACGGTCCGGAGTTTCTGCATGTCCTCGATCTTCACGTCCGGGCGCACGTGCTCGTCCGCCGTGTAGTTCACCGGGCCCTTGCGCGTCTTGAGCTCGATGCCCACGACCTGGCTCTCGAAGTAACCCTTGGCGTGCGCGTTGGCTGCGCGCCTGTGGCTTTCCATCGAATAGGCATCCTGCTCGGCGCGGCCGATGCCGTACTTGGCCGCGATGTTCTCCGCCGTGACGCCCATGTGCCCGTGGCCGAAGGGGTCGTGCAGCGCGCCGGTCATCGCGTCGACCACCGAGGCGTCGCCCATGCGCTGGCCCCAGCGGCCCGCGGGGAGGAAATACGCCGCGCGGCTCATGCTTTCTGCTCCGCCGCCGACGACCACGTCGGTGTCGCCGAGAAGAATGTGTTGGGCAGCGGAGACGATGGCCTGCAGTCCGCTGCCGCAAAGCCGGTTCACCGTGAGGCAAGGCGTGCCTACGGGCAGGCCGGCGTCGATGGCGGAGACGCGCGAAAGGTACATGTCGCGCGCCTCGCCGTGGATCACGCTGCCGAGCACCACGTGGCCGATGGTTTCGGGATCGATCTTCGCGCGCGCGACCGCTTCCTTGATTGCGATCGTGCCGAGCTTCGTCGCGGGCAGGTCCTTGAGCGAGCCGCCGTAGTCGCCGATGCCTGTGCGCGCCCCCGATACAACCACTACTTCCCTTGTGCTCATGCCAGTCTCCCGAAAAGGTCGTGGGCATCGGATTTCTCGATGACCACTTCGGCGAATTCGCCGGGTTTCAATTTTGATCCGTCGCGGACCCGCACGACGCCGTCGATTTCAGGGGCATCCGCCGCGGAGCGCGCGATCGCGCCTTTGCGATCCGTTTCATCCACCAATACGCGCAGCGTCCTGCCCACTTTTGCCTTGAGCTTGGCGGCGCTGATCCTTGCCTGCTTCTCCATGAAGCGGCCGCGGCGCTCTTCGCGCAGCTCGTCCGGCACCGGATCGGGCAGGTCATTCGCCACCGCGCCCTCCACCGGCGAATAAGCGAAGCACCCCACGCGATCGAGCTGCGCCTCGTCGAGGAAGGCGAGCAACTCCTCGAATTCGCCTTCAGTCTCGCCGGGAAAGCCTGCGATGAAGGTGCTGCGGATCGTGATGTCGGGGCAGATCGCCCGCCAGGCCCGGATGCGCTCGAGCGTATTCTCGGCATTGGCCGGGCGCTTCATGAGCTTGAGGATGCGCTTCGCCGCGTGCTGGAAAGGGATGTCGAGGTACGGGAGGATTTTTCCCGCCGCCATCAGCGGGACCACTTCGTCCACGCTAGGGTACGGATACACGTAATGCAGCCGCACCCAGATGCCAAGCTCGCCGAGCGCTTCGCAAAGCGCAGTCATCTTCGTCTTCAACGGGCGGCCGTTCCAGAACCCGGTGCGGTACTTGACGTCTACGCCGTAAGCGCTCGTGTCCTGCGAGATCACGAGCAATTCCTTCACGCCGGCCTTGACGAGGTTTTCCGCCTCCTGCATGACCTCGCCGATCGGGCGCGAGACGAGGTCGCCGCGCATCGAGGGAATGATGCAGAAGGTGCAGCGGTGGTTGCAGCCCTCGGAAATCTTGAGGTAGGCGAAGTGCTTGGGCGTGAGGCGGATGCCCTGCGGCGGGACCAGGTCGGTGTAGGGGTCGTGAAGGCGCGGCAGATGCGCATGAACCGCCTTCATCACGCCTTCGGTGTCGTGCGGACCGGTCACCGCGAGCACCGTGGGATGCGCGGCTTCGATTACGCCTTCCTTGGCGCCGAGGCACCCGGTAACGATGACCTTGCCGTTCTCGGCCAACGCTTCGCCAATGGCGTCCAGGGACTCCTCGACCGCCGAATCGATGAAGCCGCAGGTGTTGACCACGACGAGATCCGCGCCGTCATAGCTCGGCGAGATCGCGTAGCCCTCGGCACGCAGCTGGGTGAGGATGCGCTCGGAATCGACGAGCGCCTTCGGGCAGCCCAGCGAAACGAAACCGACCCGCGGTACTGCCGGGGGTGACGCCTTCGGCACCGCCTTCGAGGCGGCCTTTGCAACGGCCATCAGGACTTCTTGTCGGAAGATCCCTGGTCGTTCTTGGTCCCGGCCGGGAACCCGGGGAAGTTGAAGCCGCTGAACATGTTGCGCGACTGGCTGGTCATCTGCTCCTGGAGCTGCGCGAACATCTTCTGGCTCTGCTCCATGTAGGTCTGCATGAGGCCCTGCATCGCAGGCCCCTGCATGCTCATGAACTGCGTCCACATCTCGGTGGGTACCTGCGCGCTGCCGCCGTAGAGCTTGGTCGACTGCTCCTGCAGCGACTTCTGCATCTCCTGGAACGCGTGGATGTTCTTTTCCAGGTAGCCGCCCATCATGCCCTGCATGGCGTTGCCGTACGTGCGGATCATCTGCGAGAGCGCGTCCGAGGTGAACATCGGCGAGCCGCTCGACTCCTCCTCGAGGATGATCTGCAGCAGGATCTGGCGCGTCAGGTCCTCGCCGGTCTTGGCGTCGACGGCCTGGAACTCCTCCTGCTTGAGCACCATCTGCTTCACGTCGACTAACGTGATGTAGCTCGACGTCTTGGTGTCGTACAGACGGCGGTTCGGGTATTTCTTGATCAGACGGACCTGGTTCTCCATGCCTCGCTCCTTTACCGCATCAGTACATGTGTTGGCCACCGTTGATCGAAATGTTGGCGCCGGTCACGAACGCCGCCTCTTCCGAGCACAGGTAGATGATGAGGCCGGCGACTTCGTCGGGCTTGCCCAGGCGCCCCTTGGGGATCTGCGGCAGGATCTTCGAATCGAGGATCTCCTTGGGGATAGCGGTGACCATCTTGGTGCCGATGTAGCCGGGCGAGATGGTGTTGACCGTCACGCCTTTCTTGGCGACCTCGAGCGCCAGCGCCTTCGAGAACCCGTGGATGCCGGCCTTGGCCGCCGAGTAGTTCGTCTGGCCGAACGCGCCTTTCTGGCCGTTGACCGAGGAAACGTTGATCACGCGGCCCCACTGTCGCTCGACCATCCCGTCCATGACCTGCTTGGTCATGTTGAAGCACGAATCGAGGTTGGTGTGCATGACCGCGTCCCAGTCGGCCTTGGTCATCTTCTTGAACGTCATGTCGCGCGTGATGCCGGCGTTGTTGACCAGGATGTCGATAGGGCCCATCTCGTTCTGGATCTGGGTCACTTTGGATGCCGAGTCGTCGAAGTCGGCCACGTCGACGGGATAGGCGCCGAAAGCATAGCCGCGCCCCTTCATCTCGTCGATCCAGCCTTTCCACTTGGTGTTCGACGGCGAATAGGTCACCACGACCTTGTAGCCGGCATCGGCCATCTTGGTCGAGATCGATTCGCCAAGCCCGCCCATGCCCCCGGTAATCACTGCAATCTTCTGCTGCGCCATCTGTTTCCTCCTCGTTGAGCGTGCCGGGCGAACCGCCTAGGACCGCATCTAGACCCGCATCTAGGTCATATACATGCCGCCGTTGATCGCGATGTTCGCGCCCGTAATATACCCGGCTTCCTCGGAGGTCAGGAAGGCCACGAGCGAGGCGATTTCCTCGGGCTGGGCGAGCCGGCCGATGGGAATCCCGGCGATCAGCTTTTCGAGCACGTCCTTGCGGATCGACTTGACCATGTCGGTCTCCACGTACCCCGGCGAGACCGAATTCACGGTCACGCCCTTGCGGATCACTTCCTGCGCGAGCGCCTTGGCAAAACCGTGCACGCCCGCCTTGGCCGCCGAGTAGTTGGTCTGGCCGAACTGACCTTTCTGGCCGTTGACCGACGACATGTTGACCACGCGGCCCCAGCCGCGCTCGGTCATGCCGTCGATCACGTTCTTGGTGACATTGAAGACGCTGTTGAGGTTCGAGTTGATCACCGCCATCCACTCCGACAGGGCCATCTTCTTCAACATGTTGTCGCGTACGACGCCGGCGTTGTTCACCAGGATGTCGACCGGCCCGATCTCCGCCGTGACCTTCCTGACCATGGCCGTCGTGGAGTCAAAATCCGCCACGTCGCCCTCGGCGGCGTGCACGTTCGCAAGCCCCTCCTTCCTCATTGCGGCCAGCCAGTCATCCCTCTGCGGATACCCCGGCAGGCAGTTCGCCACAACTACGTTCCCGTTCGACTTCGCCAGCTTCCTGCAAACCGCGGTCCCTATTCCACCCATTCCGCCGGTGACGAGCGCTACTCGCCGGGTCATGCCCTCTCCACCGCCAGCGCCACGCCCATGCCGCCGCCGATGCACAGCGACGCCAGGCCCTTTTTCGCATCGCGCTTCTGCATCTCGTGCAGCAGCGTCACGAGGATGCGGCAGCCGGACGCGCCGATCGGGTGGCCGAGCGCGATCGCGCCGCCATTCACGTTGACTTTCGACGTGTCCCAGCCCATCTGGCGATTGACCGCGATCGCCTGCGCGGCGAACGCCTCGTTGATCTCCATGAGGTCGAGGTCCTTGGGCTCCCAGCCGGCGCGCAAAAGGGCGCGCTTGGAGGCCGGCACCGGACCCATGCCCATGTACTTCGGGTCGACGCCGGCCGACGAGAACGCCTTGATCTTCGCCAGCGGCTTGAGGCCGAGTTCCTTCGCCTTGCGGGCGGACATCAGCATCACCGCGGCCGCGCCGTCGTTGAGGCCTGACGCGTTGCCGGCAGTGACGGTGCCGCCTTCCTTCTTGAATGCCGGCTTGAGTGTGCCGAGCGATTCGGCCGTCGTGCCGGCGCGCGGGAACTCGTCGACGTTGAAGAGCGTCGGGCCCTTGCGGCCGGGCACCTCGACCGTCGCGATTTCGTCCTTGAAGTTGCCGTTCTTGATCGCGGCCTCGGCCTTCTGCTGGCTCTTCGCGGCGAACTCGTCCTGCTCGCCGCGGGTGACCGCGTATTCCTCGGCCACGTTCTCGGCCGTCACGCCCATGTGGTACTGGTTGTAGACATCCCAGAGGCCGTCGACGATCATCGTGTCGACCAGCTTGGCGTCGCCCATGCGGAAGCCGTCGCGCGAGCCCGGCATCACGTGGTTCGATAGGCTCATCGATTCCTGGCCGCCGGCGATTACGATGTCGGAGTCGCCGTTGAGGATCGCCTGCGCGCCGAGCATCGCAGCCTTGAGCCCCGAGCCGCACACCTTGTTGATGGTCATCGCCGGGACCATGTGCGGGAGGCCCGCCTTGATCGAAGCCTGGCGCGCCGCGTTCTGGCCGACGCCCGCGGTGAGTACCTGGCCGAGGATGACCTCCGAAATCTGGTCGGCTTTCACGCCGCTCCTGGCAAGCAATTCCCGGATGACGATCGCGCCGAGGTCGGAGGCCGGAACCTTGGCCAGCGATCCGCTGAATTTTCCGATGGCGGTGCGCACCGCGCCGACAATGACGACTTCTTCCATGTGAATCTCCTGGAGCCGGTGAGTTGAACTGCTAAGAGTTGAATTTCTCTTTGACGTAGCGGCCGGGCGCGGGCTCGATCGCCTTGTGCCGCTTGCTTCCCAAAACTTTCCTTGCCTTGCGCTCGCCGCCCGAGTGGGCCGCGAGCCATTCCGACCACGCCGGCCACCAGCTGCCGGGTTTCTCCTTTGCCTTGTCGAACCACTGGTCGGCTTCCGGCGGATAGCGATCGGACGAAACCCCGGCGGAAAATTCCCAGTGGCTGCGATTTCCCTTCGAGGCCGGGTTGACCACCCCGGCGATGTGCCCGCTCGCGGCAAGCACGAACTTCGCGTCGCCGCCGAGGATGTTCACCGACCGGTAAGCCCCTTTCCACGGCACGATGTGGTCCTCGCGCGAGGCGAGGACGAAACTCGGCAGGCCGATGGCGCCCAGGTCGACCGGCACGCCGCAATTGGTGAGCGCCCCCGGCTCGCGAAGCTTGTTCTCGAGGTAGGTATTGCGCACGTACCAGCAGTACATCGGGCCCGGCAGGTTGGTGCTGTCCGCATTCCAGTACAGCAGGTCGAACGCCGCCGGCGACTCGCCCTTGAGGTAATTGTTCACTACGTACGACCAGATCAGGTCGTTGGCGCGCAGCGACGAGAACACAAAAGCGAGTTCGGACCCTTGCAGGATGCCGCCCCCGCCGATCGTTTGCTCACGCAGCTGCATCCCCTGCTCGTCCACGAGGCAGCCTAACTGGCCGGTGTCCGAGAAATCGAGCATCGTGGTGAGATAGGTGGCGCTCGATACGAAGTCCTCGCCCTTGGCCTTGAGCACGGCAAGCGCCGCACCGAGCAGCGTGCCGCCGACGCAGAACCCGAGCGCGTTGACCTTGTCGCTTCCGGCGATCTCCTGCGACACGCGCAAGGCCTCGATCACGCCCTTCCCGACATAGTCGTCCCACGTGAGATGGCCGAGGTCGGCCTTCACGTTGCGCCACGACACCATGAACACCGTGTGGCCCTCGCCGACCGCATAGGCGACGTAGGAATTCTCGGGCTGCAGGTCGAGGATGTAGAACTTGTTGATGCACGGCGGCACGATCACCAGCGGCCTCTTCGCGACTTCGGCCGTGGTCGGCAGGTACTGGATCAGCTGGAACAGTTCGTTCTCGTACACCACCGAGCCGGGCGTCACCGCGATATTGAGCCCGACTTCGAAAGCCGATTCGTCGGTCAGGCTGATGTGGCCCTTGCCTGCATCGGCGATCAGGTTCGCAAGGCCCTTGGCCAGGCTTTCGCCCTTCGTTTCGATGGCCTTCTGCATCGCCTCCGGATTGGTCGCCGGGAAATTCGCCGGGCAGCTCGCGTCGATCCACTGCCTAGCCGCGAAGCGCAGGCGCTCCTTGGCGGCCGGCTCGACCTGGGCTTCCTCGACGAGTTGGGTGAGGTAACCGGAAGCCAGCAGGTACGACTGCTTCAGGTAATCGTAATAGGGATTCTCGCGCCACTCGGCCGCCCTGAACCGCTTGTCGCCGCTCTCAGGCGTTACGAGCGGCTGCGGCGGCGTTGCCGGATCCCTTCCGAGCAGGCTCATCCAGAGCTTCGACTGCATTGCCGCGTAGTCCGACTGCATCTGGGCGAGGCGCGCAGCGTCGGCCGGGAAAGCCGCTGCCCAGGCTGCGGGAGCGGCCGGCGTCGGCACGCCGCCGGGAAAATTTGCGAGCAGACCCATCCACCCTTGGGTCAGGGTGTTGCCGGCAGTTGCAATCGATGCGATCAGGGCGTCCGGAGTATCGAACTGGCTGCTCACGTTTTGGGCCTTGTCTGCATGCCCCGAAACCGGGCAGCAAGAGGAATTCTTGCACTGGAAACAGGCGGCGATTCTGCGCCGCACCATAGGGCGCGGTCAAGCCCTTCCAGGCTGCGCTATGAGTCAAGCGCTGCGCGCAGCAGACCGGTCGAAGACCGATCGAAGGCTATCGGGCCTTGGATTCTTGCCTCAGCCTCTCACGCCTGCGGAAACAACGATGGGATCTGAACGTCCGGTACGGCACGTCTCGCAGGCTCACGTCGTCGACGAGTGCGGCCCAGCGCGCCACGATACACGCTCCAGCGTAACGTTACGCCGCCAGCACCTGGACGCACCCCCGGTCGCTGGGTGGGAAATACCCACTTGACTAACAGCCCACGACAGACAAGACTTGCGCAATGGCAACCCGCGCGCAGACAAGTCATAAAAGCACCGATTCCAAGGGCCGGGTGACGCTTGGCGGCCACTTCGCGAACAGAGCCGTTATCGTCGAGCACCGGAGCGATCACGAGGTCATCGTCCGGCTCGCTCGCGTGATTCCGGAGCGCGAGGCGTGGCTCTACGAAAACCCCAAAGCCCTGGCTTCGGTTCGGCGTGGACTCGATCAGGCGCGCAAGGGCAACGTCAAGAAAAGCGCGCCGGATTTGAAAGTGGCCGCGAAACTCGCCGGACGCCTCGAGGACTGATGTCCTTTACGCTCGTCTGGCTCGATGAGTCGACGGACACTTTTAACGCGCTTCAAGCGGCCGCCACGAAATCACTCGAAAACCGGCGCAGGTCCGCAAAGGCAAAGGCTTCAAAGCAGGAAGGCCTCTTCAAGCAAGTGGTGAAGTGCGTTCAACTCCTGCAGGAGAATCCCCGCCACCCCGGCCTACAGACTCACGAATACAACTCGATCGAGAACCCCTACGATCCTGACACGAAAGTCTTCGAGGCATATGCCCAGAACCGGACGCCCGGCGCCTACCGGGTCTTCTGGTGCTACGGCCCGAAAAAAGGCGAGATTACGATCATCGCCATCACGCCGCATCCGTGAGCGGTTAGGACGACTGATCTTAATCCGGAACTCGCGGCGCCACCGCATCAAGCGTGCGAGATTGAGAGCGGTGGTCGAAATTCAAGCCAAAGGCGGATCCGGAATAATCCTGTGGACCTTTCCTCAGGCCAACCCGCCTATCAGAAAACGAGCCAGGGCGATCGACCCGACGCCCAGTGCGATCAGGAGGGTCTGCGAGACCGAGGCGCGCAATTCGTTGCGCTTGTGAAGCCCGGGAATCAGGTCGGCCACCGCCACGTAGATCATGCTGGCCGCGACGATCCCCAGGAGGTAAGGCACCGCCCCACTGACCGCCTGCAGCGCGAAAT
Source organism: Pseudomonadota bacterium (assembly GCA_031376265.1). Classification (GTDB taxonomy): domain Bacteria; phylum Pseudomonadota; class Gammaproteobacteria; order Burkholderiales; family SG8-39; genus SZAS-79. The sequence continues at coordinate 37,199 of JANMDK010000016.1, forward strand.
AGCCGATCACGCCGCCGACGAGCGAGGCCAGCGACGAAACCAGGTTGAGGGCCAGCGCCCTGGCTTTCGAATAGCCGGAGTGCAACAGGATGAGGAAATCGCCGACCTCCTGCGGGATTTCGTGCGCAATGATCGCGATTGCGGTGATCACGCCGAGCTGCGTGCTTTCGAGGAACGCCGCAGCGATCAGCACGCCGTCGATGAAGTTGTGCACCGTGTCGCCGACCAGGATCATCATTCCCGAGCGGCCGTGGTCGTGCGCGGCAGCGTGCTGGTCGTGCGCTTCGCAGTCCTCGGTATGGCAATGCCGCCAGAGCACCAGCTTCTCGAGGATGAAGAAGACGAAGATGCCGGCAAGGATCGTGAGCGCTGCGGCATGCGCGTTCAGCCGCTCGAACGCGTGCGGGATCACCTCGAGGAAGGCGGCGCCCAGCAGCGCGCCAATCGCGAACGAAACCAGCATCGGCACCCAGGCAGCCCGCACGGTCAGTGCGAACGCCGCCGCCAGGCCGACCGAGAGCAGGCCGCCAGCGAGCGATGCGGCAACGATCCATGCCAGCGTCATGCGCGAATCCGGGGAGGAAAAAGGCCGGCGATTATAAGCGCCAGATGCAGGCGGCCATGCGCTGCATCGCCTTGTCGCGGCGGAAAGAGAAGAAAAGGTCCGCCTCCGAGAAGGTGCAGTGGGTGCCGCCGCTCACGCTTGCGATGCCGCAACCGGCAAGGCGCTGGCGGGCGACGGCGTAGAGGTCGAGCAGCCAGTGGCCCGGGCGCGTCGGCGCGAACGCGCTCGCCGCGGAAGCATCGTGCGCGAGGAACGCATCGCGCACTTCGGCGCCGACTTCATAGACGCTCGGGCCGATCGTCGGCCCGAGCCACGCCTGCAGGCCGGCGCCGGCGACGCCCATTCGATCGACGGTGCGCTCGACGACCCCCGCGCACAGCCCGCGCCAGCCGGCATGCGCTGCAGCGACGACGCTGCCGTCGCGCGCCGCAAGCAGGACCGGCATGCAGTCGGCGGTCATGATCGTGCACACGACGCCGGGCCGGTTCGAAAAGGACGCGTCGGCATCCGGCGGCGCACCGCCGGAGAGTGCGCCCGCGTCGACGACTTCGATCCCATGCACCTGCTTGAGCCACGCGGGAGGAGAAGGCAGCTTCACGCCCAGCGCGGCGCGTGCGCTCTCGCTTTTGACGTCACCCATTTCGCGCGTGGTGAAGAACGCACGAACGCCGGGCACCGCCGGCCAGTCGGGCTCGATGGTCTCAGCCCGGCGCGGCATTTCGAAATTGCCTCAGGAGTCTGCGGAAATCCGCCGGCAGCGCCGATTCCCATTTGCGGGTGCGCTTGGTGCGCGGATGCACGAGCTCGAGCTTCGCGGCATGCAGCGCCTGGCGCTTGAACGCCCCGAGGTCCTGCGCCTTTGCGCCGCGGCGATAGACCGGGTCGCCGACCAGCGGGTGGCCGATCGACTGCAGGTGGACGCGGATCTGGTGGGTGCGGCCGCTTTCGAGCTTGCACGCGAGCAGCGTCGCGCCCTCCATGCGCTCGATCACCTCGTATTCGGTGCGCGCCGGCTTGCCGCGTTCGGTCACCGCCATGCGCGTGCGGCTGCGCGCGTCGCGCCCGATCGGCGCGTCGATCACGCCCTTGCTTGCGCGCACGCTGCCCCAGGCGAGCGCGGTATACGTGCGGCCCATGGTGCGTGCCTGCAGCTGGCGCACGAGGCTGGTCTGCGATTCGATGGTCTTGGCCACCACCAGCAGGCCGCTGGTGTCCTTGTCGAGGCGGTGCACGATGCCCGCGCGCGGCACGCCGGCGAGCGCCGGAGCGTGCGCGAGCAATGCGTTCAGCA
>JANMDK010000008.1:0-19247 GCA_031376265.1 Pseudomonadota bacterium
CGCCGGGCGCCGCGGGCGGACCGGCGTCCGAGGGCGCGCTCGGCAGCCCGTTGCCGGCCTATCTTGACCGCGTGGAGCGCGAAGCGATCCTGGCGGCACTGGCGAAGACCGGTTTCAACCGCACCGCGGCCGCGAAACTGCTGGGCGTGACCTTCCGAGCGCTGCGCTACCGAATGCAACGCCTCTCGATCCGCGAGCCCGGGCAGTAACCGTGGACGCCAGCCTGCGCGTCGGGCGGGACGGGATCGCCGGCGGCGTGCGCCAGCAGCCTTCGCCGAACTGCGACGAGCGCCCGCCCGGCGAGGCCATCTCTCTGCTCGTCGTGCATTCGATCAGCCTGCCGCCCGGCGAATACGGCAGCGACAGCGTCGAGCGTTTTTTCACCAACCGGCTGGACCCCGCGGCGCACCCGTACTTCGAAGGCATCGGGGACCTGCGCGTGTCGGCGCATTTCTTCGTGCGGCGCGACGGCGAGATCGTCCAGTTCGTGCCGGTCACCAAGCGCGCGTGGCATGCCGGCGCTTCCGCCTGGCGCGGCCGGAGCCGCTGCAATGATTTCTCCGTGGGCGTCGAGCTCGAGGGCCTCGACACCGACGGCTACGCGCCTGTGCAGTACGAGCGCTTCGCAGCACTCGCGCGCACGCTCGGCGATGCCTTTCCGCTCACCTCAATCGCCGCCCACAGCGACATCTCGCCCGGGCGCAAGCCCGATCCCGGCGCGCTGTTCGACTGGCCGCGCTTCCTCTCGCTTCTCTCGCAGGCCTGAGTTTTTTCCGCGGTGCACTCGCGTGAATTGCGTCACGCCGATGCGCGCTCGCGCGCATCGGGCAAAAAAAGCCCTTGCAAAGTAAAAACGCGCGCACTAGAATTAGTTCCAAACCAGCCTGCAAACACTAGATGTTGTGGTTTGCGGGGCAAGCGCGAAACAGACAAGAAGACCGGAGACGAGCACATGCAGATTGCGCAGGAAGGGGCGGCACCGAATACAGCGCAGAGCGTGAGCATCAACGAAGAGATCATTCCGGCGCAGGGCATCTACGCCGACTACAAGATCATCCGCCGCAACGGCTCGGTGGTCGGGTTCGAGCCTTCCAAGATCGCGGTGGCGCTCACCAAGGCCTTCCTCGCAGTCAACGGCAGCCAGGGCGCCGGTTCCGCAAGGGTCCGCGAGCTGGTGGCGGCGCTGACCGAAACGGTGGTTGGCGCGCTGATCCGCCGCCAGCCGGCCGGCGGCACCTTCCATATAGAAGACATCCAGGACCAGGTCGAGCTCGCGCTGATGCGCTCCGGCGAGCACGACGTGGCGCGTTCCTACGTGCTCTACCGCGAGGAGCGGGCCCGCGCCCGCGCGCAGGAGAAAATCGCACAGCAGAAGCCGGCCGAAAACGTCCTCAGCGTCGTCGAAGACGGCCAGAGGAAGCCGCTCGACCTCGACGGGCTGCGCCGCCTGGTGGAATCGGCCTGCGTCGGCCTCGAGGGCGTGGCCTCGCCGGACGCGATCATCGAAGCCACGCTTCGCGACCTGTACGACGGCGTCCCCATGGACGAGGTACGCAAGTCCGCGATCCTCGCCGCCCGGGCGCTGCTCGAGAAAGACCCGGCCTATAGCTATGTGACCGCACGGCTGCTGCTGAATACCATCCGCTGCGAAGTCCTCGGCGAGGAAGCGAGCCAGTCGTCCATGGAGCAGCGCTACGCGACGTATTTCCCGCAATTCGTGCGCCGCGGCATCGCGGCCGAGTTGCTCGACCCGCGCCTGGCCGAGTTCGACCTTGCGCGGCTGGGCGCCGCGCTCATGGCCGGCCGCGACCTGCAGTTCGGCTACCTCGGCCTGCAGACCCTGTACGACCGCTACTTCCTGCATGTCGACGAGCAGCGCATCGAGCTGCCGCAGGCCTTCTTCATGCGTGTCGCCATGGGCCTGTCGCTGAACGAGAAGGACCGCGAAGGGCGCGCGATCGAGTTCTACAACGTGCTGTCGACCTTCGATTTCATGAGCTCGACGCCGACGCTGTTCAACTCCGGCACGCTGCGCTCGCAGCTCTCGTCCTGCTACCTCACCACCGTCTCGGACGACCTCACCGGGATCTACGACGCGATCAAGGAAAACGCGCTGCTCGCCAAGTACGCGGGCGGGCTGGGCAACGACTGGACGCCGGTGCGTGCGCTGGGCTCGCATATCAAGGGCACCAACGGCAAGTCCCAGGGCGTGGTTCCCTTCCTCAAGGTGGTCAACGACACCGCGGTGGCCGTGAACCAGGGCGGCAAGAGGAAGGGCGCGGTCTGCTCGTACCTCGAATCGTGGCACCTCGACATCGAAGAGTTCCTCGAGCTGCGCAAGAACACCGGCGACGACCGCCGCCGCACGCACGACATGAATACGGCCAACTGGATCCCGGACCTGTTCATGAAGCGCGTCATGGAGGCCGGGGAATGGACGCTATTCTCGCCCTCGGACGTGCCCGAGCTGCATGACCTCTTCGGCGCAGCCTTCGAAAAGGCGTACGTCGCCTACGAAGCCAAGGCCGCCTCGGGCGAGCTGAAGCTCTTCCGCAAGATTCCGGCGCTGACGCTCTGGCGCAAGATGCTCTCGATGCTGTTCGAGACCGGGCATCCCTGGATCACGTTCAAGGATCCCTGCAACGTGCGCAGCCCGCAGCAGCACGTCGGCGTGGTCCACAGCTCGAACCTCTGCACCGAGATCACCCTCAATACGAACCACGAGGAAATCGCGGTCTGCAACCTCGGCTCGGTCAACCTCGTCGCCCACATGACCGACAAGGGCCTCGACTTCGCCAAGATCAAGAAAACCACCCGCACCGCGATGCGGATGCTCGACAACGTCATCGACATCAATTACTACGCGGTCGACACGGCGGAGCGCTCGAACGCCCGCCACCGGCCGGTGGGCCTGGGCATCATGGGCTTCCAGGACTGCCTGCAGAAGATGCGCGTCCCGTACGCCTCGCAGGAGGCGGTTGAATTCGCCGACCGCTCGATGGAGATGGTGGCCTACGCCTCGTACTGGGCCTCAACCGAGCTGGCGGAGGAACGCGGACGCTACGGCTCGTTCAAGGGCTCGCTGTGGGACCGCGGCATCCTGCCGCAGGACACGCTCGACCTGCTCTCCCAGGAGAGGGGCGGGTACGTCGAAGTGGACCGCTCGAGCGCGCTTGACTGGGGTGCGTTGCGCGAGCGGATCCGCTCCTTCGGCATGCGCAATTCCAACTGCCTGGCGATCGCGCCGACGGCGACGATCGCCAACATCGTCGGCGTCTCCGCCTCGATCGAGCCGACCTACCAGAACCTCTACGTGAAGTCGAACCTGTCGGGCGAGTTCACGGTGGTCAACGAATACCTGGTGACCGACCTCAAGCAGGCGGGAATGTGGGACGAGGTCATGATCGCCGACCTCAAGTATTTCGACGGCAACCTGGCCCGCGTCGATCGCGCCCCGGCCGAGCTGCGCCGCCTCTACGCGACCGCCTTCGAGGTGGAGCCCAAGTGGCTGGTGGAGGCCGCGGCGCGCCGCCAGAAGTGGATCGACCAGTCGCAGTCGCTGAACATCTACATGCCCGGCGCCTCCGGCAAGAAACTCGACGAAACCTACCGCCTTGCCTGGCTGCGTGGCCTTAAGACCACGTACTACCTGCGCGCGATGGGCGCCACGCATGCCGAGAAGTCGACCTCCAAGGCCGGCGCGCTCAATGCGGTGCCGACCGGCGGTGGAATGACCGAGTCGGCCTCGACGGTCGCGGACGACGCCAAGTTCTGCTCGATCGACAATCCGGAATGTGAAGCGTGCCAATAAATCGAAGCATGCCGATGAGCATGCCGCCAAAACAAGAACTCGAGCGTGAGGAGAAGACGCCATGCTGAATTTTGAGGACGAGGGCGCGTTGAGCGCGGTTCCGGGCCTTGCGATCGCCCCGGTCAGCGGCTTCATGCCGCAGGGCGCGCCGGGAGCGCAGCAGCCCGTTTCGAAGGCGGACGAGGCCCTCCCCGCCGGCAATGCCTTCCGCCGCATCCGGGTGGAAGACAAGAGCATCATCAATTCGAAGGCCGACGTAAACCAGCTCGTGCCTTTCAAGTACAAGTGGGCCTGGGAAAAATACATTTCCGCCTGCGCCAACCACTGGATGCCGCAGGAAGTCAACATGAGCCGCGACATCGCCTTGTGGAAGTCGGCGGACGGCCTGACGGAAGACGAGCGCCGTCTGGTCAAGCGCAACCTCGGGTTCTTCGTCACCGCCGATTCGCTCGCGGCGAACAACATCGTGCTCGGCACGTACCGCCACATCACCGCCCCTGAGTGCCGCCAGTACCTGCTGCGCCAGGCGTTCGAGGAGGCAATCCACACCCATGCCTACCAGTACATCGTCGAGAGCCTCGGACTGGACGAAGGCGAAGTGTTCAACGCCTATCACGAGGTGTCGTCGATCCGCGAGAAAGACGAATTCCTGATCCCGTTCATCGACACGCTGACCGACCCGGCCTTCAAGACCGGCACGCAGCAAAGCGACCAGGACCTCCTCAAGAGCCTGATCGTGTTCTCCTGCATCATGGAAGGGCTGTTCTTCTACGTCGGGTTTGCGCAGATCCTCGCGCTCGGCCGGCAGAACAAGATGACCGGCGCGGCCGAGCAGTACCAGTACATCCTTCGCGACGAGTCGATGCACTGCAACTTCGGCATCGACCTCGTGAACCAGATCAAGATGGAGAACCCCCACCTCTGGACGGTCCAGTTCCGCGAGGAGATCCAGGGCCTGTTCCGCCGCGCGGTGGAACTCGAGTACCGCTACGCCGAGGACACCATGCCGCGCGGCGTGCTCGGCCTGAATGCGCCGATGTTCAAGGAATACCTGCGCTACATAGCCAATCGCCGGTGCCAGCAGATAGGCCTCGACGTGCTTTACCAGGGGGCGACGAACCCGTTCCCGTGGATGAGCGAGATGATCGACCTGAAGAAAGAGCGAAATTTCTTCGAGACCAGGGTAATCGAGTATCAGACGGGCGGGGCGCTGAGCTGGGATTGATCCCCGGCTCTTTTTTTACCCGCCGGGCCCATCCGGCCAGGCGGGCAGCAGGGAGGGAGCAAAGATGCATCGAGTGACTGCATGCAAGGTGGAAGACGACTACAAGCTCTGGCTGCGGTTCGACGACGGGCTGGAGGGCAGCGTCTTCCTTGGGAACCTGCTCGAGATCGGCGCCTTCAAGCTGTGGCGCGACGTGCGGGAGTTCGAGAAAGTGGCCGTGGACCCGGAGTCCGCGACCGTGACCTGGGAGGGCGGCATCCGGCTCGATCCGGAGGTCCTTTACCAGGATGTCCTCGCGAAGAGCGGGCGTTAGTAGATGGGTGCTTCGAAGAATTCAACCCGCACGGCCATCCGGCCGGGCGGATTGGATAGCCCGGGCCGTTTCGGATCGGGCTCTTTCTGTGCAATAACTTGATAGGAGCTAGTCATGGCAAAAGCCAAAAAGAAAGCAGCGAAGAAAACGGCGAAGAAAAAGGCCACCAAAAAGAAGGCCTCGAAAAAGAAGAAAGCGGCTAAAAAACCCGCTAAGAAAAAAGCGAAAGCAGCAGGCAAAAAAAAGAAGGCCGCAAAAAAAAAGAAGGCAGCTAAGAAAAAGAAATCGGCAGTAAAGCCGAAAAAAGCTGCCGCGAAAGTGGCCAAGAAGCCTGCAAAAAAGGCTGTTCAGGTAGCCCCGATGGCGCCAGCACCAGTAGTAAGGCCATCGACCGCTGCGACTCCCGGCGCGCGTACCGCGCTGAATCCAGCAGCTGCCTGGCCTTTCCCCACCGGATCCCGGCCGTAACCGGCATCCGGAGGGAAAGTGGCCCGAAGCGAAAGCTCCGGGCCCGGCCCTCGAAGCTCTGCGGACCGCCTCGGTCGCGTCGTAGCACCGGGCGACCAAGGCTGGTCCGCGAGTCTTCATTTCATTCGGAGCGAAGGACTCGCCCGAATCGACTGACAAGCCCATTTTACCGGGCTTCGGTCTTTCGCAACAAAGAAAATTGTTTAAATGAGGATCGGATTTTGCGATGCGCAACAAGGACTTGCGTGAGAGAGGTGAAGTTATTGACTAATTGAGGGAAATTCCATTAGAATGCGCCTCGTTGCATTGCACAAAAGTGCTGTTAGCACGACCGTCCGCCCAGATCCCGGCCTTCCCGGGCTGGCTATCGGACTGACCCCGGCCAATGCCGGCCCGGGTCCCACAGTCCCAGTTTCCGTATTTCCCGCCCGCCACCTCCGAATCGTGGCATCGGGATTGCTTGATGCGGAGCCGCGAAGCACTCCTAGCAGGAGGTAAAGATGGAAGCAGCGAATTTACTGCAAGATTTACCGGCAAGCCGGCAGCCCGGCGGCGCGATCTTACGCGCTGCCAGCCTGTTGCAAGTGTTGCTCGCCCTGATTGGCCTGGCCGTGGTTGCCGCTGCGATCCATCCAACCGCGCGCGAATCGCTGCTTTCGGCCTCGCGTGAGGCAGTCCTCACCCAGGCGGCGAGCGCGTTGCGTGCCACGGTGCCGCCCGGCGTCAATTTCGCGGCCGGCCCGATCCAGCCCCCGGTGCTCACCCAGCGCGAGCGCGAGCAGCGCGCCGTGACCGAGATGCTCTCAAAACGCTTCCGGGTCGCGCAGGAGGCCGTCGGCGGATTCGTGGCCACGGCCTACCGCGTCGGCAAGGACACTTCGATCGATCCGCTCCTCATCCTCGCCGTGATCAGCATCGAATCGCGGTTCAACCCGGTGGCCCAGAGCGAGTTCGGCGCCAGGGGCCTGATGCAGGTGATTCCCAAGTTCCACCGGGAGAAGCTGGTCAAGCACGGCGGCGACGACGCGCTGCTCGACCCGGAGGTGAACATCCTCGTGGGCGCCCAGGTGTTGCGCGAATACATGAAGCGTTTCGGCGGTACCGAAAGCGCGTTGCAGGCCTATGCAGGCGCGTACGAAGAACCGACCGCGATGTATTCCAAGCAAGTGCTTTCGGAGCGCTCGCGCATCGAGCAGACCGTCGCCAAGGCAGCGCCGCGCGACCCGGGCCAGCGCAGCAAGATCTAGTTCAGGCGGCGCAGGCGCGCCGCAGCCGCTCGACGCCTTCCTCGATTTCCGCGAGCCCTCGCGTATAGGCGAAGCGCACGAAATTCGACGTCCGGTGCGCGCCGAAATCGGTGCCCGGCGTCGCCGCGACGCCGGCCCTTTCCAGCAGGACGTCGAAGGTGAATGCCCGCGAATCCGAGTGAAACCGCGTGCAATCGGCGTACACATAGAACGCGCCGTTCGGGCGCGCCGGCACGCCAAAGCCGATGTTTTCGAGCGCCGGCACGAAAAAATCGCGACGGCGCCGGAATTCATTCCTGCGCTCTTCGAGGATCTCGATGGTCTCCGGCCCAAACGCGGCAAGCGCCGCGCGCTGCGAGAGCGCCGGCGGGCAGATGAAGAAGTGCTGCGCAAGCTTCTCGAAGGCGCGAACGAGTTCTTCGGGCAGCACCGCCCAACCCAGCCGCCAGCCGGTCATGCAGAAGTACTTCGAGAAGCTGTTGATTGCCACGACGTTCCCCGGTAGGTCGAGAGCGCTGCGCACGTCATCGCTGTAGGCGAGGCCCTGGTAGATCTCGTCCGAGATCAGCACGCCGCCGCGATCGGCGACCACTTTGGCGATCCGCGCGAGTTTCTCCGGGGCGATCAGCGTCCCGGTCGGATTCGACGGCGAGGCGAGGATCACGGCTTTGGTGCGTGGCCCCCACGCTGCCTCGATCTCCGCGGCGGTGGGCTGGAAACCGGCGGCTGCCTCGACGGTGAGCGCCCGGGCAACGCCTTCGAAGGCGCGGACAAAATGCCGGTAGCACGAGTAGCCCGGGTCGGTGAGCAGGACCTCGTCGCCGGGATCGACGAGCGACGCGATCGTCAAGAGGAGCGCCCCGGACGCGCCGGCGGTGACCGCGATGCGCGATGCCGGGACGTTGATGCCATAGCGCCTTTCGTAAAAGCCGGCAATCGCCTCGCGCAGCTCCGGGATGCCCAGCGCCGGCGTATACGCGGTGAGCCCGTCGCGCATCGCCCGGGCCGCGGCTTCGACCACCGGTCCCGGCGCGGTGAAATCGGGCTCGCCGATCTCCATGCGCACGATGCGGCGGCCCGAGCGCTCGAGTTCGTTGGCGCGCGCAAGCACTTCCATGACTTCGAACGGCTGGATCTGCGCCGTGCGCGCTGCGGCGAGGACGCGCGGCGGCGGGGCGACAAGTGATTCGCGGATGCGCATGCCTCGGGGGATCGAAAAAAGGTGGCCGATTATACGGACGCATTTGCCGCCTCGACGCCCGGAGGCCGGGCTTGCACAAGGAGCGGAGGTATAATTTCAAAGAGAGAAAGTGCCGGCTCCCGCCGGCTGCCAGGGAGCTGCGAGTGGAAGACGAGATCAAGAAGAGCGCGCTTGAATACCACCGCCTGCCGCGCCCCGGCAAGATCTCTATCCTGCCCACCAAGCAGCTCACCAACCAGCGCGACCTGGCGCTCGCCTATACCCCCGGCGTAGCCGCGGCCTGCGAGGAAATCGTCCGCGACCCGCGCGAGGCGATCAACCTTACCTCCCGCGGCAACCTGATCGGCGTGATCACCAACGGCACCGCGGTGCTCGGCCTGGGCGCCATCGGGCCGCTCGCGGCCAAGCCGGTGATGGAAGGCAAGGCGGTCCTCTTCAAGAAATTCGCCGGCATCGACGTCTTCGACATCGAAGTCGACGAGCGCGACCCGGACAAGCTGGTGGACATGATCGCCGCGCTCGAGCCCACGTTCGGCGGCATCAACCTCGAGGACATCAAGGCGCCGGAGTGCTTCTATATCGAAAGGAAGCTGCGCGAGCGCATGAAGATCCCGGTCTTCCACGACGACCAGCACGGCACGGCGATCACGGTGTGCGCGGCGATCATCAACGGCCTCAAGGTGGGCGGCAAGGAAATCTCCAACGTCAAACTGGTGACTTCCGGCGCCGGCGCCGCAGCGCTCGCGTGCCTCGATCTCCTCGTCAAGCTCGGCCTGCCCCTCAAGAACATCTACGTGACCGACATCGAGGGCGTGGTCTACACCGGCCGCAAGACGCTCATGGACCCGGACAAGGAGCGCTACGCAAAGGACGTCAAGGCGCGCACGCTCGGCGAGATCATCGAGGGGGCCGACGTCTTCCTCGGCCTCTCGGCCGGCGGCGTGCTCAAGCAGGACATGGTCAAGCGCATGGCGCCGCGCCCGCTGATCCTCGCGCTCGCCAATCCCGAGCCTGAGATCCGCCCCGAGCTGGTCAAGGAAGTGCGTCCCGACGCGATCATGGCCACCGGCCGTTCGGACTACCCGAACCAGGTCAACAACGTCCTCTGCTTCCCCTTCATTTTCCGCGGGGCGCTGGACGTGGGCGCGACCAGCATCACGGTGGAAATGGAGCTGGCCGCGGTTCGCGCGATCGCCGAGCTCGCGCAGGCCGAAGCCTCGGACATCGTTGCGCTCGCGTACGGCGGCGAGGACCTCAAGTTCGGCCCCGAATACCTGATCCCGCGCCCCTTCGATCCGCGGCTGATCGCCAAGATCGCGCCAGCCGTGGCGCAGGCGGCCATGGATAGCGGCGTGGCAACGCGACCGCTCGCCGACATGGATGCGTATTGCGGCACGCTCGCGCAGTTCGTCTATCACTCCGGCCTCATCATGAAGCCGCTCTTCGCGGCGGCGAAGGCCTCGCCCAAGCGTGTCGTGTACGCGGAAGGCGAGGACGAGCGCGTGCTGCGCGCGGTGCAGGTCGTGGTCGACGAGGGCCTCGCCACGCCGATCCTCATCGGGCGCCCAACGGTGATCGAGCGCCGCGCCGCGCAGTTCGGGCTGCGCATCCGCGCCGGCAAGGACTATTCGCTGATCAACCCGGAAAGCGACCCGCGCTACCGCGACTACTGGACCACCTATCACCGGCTCACCGAGCGCAAGGGCGTCTCGCAGGAGTACGCCAAGATCGAGATGCGCCGCCGCCACACGCTCATCGGCTCGATGATGATCTACAAGGGCGAGGCCGACGGCATGCTCTGCGGGACGTTCGGCACCCACGCGCTCCACCTGGAGTTCATCGACCAGGTGATCGGCTTGCGTCCGGGGGTCAAGCACTACGCTGCGATGAACGCGCTCATGCTGCCGGACCGCACGGTGTTCATCTGCGACACCTACGTGACGCCGGACCCGACGGCGGAGAACATCGCGGAAATGACCATCCTTGCAGCGGAGGAGGTCCGCCGCTTCGGCCTCGTGCCTAAGGTGGCCCTGCTTTCGGCCTCCAATTTCGGCTCGGTGAACGTGCCGTCCGCGCGCAAGATGCAGGCTGCGCTGGCCATCCTGCGCGACACGGCGCCGGAACTCGAAGTGGAGGGCGAGATGCATGGCGACGCGGCGATTTCGTCGGAGATCCGCATGCGCGTGTTCCCCAATTCGCGCCTCAAGGGCGAGGCAAACCTGCTCATCATGCCGACGCTGGATGCCGCGAATATCGCGTTCAACCTGCTCAAGACGGCGGCGGGCGACGGCGTCACGGTCGGCCCGATCCTGCTGGGCGCGGCCCGCGCGGTGCACATCGTCACGCCTTCGGCCTCGGTGCGCCGGATGGTCAACATGACCGCGCTTGCGGTCGTCGATGCGAACGCGCCGCGCGGCGCAGAGCAGTCGCTGTTCTAAGCGGAGCCCGACCCCGCGCGCAGATGAACGAAGGCAGCACCGCAAGCAGCACCGAGAGCAGCGCCGGGAGCAATGTGGCGGGACTGAAACCCAAGGTCCGCGCCGGTCTCGTGCTGACCGGCGGTGGGGCGCGAGCCGCGTACCAGGTCGGCGTCGTCAAGGCGGTGCGCGACATCCTCGGCAACCCGGTCCGCAACCCTTTTCCGATCCTGGTCGGCACTTCCGCAGGCGCGATCAACGCGGCCACGCTGGCGGCCTACTCGGACAACTTCACGCGCGCGGTCGCCAACCTCCTCGAGAACTGGGAGAACATGCACGTAGAGCACGTGTACAAGGCCGACTTCCCGAGCATCGTACGCAGCGGCGCGAAATGGCTCGCCTCGCTCATGCTGATCTCGCGGCGCAACCCGATCTCGCTGCTCGACAACGCGCCGCTGCGCGACATGCTCGAGCGCACGCTGCCTTTCGAGCGCATCCAGGAAAACATCGACAGCGGGGCCCTGTACGCGGTGTCGGTGACGGCGTCCGGTTACACGTCGGGGCAGAGCGTGTCGTTCTTCCAGGGCGGCTCTGGCACCGAAGGCTGGGAGCGCAACCAGCGCATCGGCGCGGCGGTCACTCTGAAGATCGAATACCTGCTCGCAAGCGCGTCCTTGCCGTTCATCTTTCCGGCAGTGAAAGTGCACCGGGAGTATTTCGGCGACGGCTCGATGCGACAGATTGCCCCGATCAGCCCCGCGCTGCACCTTGGCGCGGATCGCGTGCTCGTCGTCGGCACCGGCCGGCAGACGCTCGACACGGCGCGCGCCCGGTCGAACATCTACCCGTCGCTTGCGCAGATCGCGGGCCACGCGCTGAACAGCATCTTCCTCGACAGCCTTTCGGTCGACCTCGAGCGCCTCGAGCGCATCAACCGCACCGTGAGCCTGATCCCGCCCGAGAGGCTGGCCGAGGGCAACCTGCCGCTGCGGCCGATCAAGGTGCTGTTCATCTCGCCCAGCCAGCCGATCGAGCGCATGGCGGCGCGCTTCATCCACGAATTGCCGCGCGCAGTGCGGATACTCTTGCGGCCCACGGGCGCATTGAACCGCTCGGGGTCCAACCTCGCGAGCTACCTTTTGTTCGAGGAGTCGTTCTGCCGCGCGCTCATTGACCTTGGCTACCAGGACACCATCGCGCGCAGTCCCGAGGTCGAGGATTTTTTCGCGGGCTGTCTTTAGCCCGCGTTCCGCAGTCCAATCAGCGGCGCGAACCGAGCGCCAGAGGAGCGGCCATGGCCGACCAGTCCGCAAGCAGTGGCGGTGCGCAGGATCCCTTCGAGATGTTCCGCCGGCTCTGGGCGCCGCTCGGCCTGCCGGTGCCCGGCATGGCGATGCCGACCCTCGACCCGGCCGAAGTCGAGAAACGGATCACCGACCTCAAGTCGGTGGAGACGTGGCTCGGCATGAACCTCAACATGGTGAAGATGGCGATCCAGGGCCTCGAAGTGCAGAAGATGGCGCTGACCGCGATGAAGGCCAATGCCGGCGCGGCCACGGATGCCGCGAATGCCTTCGCCAATCTTTCCCGCGCCGCCGGCGCGGCCCAGGCGCCGGGCGCCGAAGGCAAGGACGCGAATGCCGCGCCAAACCCCTTGTCGAACCCGATGCTCTGGCCGTGGGCAATGATGCAAGGCGCAGCTGCGCCGGACCCCGCGCCGCCAGCCAAGCCCGCGAAGGATCGCAAAGAGGGCAAATGAAGGCCGGGTTCCGATTTGCGCATTCGGCCGGCGCCGACTGGCAGGAGTGCCTCGCGCGCTGTGCCGCCACCCTCGGCAAGCCCGGCGGCGGGCTTGGCTTCCTATACTTCACCGATGCGCTGCTGCCGCACGCGGCCGACATGGTCGAGACGCTGCGCGAGCTCACCGGTGTGCGTGATTGGGTCGGAACGGTCGGCATAGGCGTGATCGCGACCGGCACCGAATATGTCGGTGAGCCTGCGCTCGCCGTAATGGTGGCCGACCTGTCTTCGGACAGTTATCGCATTTTTTCCGGCAAGCATCGCGCGCCGCAACCCGGCGAGCGCACGCCAACGGGCGCGATCGCCGCGCATTTCGGCATCGTCCATGGCGACCCGCAAACCCCCGACATGGCGGAGCTGGTGTCCGACATGGCGACGCGCGTCGAAAGCGGCTACCTGGTCGGCGGACTGTCGAGCGGCCAGTCCGAAACCGCGCAGGTGGCCAACGACGTGCTCACCGGCGGGCTCTCGGGCGTGGTGCTCGCGTCCGACGTGCCGGTGGCGACGCGCCACACGCAGGGCTGCACCGCGCTTGCCGCCCGCCACGTGATCACCAAGTGCGAAGACAACATCGTCATCACGCTCGACGGGCGCCCGGCGCTCGACGTATTCGAGGCCGACCTCGGCGCGACCGAGGCCGGCGACCTGCGGCGCGCAGCCCGGCTCATGCATGTCGGATTCCCGGTGCAGGGCTCGGACACCGGCGACTACGTCGTGCGCAATCTCGTCGGCATCGACCCGAAGAACAAGCTGATCGCGGTAGGCGAAATGGTCGAGCCGGGCGGCACGCTGTTCTTTTGCAGGCGCGATCCGCAAACCGCGCGCGCGGATCTCGCCCGCGTGCTCGACGACCTCAAGCGGCAGGTGCCCGCGCCGCGGGGCGCGCTTTACTTTTCCTGCGTCGGGCGGGGCGAGCACCTGTTCGGGCGGCGCGGCGCGGAGCTCGCGCAGATCCGCGACGCGATCGGCGATGTCCCGCTGGTAGGATTCTTCTGCAACGGCGAAATTTCACACGACCGGTTATATGGTTACACCGGCGTGCTCACGCTTTTCCATTGAACCGAATTCAAGGAGACAAGATGGCCAAGGCAATCCGATTCCACAAGACAGGCGGCCCGGAAGTCATGCAGCTCGAGGACGTAAGCGTCGGCGACCCGGCCGCGGGCCAGGCGCGCATCCGCCAGACCGCGATCGGGGTCAACTTCATCGACACCTATCACCGCTCGGGGCTCTACCCGATGCCGATGCCGTCCGGGCTCGGCTCGGAGGGCGCGGGCGTAGTCGAGGCTGTGGGCCCCGGCGTGGCCGACGTCAAGGTCGGCGACCGGGTTGCCTATACCGGCAACCCAGTGGGTTCGTACGCCGATTCGCGCCTCTACGCGGCGGACCGGCTGGTGAAAGTGCCGGCGGGCATCACCGACGAGCAGGCCGCGAGCATGATGCTCAAGGGCATGACGGTGCAGTACCTCATCCACCGCAGCTTCAAGGTGAAGTCCGGCGACACGGTGCTGTGGCACGCAGCGGCCGGCGGCGTGGGGCTGATCGCCTGCCAGTGGCTCAAGGCGCTTGGCGTGACGGTCATCGGCACGGTGGGCTCGGAGGAGAAAATGGGCCTCGCGAAGAACGCCGGCTGCGAGCACGTGATCAACTACTCGAAAGAGAATTTCACGCAGCGCGTCAAGGAAATCACCGGCAACAAGGGCGTGCCGGTCGTTTACGACTCGGTGGGCAAGAGCACCTGGGAGGGGTCCCTGGACTGCCTGCAGCCGCGCGGCATGATGGTCTCGTTCGGCAACGCCTCCGGGGCCGTTGCGCCGATCAACATCGGCATCCTCGCGCAGAAGGGCTCGCTCTTCCTGACCCGCCCGACGCTCTTCAGCTACATCGCTTCGCGCGCCGAACTCGAGGAGACCGCCAAGTCGCTGTTCGACGTCGTTACCTCCGGCAAGGTGAAGATCGAGGTGACCGGCAAGTACAAGCTCGCCGACGTGCAGAAGGCGCACCGCGACCTCGAAGGACGCAAGACCACGGGGTCGGTGATCCTCGTTCCCTGAGCGGGCGGCATTGTAGAATCCGCGCGAGACATACCAACGCTTTACCCTGGGAGGAGGACCCAATGAAAGTCAAAATGAAGGCGGGAATCACCGCGGCCGTGGCGATTGCCGCGCTGTTCGCAGCGCAGGGCGCGAGCGCGCAGCAAAAGCTCAAGTTCGCGCATGTCTATGAAACCAGCGAGCCGTATCACACTGCCGCCGTCTGGGCGGCAGGTGAAATCGCCAAGCGCACGTCCAATCGCTACACAATGGAAGTCTTTCCGGCCTCGTCGCTCGGCAAGGAGACCGACATCAACCAGGGCCTGACGCTGGGCACGGTGGACATCATCTACACGGGGCAGCTGTTTGCCGGCCGCAGCTACGGGCCGATCTCGATCGGCGGCGCGCCTTTCGTGTTCCGCGATTTCGACCACTGGAAGAAGTTCTCCAACTCCAAATTGTTCGACGAGCTCGCCGACGGCTATGCCAAGGGCACGGGCGGCAACAAGGTGCTTGCGATCACGTATTACGGCGACCGCCAGACCACCTCGAACAAGGCGCTCAACAAGCCGGAAGACATGAAGGGGCTCAAGATCCGCGTGCCGGATGCGCCGCTCTACACGCTCTTCCCGCGCGCAGTCGGCGCCAACCCGACGCCGATCGCCTTTGCCGAGGTCTACCTCGCGCTGCAGAACAAGACGGTCGATGCGCAGGAGAACCCGCTGCCGACGATCGACGCGAAAAAGTTCTACGAGGTGCAGACGCACATCAACCTGACCGCGCACATCACCGACGCGTTGCTGACCATCGTCGGCGCGCCGCTGTGGACCAAGCTCTCGGACGCGGACAAGAAAGCGTTCACCGCGGTGTTCCGCGAAGCCGCCGCCAAGGCGACCGGGGAGATCATCGACAGCGAGAAGAAGCTGGTCGGCGAGTTCGAGAAGCGCGGCAAGACCGTGTTGCGTGTCGACCGCAAGCCCTTCATCGCGGCGGTGCAGAAGTACTACAAGGACGGCAAGCAGCCCGACGGCAGCGCGCTGCCCTGGCCGAAGGACGTCTACGACAAGCTCCAGGCCATCAAGTAAGCCCGGCGGGGTCGAAATCACCGACCTCGACTGGCTGCGGCGCCGCTTCGCCGAATCGCGACCCGCGGCCGAGACGATCTATGGCGACCAGGGAACCCGGCCGGGCGCCGACAAGCTGCACGCCGCATCGGTGCTCGTGCCGATCGTGGCGCGCGCGCAATCGCCCACCGTCCTTTTCACCCAGCGCACCGCGCACCTCAAGAACCACTCCGGGCAGATCAGCTTCCCGGGCGGCAGGGCGGAGGCGGACGACGCGGATCCCGAGCGCACCGCGCTGCGCGAAACCTGGGAGGAGATCGGCCTGGCGGCCGAGCGCATCGAGCTGCTCGGCCGGCTGCCCGACTACCACACCCGCACGGGCTATCGCGTAACGCCGGTCATCGGCATCGTGTCGACGCCCTTCGACCTCAACCCGGACGCCAACGAGGTGGCGGAGGTCTTCGAGGTGCCGCTGGCTTTCCTCCTGGACCCGGCCAACCTGCAGCGGCACTCGCGCGAGTTCGAAGGCGAGCAGCGTCATTTTTTCGCAATCCCTTTCGAGCAGCGATACATCTGGGGCGCCACGGCCGGCATGCTCGTCAACCTGCAGCGCTACCTGGCAGGGTGAGATGCGAGGTTAGAGATGCGAGGGTAGAGATGCGAGGGTAGCGATCCGGGGCTGGCGGACCGGGGCTGGCGATTCACCGCAGGGTCGTGTGATATCTTGCGCCTTCCCCGGCTTTTCCAAGTTCCGCACCCGCACCAATGAGCGTCATCGCGATCATCGCCGCACTGCTGCTCGAGCAGTGGAGGCCGCTCGGGGAGCGCAAGACCTATCACGCGCTGCTCGCTCGCTGGGCCATCTGGCTGGAAGGCACCTTCAATGCGGGCGAGCCGCACCACGGCCGCATCGCGTGGCTCGTCGCCGCGGCGCCGCTGGTGCTCGGCTCGCTCGCGCTGTATTACCTGCTTTTCTGGATGCATCCTTTCTTCGCGCTGGCGCTGAATATCGCGGCGCTCTACGTGACGCTCGGCTTTCGCCAGTTCAGCCACTATTTCACCGCCATCCAGGTGGCGCTTCGCGAGGATGACCTCGACCGCGCGCGCACGCTGGTCGGCACCTGGCGCGGCGAGTCGGCACAGCACCGCACCAAGGAGGAAATCGTGCGCCTCTCGATCGAGGAGGCGCTGGAGGCCTCGCATCACCACGTATTCGCGGTGCTCTTCTGGTTCATGCTGCTGCCGGGCCCGAGCGGGGCCATCCTCTACCGCCTCGCCGGGTTCCTCGCGCATCGCTGGCGCGAGCAGGGCGCGTTCGGCCAGTTCGCCTCGCGCGTGAACGAGGCGCTGGAATGGCCTGCAGTGCGGCTCACCGCGATCGGCTTTGCGATCGTGGGCGACTTCGAGGATGCGATCTATTGCTGGCGCACGCAGGCTTCCGCGTGGAAGGACCAAGGTCTCGGCATCGTGCTGGCCTCGGGCGCCGGCGCAATGGGCGTGCGGCTCGGCATGCCGCTTGCGGAAGCCGACGGGACTGTGGAGCCGCGCCCGGACATCGGCCTTGGCGAAACCGCGGATGTCGCTTTCCTCGACAGCACCGTCGGGCTGTTGTGGCGATCGCTCGTCGTCTGGGTCTTCCTGCTGGGCATCCTCACGGTGGCGAGGATCTTCGGCTAGCCCACGGCCGGTAGCCCCCGCAGTGCCAGCACTGGGTGAATTGCGCCTCCTGGATCTCGCCGCAGGCGCATTGCCAGGCATTGCCCTTTTCCGAAAGCGCCAGCGTGCCTTC
Source organism: Pseudomonadota bacterium (assembly GCA_031376265.1). Taxonomy (GTDB): domain Bacteria; phylum Pseudomonadota; class Gammaproteobacteria; order Burkholderiales; family SG8-39; genus SZAS-79. Next base: position 17,369 of record JANMDK010000008.1, read on the forward strand.
GGACAGCGCCGTCCGCGCGCGCTCGGCATCGGCTTCGTTCACCAGCCAAAGCTCCGGCTGGCAGTCGGCGAACGGGAGCTGGCCGACGGCGGAGGCGAGGGCCTCGTTGCGGATATAGGTGCGGATGCCGAGCGTCTCGAGCAGGTTCTTCGCGTGATGCACCTCGGCGAGATTGAGCGACGCGAAGACGCGCATCAGCGGCGGGCCCCGCCGGATTCCTCCTCGAGCACGATGCGCTTGTAGAGCTCGAGCCGCCGCGGATGGATCTCGCCGGCCTCCGCGGCCGCTTGCAACGCGCAGCCCGGCTCGCTCAGGTGGCGGCAGTTCTGGAACCGGCATGCGCCGCGGTAAGGCGTGAACTCGCGGAAGCCCACCGCGATGTGCAGGTAGTCCATGCCGGCCAGGCCGAACTCGGCCACGCCCGGCGAATCGATGATTTCGGTGCTCCCTTCCAGCGGATACAGCCGCGATCCCGTGGTGGACTGCTTGCCCGCGTCGAGGAACGCCGAAATTTCGCGGATCAGGACCTCGGCGTCCGGCACGAGGGCTTTCACCAGCGTCGACTTGCCCATGCCGGACTGGCCGGTGAAGAGGCTGCGATGGCCCTCGAGGTGCGGGCGCAGCGGGTCGATGTCCACGAGCCCGGCGAGTTCCACGATCGGATAGCCTAGCGCGCGGAAAGGCGCAAGCAGCGCAAGCGCGCGTTCCCGCAACGCAGTGAGGTCGACTTTGTTGAGCACGATCACGGTCGGCAGCCCGGCGTTCTCGGCCACGACCAGCATGCGGCAGATCAGCTCGTCGGAAAACGAGGGTTCGCAGGCCACGAGGATGACAAGCTGCGACAGGTTCGCCGCCAGCACCTTGCGGCGGTGATAAGCCGCCCGCGAGAACTCGTTGGTGCGCGGGCCGATCGCCTCGACCACGCCCTGGTCGACCGAGCTGCGCGAGAGGTGGACGCGGTCGCCGCACACGGCCTGGATGCGGCGCCCCCGCACCTGGCACCGAAGCAGCTCGCCCGAGTCGAGCCTCGCCAGGCATTGGCGGCCGTAGGCGGCGATGACGGTTGCGGGGGCGGTGGCCGCCGCCGCGCCTGCGTTCAGGCTTTCGTTCACGCCTCCGGCACGCCGGTCACAGCGACATCAGCGCATCGCACTTGGCGGCGCAGATGAAGTCGTTCTCGGACAGGCCGCCGACCGCGTGGGTGCTGTATTCCACCCGGCACTTGTTGTAGGCCACGGTGAGGTCGGGGTGGTGGTCTTCGCGATGCGAGATCCAGGCCAGCGCGTTCACGAAGGCCATGGTCTGGTAGTAGTTAGTGAACGGGTAGACCTTGACGAGGGTGTTGTTCTCGATGATCCAGCCCTTGAGCGAGCCGAGCATTTCCTTCGCCTGCGCATCCGAATACGGCAGCAAGCCGCCTTCGCAGGGCACGCACTTCTTACTCGCGAGGTCGGACATGGCGGGTGTCAGGCAGCGGGCAGCTGCTGCAGCCGCGCGATTCGCGTTGCCGCCGGCGGATGGGAATCGTAGAACGCCGAGTGCAGCGGATCCGGCGTCAGCGTGGCGGCATTGTCCTGGTAGAGCTTGACCAGCGCCTGCACCAGGTCTCGGCGCTCGGCGTGGCCCACCGCGTAGGCGTCCGCCTCGAACTCGCGCTTGCGCGAATAAAGGCTGTTAAGCGGCTGGATGAAAAACAGGAACTCGGGCAGCGCCAGGAGGAAGAGGATCAGCGCGGCGGCGTTCGATGGGGACGTGACGCCGAGCCCCGCGTAGAACCACGCTTTGTCGATGAGCTGGCCCAGCACGAAGAGCACCGCGAGACTGACGCTCGCCGTCAGGGCCATGCCCTTGGCGATGTGATGGAGCCGGTAGTGGCCGA
>JANMDK010000062.1:0-28481 GCA_031376265.1 Pseudomonadota bacterium
CGAGCTTGTAGCGGTCGACGACTTTCTTGTAGCCGGCGAAATAAAGCACCTTGGAGCCGGCCGCGCGGAACGCCTGCCCAATCGAGAACAGGACCGCGTTGCCAAGGCCGCCGCCGCAAAGCACCACCGTCTCGCCAGGCTCGATTTCGGTGGGCGCCCCAGTCGGCCCCATGAGGATGACCGGCTCGCCTTTCTGCAGCATGGCGCAGAGGTCGGACGACCCGCCCATCTCCAGCACGATCGTCGACACCAGGCCCTTTGCGCGGTCAACCCACGCGCCGGTCAGCGCAAGGCCTTCCATCTGCATGCGGGTGCCTTCGGCCATGGGCGAGAGCGACTCGAAATTCTGCAGGCGATAGAACTGCCCGGGCTGGAATTTTTCCGCGGCCAGCGGCGCGCGGATCACGACCTCGACGATATTCGGTGTGAGGCGTTCCACGCGCTCGACCCTCGCGATCAGCTGGTCCGCGGCACGGGCGAAAAATGCTTCCACCGGCGTTGCAAGCTCGGGCTTGCGGCGCGCGAGGACGCGCGAGATGGTCGGGTAGCCTTGCTTTGCCGAGCCCATCGCTTTGACGACATTGCCGAAAAAGGAAGGGTGAACGTCGCCGAAGTAGCTGACGAAGCGGCCGTCGGCCTGGCGTGCGAGCAGCACATTGGGCACCGCCGGCTTGGAGATCGAGCGCTCCGGCTTGACCGGGTTGCCCTCTTCGTCGCAGGCGGCAAAGTACTTGCCGTCCAGCTCGAAATGCATCGCATCCTCGCGGGCCAGGATCGTGTTCGGCTGGGTGCCGGCGGCGACGAACACGGTGTGCGCAGGCAGCCATTTCTCGCCGGACTCGTGCTTGAAGCGCATGCCCTTGACCGCGCCGTAGTTGTCGATGTCGACCAGCACGGGGGTCAGGCTTTCGGAAAACGTGATGCCTTCCTCGAGCGCTTTCTCCACTTCCTCGTGGTTCAGCGTGTAGGACGGGCTGTCGACGAGCCGGCGCCGATAGGCGATGGTGACGCCGCCCCAGTGCTGCAGGAGCCGGATCAGGTTCGGCTCCCGCGATTCGAGCTTCGCGGCCGCGCGCTCGGCGCGGATGGCGCGTGCATGGGCGAGATACTCCTCGCCGATTTCGCGCTCCTGGTCGTCCCAGGTTTCGCGCACCGCGTGCTCGCCGATTTCCGCCGCCAGTGTTTCGTACCGCACGAGGAATTTTTCGACCTGCACGACGTAGTACGCGAGCGATTCGGTGGCGGTATCGATCGCCGTGAGGCCGCCGCCGATCACCACCACCGGCAGGCGAAGCTGCATGTTGGCGATCGAGTCGGGCTTGGCCGCGCCGGTGAGTTGCAGGGCCATGAGGAAATCCGACGCCGCGCGCACGCCGCGCGCCAGGCCGTTCGGGATCTCGAGTACCGTCGGCTTGCCCGCGCCGACGCAGATCGCCACATGGTCGAAGCCCATCGCCCACGCGTCCTCGAGCGTGACGGTCCCGCCGAAGCGCACGCCGCCGAACATCGAGAATTCGCGCCGCCTTTCAAGCAACAAGCGGATTAGCTTGAGGAAATTCTTGTCCCAGCGCACGGTAATGCCGTACTCGGCCACACCGCCGAATCCTGCCATGACGCGCGAGCCCAGCGGCTCGTAAAGTTCGCGCACGTCCCGGATAGGCTTGAATGCCGAGCGCTGCCCGAGCGCGTCCACGCCGGAGAAGCCCGGCGGCAGAGGCTCGATCTTGAGCCCGTCGATGCCGACCACCGCGTGGCCGTCGTTCATGAGGTGGTGGGCCACCGTGAACCCCGCGGGCCCCAGTCCGACCACCAGCACCTTGCGCCCCGAATCCGGCAGCGGCACCGGCCGGCGCAGGTTGAGCGGGTTCCAGCGCGTGAGCAGCGAATAGATCTCGAAGCCCCACGGCAACTCCAGCACATCCTTGAGCGTGCGGGTCTCGGCCTGCGGGATGTCGACCGGCGCCTGCTTCTGGTAGATGCAGGCTTTCATGCAGTCGTTGCAGATGCGGTGACCGGTCGCGGCGACCATCGGGTTGTCGACGCAGATGATCGCCAGCGCGCCGAGCGGCTGGCCCCGCGCCTTGACCATGTGGAACTCGGAAATCTTTTCTTCCAGCGGGCAGCCCGCGAGCGTCACGCCGAAGGTGCTCTTCTTGTAGCCGCCCGCCGGTGCTTTCTCGCGCAGGCCCTTGGAACAGGAATCCTTGCCTTGCTCGTGGCACCAGATGCAGTAGTTGGCCTGGTCAAGAGCCCCGTTGAGGTCGGTGCCGGGATCGGTCAGGCCGAACCCTTCGCGGAGGCGAAGGTGCTCCTCGGACAGCGTGTGCTGCGGAAAGCCTTGCGACGCCTCGGTATGAACCGGCACCAGGCGCATGAAGTCGAGTTTGCCGGGAACCTTGAAGAGCACGCCCCCGCGATGCTTCTTCTTGCCGGCCGGAGTCAGCGTGGCCCATGCGGCGTAGCGGGCGGCGAGGTCGAGCTTGGCCGCGTTAACAGTTTCGTCCTTCTGCCATTCGGTTATGTGCCAGGCAAAAGCGAGCTCGGTGAACGGCTCTTCGAAGTGCGCGGCCAGCTGCTTTTCTTCGGTGTCGCCGTCGACGGCTGCAATCTCTTCGGCCTTGACCTTGTGCACCGCGCGGCGCTGGACGAACAGCCGCTTGACCGAATAGATCGGTGCGAGCTCGTGGTGATCGGCGGCCAGGGCATGGAGCTCGGATTCGATGCAGAACAGCTGCCCGAGAAAATCCTCGACATGCGGCGCAAGCGCGATGAGCAGCTCGGACTCGGCCTTGGCCGCATTTGCGGCGGGATCTTTTCGTGCGGCCACCAGGCGATCGGCGAGCGGGGCATCGGTTTCGCGCACGAAACCGACGAACGCGTCGTCGACGCGCACGAGACCGTCGCGAGCGTAAAGGTCGGCGAACGAGAAGCCGAAGCGCAGGGCGGGGGAGGCGGTGGGTGCTGGGGAGGTCATTGCGCCATTTCGCGATCAAAAACAGTCAATTATCCCCGATCGCCGGAACCCGCTCAAGGAACATTCGCTTATGTACCTATAGAGGCACGTCCTTCGTTAGATCGCTCATGAACGCGTCGTGCTCCGAGGCCGTCAACCCGCGCACCGGCTTCCTGGTGGGCCCGGCGGCAAGGCCCATGTGCGCCGCCCAGGCCTTGAGTGCCGCGTTCGGCGGCCGGCCGGAGGTGCGCATCGGCTCCATGATCCATCGGTCATAAATTTGCCGCAGGGGCGCAAGCCGCTCGAATCCCGCACGGCAGCCTTCCAGGTCGCCGCGCTGGAATCGCGCGTAGTACTCGGCAATCGGGCGCCGGCCGGCTTGCTGGTAAAGGTAGGGCTCGGGATCCGCGAACAGCAATGTCTGCCGGTGGACCGTGAGGTTCTCGAGCCAATGCTTTTCCATCGGATCGCTGACCACCACTTTTGCGCCACACGCGCGGCGCACTTCGACCCGGTCGTGGTCGTCGCCGGCGGCCTTGATGCCGCGAACGTTCGGGAGTTCGCAAAGCCGCGACAACAACGATGGATTCAGCAGGTAGCCGGAAGCCGGGGTGTTGAACAGGATGATCTCGATGTCGGAGGCCGAGCAAATCGCCTCGAAGTAATCGAACAGCGCTTCATCGGTGCGCGGCCCGGCCGGCGGATTCATCAGCGTCGCGTAGTGGCAGCCCAATGCGGCTGCGTGCCGGACCAGGTCGACAGTCTCGGTTAAGGAGTGGTGCGTGCAATTCGGCGCCATGCCGAGGTCGCCGCGGGCCGCGGCCGCCAGTGTCTCGACGAAGAGCTTGCGCTCGTCAAGCGTCAGCGACCAGTACTCGCCCATCAGGCCGCAGAAGAAGACCCCTTTCAGGCCCAGCGCCTCGGTGTAGATACTGACGTTCTTGCGGATCCCTTCGAGGTCCAGCGTGCCGTCCGGGCGAAACGGGGTGTGGATGGCCGCCCAGATGCCGCCGTCTTCGATGCGAAAAGCGTGTTCTTTCATTTCGGTCGCCTTATTGGTTGCTCGCGCGAGTCAGAGCCTTTAGCATTTCGCCCTCGGCACAAAAGGATGATGACATGCAACTCAAAGACAGCGTTTTCCTCGTTACCGGCGGCGCTTCGGGCCTCGGCGCAGCCAGCGCGCGAATGGCGGCCGAAAACGGCGCCAAGGTCGTCATTGCCGACCTGCAGGACGGCGCCGCCTTCGCCAAGGAACTCGGCGCCAACGTTCGCTACATCAAGACCAACGTGACGGCTGAGGCCGACGGCAAGGCCGCGGTCGAACTGGCGCTCAAGGAATTCGGCAAGCTCAACGTCCTGATCAACTGCGCCGGTATCGCGATCGGCGAGAAGACCATCGGCAAGAACGGCCCGCACGCGCTCGACTCGTTTTCACGCGTGATCACGGTCAACCTGATCGGCACCTTCAACATGATCCGCCTTACGGCAGAGGCGATGGCCAAGGGCGCGCCGAATGCGTCCGGCGAGCGGGGCGTGATCGTCAACACCGCATCGGTCGCCGCCTACGACGGCCAGATCGGCCAGGCGGCTTACGCGGCGTCCAAGGGCGGCGTGGTCGGCATGACGCTGCCGATCGCGCGCGATCTTTCGCGCGACGGCATCCGCGTGTGCACGATTGCGCCCGGCATCTTCGAGACGCCGATGCTGCTCGGCATGCCGAAGGAAGTGCAGGATGCGCTCGGCAAGATGGTGCCTTTTCCCTCGCGCCTCGGCAAAGCGCCTGAGTACGCCGCGCTCGCCCGCCACATTGTCGAGAACGAGATGCTCAACGGCGAGACGATCCGCCTGGACGGCGCGATTCGAATGGCGCCGAAGTAGTCACGCCCGCGCAGGCTTCGGGCACCGTGCGGTCCGTTGCCGTCATTGGCGGCGGACCCGCCGGGCTGATGGCCGCGGAGGCGCTCGTCCTAGGCGGCGCGAAGGTCGATGTCTACGACGGCATGCCCTCGGTCGGACGCAAGTTCCTGCTGGCCGGCAAGGGCGGGCTGAACCTCACGCACTCGGAACCTCTCGAGCCGTTCCTCGCGCGATACGGCGAGCGCCGCGAAGTGCTCGCGCCGCTTCTAAAGGGTTTTGGCCCGGAGCAGTTGGTGGCCTGGGTGCGGGAACTGGGCTTCGAGGTCTTCACCGGAACCTCGGGGCGCATCTTTCCCAAGGGCATGAAGGCCGCGCCGCTGCTGCGCGGCTGGCTGCATCGATTGCGCCAGTCGGGCGTCCGGTTTCATACGCGGCACCGCTGGCGCGGTTGGGCTGAATCCGGCGGATTGCTTTTCGACACGCCGTCGGGTGAAGCAGAGGTTCACGCGGACGCGACCGTGCTGGCGGCCGGCGGCGGCAGTTGGCCGAAGCTGGGCTCCGACGGCGCATGGGTGCCGCTGCTTGCGAGACGAAACGTAGCCGTGATCCCGCTGAGATCCGCCAACTGCGGCTTCGATGTGGCGAACGGCTGGAGCGAACACTTCGCGCGCTTTGCGGGCCAGCCGCTGAAGCCGGTGGTGCTGGGCTTTGCCGATCGCAACGGCGCGGCCTTCAGCAAGCAGGGGGAGTTCGTAATCACCGCGACCGGGGTAGAAGGCAGCCTTGTCTATGCAGCGTCCGCGGGCGTGCGTGATGAGATCGAAGCCACCGGTGCCGCGACGATTAATCTCGACCTCTTGCCGGACCGCTCGATGGAGCGCGTGATTCGCGAAGTCGCCCATCCGCGCGGCGCCCGGTCGTTGTCTTCTCACCTTCAAAGCCGCACCGGCATCAAGGGCGTGAAGATGGCGCTGTTGCGAGAGCTTGTGCCGCCCGCGGACTTCGCCGAACCGGAGCGCCTCGCCGCGGCGATCAAGGCGCTTCCGCTTCGGCTGGTTGCGCCGCGGCCGCTGGCGGAGGCGATCAGCACGGCCGGCGGGGTGCGTTTCGAAGCGCTCGACGAACACCTGATGATCCGCGCATTGCCGGGGGTGTTTTGCGCCGGCGAGATGCTGGACTGGGAAGCGCCGACGGGCGGCTACCTGCTCACCGCGTGCATGGCCACCGGGCGTACTGCGGGAACAGGAGCGCTTGCCTGGCTCGAAAGCCTGCAGCGCGAAGCCGCATGAAGGCCTGGTACCTCTACCTCCTCGAATGCACCGACGGCAGTATCTACACCGGCATCACGGTCGATGTGGAAGCGCGCTACGCGGCGCATGTGGCAGGCCGCGGTGCGCGTTATACGCGCTCGCATCCGCCGGCGCGCGTGCTGGCTAGCATCGAGTATCCGGATCGGGCTTCTGCTTCAAAAGCGGAATACGCGATGAAGCAACTGACGGCCGCGGAGAAGCGCGCGGCTGCGCTTAAATTGAAGCGCGCGAAAAAGCGCGCCAAGCCGCCGGGCTAAGGCGAAAAGCTTGTCGTAAGCCGCCCGCCGTTAGAAGGTGCGTATTCCGGCGAACTGGTCCGGCACCTCGTGGCGCGTGCCGGCGTCGTCGTACCAGTACAGTTTGCCGGTGTCCTCGCCCTTGGCCAGCTTGTGCGAGCCATCGCAGTAAGGCTGGTTCTTGGACAAGCCGCATTTGCACAGCCAGACTTCCTTTCCTTCGATCACGTACTTGGTCGGTTCGAGCGGGGTGCGCTTCACAATGCGTGCCATTGGATTTCCCTTTGTGTGCGTCTTTCAGGAAGCGAAGACGACGGGGCTAGATTCACTTCGCCTTGTAGCCAGCCGTTACCTCGTTCTTATGCGCTGCGAAGGCGGCGAGGACTTCTCCCTTCTCACGCGCGGGCACTTTGGCGAAGTCGAGGCTGCGCCCCAGCTCGGCCGCCACCTCGTCGAATTCTTTTGGCGAGATCTTGAGTTCACGATGCGCCTGCTCGAGGCCCAAATGCGTTTTACCGCGCTTTGTTGCGGAGAATTTGAACGGCCCGCCCGCGACCTCGCAGACCCACAGGGTTCGCATGAACTTGAGGCCCGGCAATCTGTTCAGGTTCTTCGTGTGCCATTCCCTCAGAGCCGGATTTTCGGAAGTCTTCCCCACGACCGGGTTCTGCACCACCGCATCGCTGAAATGGTCGACGACCGCGGCGATAGCGAAAACACCGCCAAGCCGTTCGTACAGGCTCTTGTCGCCTTTCGTCGCGGCTTGCAGCGGCAGTGTCATTGCCATGGCGGATAGCGACAGGATTGAAATTAAGAACTTCTTCATTGAAACCTCCTCGTGTGAATCGCGCACCGACAAATTCGGCTGTGCGAGGACGGTGGTCTCGAGAGCGGGGCAGGTCTGTTCGCCATCGAACATAGGTCGAAATCCGGCGTCCGGCGAAGATTGACCGGAATAGATCGGCCTTGAGGGGTGCGCATGATTGGCAGTTGCGGAAAAGCGGGATTCGGACAGGCCTCTTCAGCGCTTTGTGATATGGGCGCCATTCTGTTCGGGCTCCGATCGGGCTCGTATTCGCTTGCGCTATCCTGAGAAGGGCACCCGAAGATCAGGAGACCGCAATGACCATGCTTCCCGCCGATGCTGTTTGCATCACCAAGAACGCGGCCGCCGTCCCGGTCTCCACGCTCGAGAAAATACTGCGCGGCCTGTCGGTGTTTACGATGCTGATGACGATTCCGCAGGTCTATATCGTCTGGGTTCGCCACGATGTCGCTGGGGTTTCTTTGCTGTCGTGGCTCGCCTACCTGCTTTCGGCCTGCCTGTGGTTCGTGTACGGCGTGCAGAAGGGCGACAAGACGATTTACGTGGCGTGCATTGGCTGGATCCTGCTGGACGTCGCGATTGTCGCCGGTGTAATCGTTTACGGCTGACGAAAAAGCGCGCCAAGCCGCCGGTTTAGGCGAACAGCTTGTCGTAGGCCGCGAGCAGCGTCCGGTGCATTGCGCTGCCTTCCATGTCGGCACCCAGCGTTTCGAGCCCGAAAAACTTCTCGCTGCGATCGAGCAGCCGCTCGGCCTGCGTCACCGTTTGCGCCCCGTACATCAGGTCGAGGGCTCGTCGGTGCGTCGCGACGTCCTCTAGCTGCATCAGGCTCTCTACGCAGCGGTAGACGAGCCGGCGGGCGGGCTCCATCTGCGCGTAATGGTGGATCCAGTCGCAGCCCTCTCGCGTCGCTTCCTCGTCGCCGATGGCCAGGGCCAGCAGGGTCTTGAGCTCGCCGATGCGCAGCTGCTTCCACGCCGTGCCAAGCGGGATCGCGAGGCCGAGGATCTCCCAGAGCGGTCTTTCGTCGTTCAGGTTGATCGTCTGCAACTCTTCGAGCAGCTCGGCGATTTCGTCCTCGCCAAGGTCGTGCAGCCGAACCAGAGCCGGGCGGATGCGGTTGCCGACGCTGTTGTTCTCCCACTCGAGGTCCTCCACCGGATAGATCTCCGACATCCCCGGCACGAGGATGCGGCAGCTGTAGGCGCCTTGCTCGCTGAAATCGGCCACGTAGATATCCTTGCCCTCCGCGGCGATGCACTCGCACAGCCACGCGTAGTCTTCCGCGGTCGTCGTGCTGAAATTCCAGTCGGCAAACGGGAAGTCCGGCTTGTCACCGAGGAAGTTCCAGCTGATCACGCCGCTCGAGTCGACGAAATGGATTTCGATGTTCGACGGCAGCGTGATCTCCTCCATGTCGAAGCCTGGCTCGGGGAAGCCTTCGAGCGAATCGAGGGCACGGCCCTGAAGCAGCTCGGTCAGCGCGCGCTCGAGCGCGATCTCGAAGCGCGGGTGGGCACCGAAGCTCGCAAAGCATCCCTGGTCTTTCGGATGAAGCAGGGTCACGTTCATCACCGGGTAACGGCCGCCAAGCGACGCGTCCCGCACGAGGATGCCGAATCCGGCCTCGCGCAGCCCCTTGATGCCGGCGGCGATGCCGGGATACCGAGCGATCACGTGGTCCGGCACCTCCGGCAGGCACAGGCCTTCGCTGATGATGCGGGCCTTGATGTGGCGCTCGAAGATCTCCGACATCGCCTGGCTGCGCGCTTCCATGAGGGTGTTGCCGGCCGCCATGCCGTTGCTCACGTACAGGTTGCCGATGATGTTGACAGGGAACCAGGTCTCGGCGCCGTCCCGAAGGCGGGTGTAGGGCAGGGCGCAGATCCCGCGCGCCACGTTGCCGGAATTGAGGTCGACCAGCACCTCCCGGTCGATCGAGCTGTCCGGGTTGTAGAAGGCCTGCAGTTCGGGATTCAGCAGTTCCTTGGGCCAGGCAGGGTCATCACCGGGTGCAAACCAGCGCTCCTGCGGGTAATGCACGAAGGGACGATTGGCTCTCGTCTCGCCCAGGTAGAAGTGCGTCCAGAAATAATGCGTGTTCAGCCGCTCGAAAAATTCGCCGAGCGCGCTGGCGCGGGCGGCCAGCCTGGTGGCGCCCTTGCCGTTGGAAAACAGCATCGGGCACTCGCGGTCGCGGACGTGCACCGACCAGATCGACTCGACCGGGTTCAGCCAGGACGACTCGTCCATGTGGAAGCCGCGCGCGGCGAGCTTGGCCTGCATCGTCGCAATCGTCGATTCGAGCGAGGCGTCTTTGCCTGGGATGAAGCTTTCGGTTTGCATTGGGGTGTCCCGGGCAGGTGGGGAAGGAAGGCCGCCGTCAGCTTTTTCTGGCGGGGATCTTGATATGGCAGTGCTCGGCGAGAATCCTCACGACCGGCTCGAGCGCGCCGTCCGTGTCCTGGAGGATCAGCTGCTCGATCATTTCCGGGCAGAACTCGTCCTCCCAGAGCGAGACCAGCCCATCGATCATTTCGTGCGGCGCGCACCGGCGAAGGAACTCCGGGACTGCTTCCTCTGCCGGGCCGCCGGCGCGGATTGCCCGTATCGCAGCACGCGCCTCGACCGCGGTGATCGCGGGCTTTGGCGGCTTGCCGGCCGCGAGGCACAGGAAGACGGTGTTCATCGAGTCGGTATCGGTCTTTCCTTTGGTCACCTTGCGCCACTCGTCGGTGACCAGCGCGTCGTACTCGCCGACATCGTGCGAGATCGAAAAATGGTGGAAGCGGTCGTGGTACTCGCGCACCAGGTCGTCGAAGGCGATCGATTTGTCGGCAATTCGCGGCAGGTCCTTCGCTGCGAGGCGCTTGAGGTGACGCTCGGCCACGGCGCGATGCGCATCGGGCACGTCTTCTAGCAGGCTTTCCGGCAGCGCGCGCCGTTTCTTCGCGCGGCGAACAGCCTTGAAGAACGTCTTGATCTCCTTGGCGCCGAGCAGCCCGCCTTCGACGCGTCCGGCGATCCGGGTCAGCAGGCACGCATCCAGGATGCTTTCGGCGGAATTGCCCGCAAGCGCCTCGCGCGAAATCTCCATCACGTCGGCAAACCAGAGCGCCGCCTCGATTTCGTCCTGGCACGCCTGGCGCTCGGCGAAGCGGGCCCGGTAGTCCGCCACGCTCCACTGGTCCGCCAGCGTGCGATCGCGCAGGAACTCGCGCACGTCGTGGGGTTCGGCCGCCTCGTGGATCGTCGAATCGGTGGGCATCGCATAAAGGGCCTTCAGCATCTGCGAGCCGCCGCGCGAATGCGAGAGGAACGAGTTTTCCTGCAGGGAGCGGGCGGCGCGATTGAGGCTGCCGTTCGACAGGTGCTCCAGGTACAGGCTGGCGAGGTAGACCATGCGCTTGAGCGCTTCGTCGAGGTCGGTGCGCAGGTGCGAGGTGCCGAAGAAGTCGGCGATCTGGACGATGCCCTTGGCGCCTTCGGTGCGCATGGCGTCGAGCTTCTCCGAATCGATTACGCCGTTCTTGAGCCCGTGATCCAGCGCCCGGGCGAAGTACGGGCGGGCGTCATAGGAAGCGAGCGACTGCGGCGAAGCGGCGGCGGACGGCGCGTTGCTCAAAGCGCGGACTCTTCCACCGGTGCCCGGCCGGTGGGCTTTGGTCCCTCGGCCGCGCCCTCAGCGCCATCCCTCGGCTCCGCGACGGGCGCAGCCGCTTCCTCGGCGGCTTGGCTTCGCGCGGTAAGGATCTGGAACACGTGGAAGAACTCGTCCGGGAAGTGGTGCGCCAGGCGCCATGTGAGTTCCATCCAGTCCTGGTCGCTGACTTCGTCGAGGCCCACCCCGCCCTTGGGCATCTGGAAGTGGTCCTCGCGTACCGAATCGTCCTCCTCGTCTTTCGGCGTGCGCTCCTCGTCGATGAGGGCGAAGCTGCCCGTAGACTTGAAGACCGACAGTTCCTCGAAGCGCTCGTCGAGGTAATCGGCGAGCACTTCCAGTCCGAGGTCCTTCTGGGCCAGGGCCTCGATGAAGTCGTCCGGCGCGACGTCCTCTCGAAAGATCACCGAATTGATCAGCGAGCGCAGGCGGTCCCGGTTGCGCTCGGCATACAGCCTTTCCATGATCACCGCGTCGGCGAATTGCTTGGGCGTCACGAGCAGGTTGATCAGCGAGGGCTTGGCCGAGTCGTACTCGCGGATGATGGCCAGCAGGTCTTTGGGCGCGAGCTGGTCGAGAACGGTGACCAGGGCGGTGTCGCCTTCCGTCTCGACGAGGTCGACCAGCGCCGATTCGGCGGCGACGATGTCCCCGGCGTGGATCAGCGCCGAAGCTTTGATGACTACGGGATGTGACATGGATTCCTCTCTTGCTCTCGGTCTAGCTGCGGCGATCGAAGCCCTGGTCGCTCAGATAATCCTCGCCGGCCTCGCCGAGGTCGGCGCTGTCGTCGGAGTCTTCGTCCCCGGCTTCTTCCCGACCTTCGGATTCATCGGCCGCCTCGGCTTGCGCCGCCATTCCTGCCCCAGGTCCGGACGAAATGAATTCCAGGCCCGCGGCAATGAGCATGAACCGCTCGCCACCGGGGCTCGCCAGCGCGCGCTGCGCAAGCGTGCCCGCCCAGGGCTCGAGTTCGACCGCGTGCGCCACCGCCTCCCATGCCGGAAAGTCATCGGGCTGGGTGGCGACCAACTGCTCGAATACCGCTTTCCCGCCGAATCGGAACCCGCCGCGAAACGCGGAGGCGACCATCACCGGGTCGAACTCGCACATCGGCATGAGATCGGCGAACTGGTCGCGCTTGACCTTGAGCCGCGACGCCAGCACGTTGTCGCCCGCCGAGTCGTAGGTGAGGTCTTCGATTTCGTAGCCGTAGGAGGACGAGAGGTCGCTGAAGAACGGGGACAGCTTCAAGTGAGGGCGGCCTTGAGGTAAGCGCTCCAGATTTCCCGCGCGGTTTCGATCGGATGCTCGATCAGGCTTCGGCGGCGGTTGTCGTCGAAAGCGCGGCGCCGGGCGGGGTCGGACAGAATATCGTAGGCTTCCTGCAACTCCTGGAACGCGAGGTGCGCCTTCTCCGAGGGATTGCGGTCCGGGTGCAGCGCGGACGCCTGCCTGCGGTAGGCGCCCTTGATCTCGGCCAGCGTCGCCGCGGGCTGCAACCCCATGATGCGGTAGAAGTCTTTCATAAATTCGTGTCTTTCAAAACGCTGGAGTCAATATCGGCGCGGCTTCCCGGCCAATTGATTTGCCATATTTGGAAACTATCGGGCGGAATCCGGCAGCGGCTGCTCGCGCATCGAGCGGCGGAATACTTCGGCACGGTCGACGTAGCTCTGCGAGGCTTCGAGGATCCGAGCCTTCTCTCCCGGTTTTAGTTCCCGGATGACCTTGCCGGGCGAGCCGAGCACCAGCACGCCCTCCGGAATCTCCTTGCCTTCCGAGATCAGGCTGTTGGCCCCGATCAGCGATCCGCTGCCGATTTTCGCGCCGTTGAGCACCACGCTGTTGATGCCGACCAGCGAGCCGTCGCCGATCGTGCAGCCGTGCAGCATGACCTTGTGGCCGATGGTGACGCGCCGGCCGATTTTCATCGGGAACCCGGGATCCACATGGAGCACCGAGCCATCCTGGATGTTGGTTTCGTCGTCGATCTCGACCTGGTCGTTGTCGGCGCGGATCGTCACGCCGAACCAGATGCTGGTGTCGTTTCCTAGCGCAATCGAGCCGGCGAGCATGGCGTTCGGGGCGATGAAATGGCGTTCGCCCCGGAAAGTGACGCGGCGTTCGGCCAGGGAAAAGATCGGCATGGAGTAAGGGCTTTCGGGGTCGGGGGCGAATATTCGCGGCCGCTATCATACCGATATGGGAACAATCGTCCTCGGCCCCCGCTGATATCATCGCGCCCGCCATGCGCCCGAGCGAATCCCTGTTCTTCGAAGTCCGCGGCTTGCGTTACCACGTGCGACGCTGGCCCGGCACGGGCTCGCCCGACGCTTCGCGCCGGATGGTGCTGCTGCACGGCTGGATGGATGTCTCGGCCTCGTTCCAGTTCCTCGTCGATGCGCTTGACGCGAAATGGGAGGTCTACGCGCCGGACTGGCGCGGCTACGGGCTGACGGATTGGGTCAAGGCAGACGCCTACTGGTTCCATGACTACGTCGCGGACCTCGACCAGGTGCTGGAGCAAATCCAGCCGGACCAGCCGGTCAACCTCGTCGGCCATAGCCTCGGCGGCAACGTCGGCTCGGTCTACGCGGGCACGCGGCCGGAGCGCATCGCGAAGTTCGTCAACCTCGAAGGCTTCGGCATGTCGCGCAATGACCCGGACCAGGCGCCGGCGCGCCTCGTGCGCTGGCTGAAGGAACTGCGCGAGCCGCCGACGCTGCGGCCGTACGAGAGCTTCGCTGCGCTGGCCGACCGGCTGCAGAAGAACAATCCGCGGCTCCTGCGCGAACGCGCCGAATTCCTTGCGCGCCACTGGGGCAAGGAAGCCGCCGGCGGCGGCGTCGAACTGCGCAGCGACCCGGCGCACAAAATCGTCAATGCGACGCTCTCGCGCTTCGAGGAGATGCTCGCCTTCTGGCAGCGCGTGACCGCGCCGGTGCTCATGGTTGACGCGTCCGAATCGAAGACGATGAAGCAGATCGGCATCGATCCCGAGGATTACGCCAGGCGGCGCTCCGCCTATAAGACCCTGCGCTATGAAACCGTGCAGCAGGCCGGCCACATGCTGCATCACGACCAGCCCGAGGTGGTCGCGCGGCTGATCGAAGGGTTCCTCGCCGAAGGGGCCGCGTGATGGCCGACGGGCAACGCGACGTCGACCTGCATTGCCATTCCTCGGTCTCGGATGGTGCGCTCACGCCGGAAGCCGTCGTTGCGAGGGCCGCCGCGCAGGGCGTGCAGGTTCTCGCGTTGACCGACCATGACGAGATCGGCGGGCTCGATCGGGCGCGCGCAGCGGCTGGGGCGGCAGGCATCGGATTCATCGACGGGGTGGAGATTTCGGTGACCTGGCGCGGGGGCACGCTCCATATTGTCGGCTTGCGCATCGACCCTTTGCATCCGACTCTGCTCGAAGGCCTGGAGTCTGTGCGCAGCGGACGCATCGAGCGCGCGAAGCGCATGGGCGATTCGCTTGCCCAAGAGGGCATCGCCGGCACGTTCGAAGGCGCGCTCAAGTACGCAGCCAACCCCAACATGGTCGGCCGAACGCACTTCGCGCGCTACCTCGCGGAGATCGGCGAAGTGCCGGATGCGAAATCCGCCTTCTCGAGCTTTCTCATTCCCGGCAAGCCCGGGTTCGTGCCGCATGAATGGACCGACCTCGCAACGGCCGTCGGATGGATCCGCGCTTCGGGCGGGCGTGCCGTCATTGCGCATCCGGGGCGCTACCGGCTTTCGGCCGGTGCGCTCGACGATCTCCTCGCCGAGTTCCGTGCTGCCGGCGGCGAAGCCATCGAGGTGATCACGGGAAGCCATTCGCCGGACCAGTACAGGATGTTTGCCGAGATCGCGAAGAGCCAGGGGTTCCTTGCCTCGCGCGGCTCGGATTTCCACGCGCCCGGGGAGGGCGATGCGGACTTCGGCAGACTGCCGCAGCTCGCCGGGGGACTCACGCCCGTCTGGCACGACTGGCCGCGCTGAGCCATGGCGCAGTACTTCAGCGTTCATCCGACGCATCCGCAGCCGCGCCTGATCCGCCAGGCCGCCGAGATCGTTCGCGCCGGCGGCCTGATCGCTTACCCGACGGACTCGTGCTATGCGCTCGGCTGCCATATCGGCGACAAGGAGGCGATGGACCGGCTGCGCAGCGTTCGCGGCATCGACGACAAGCGCCATCTCACGCTCATGTGCCGCGACCTTTCGGAAATTGCAGAGTACGCGATTGTCGATAACGTCCAGTACAGGCTGCTCAAGGCGGCGACCCCGGGGAGCTATACATTCATCCTGCGCGCGACGCGAGAGGTGCCGCGTCGCCTGATGCACCCGAAGCGCAAGACGATCGGCGTGCGCGTGCCGCAGCACGCGGTCGCGCACGCGCTGCTCGCGGAATTGAATGAGCCGATGCTGTCCGCAACGCTTCAACTGCCGGGCGACGAGGAGCCGATCTCCGAAGGCGGCGACATCCGCGCGCGGCTTGAGCACGAGCTTGACCTGGTGCTGGACGCAGGACATTGCGGCATCGTCCCGAGCACGGTGCTCGACCTGACCGGCGACACGCCGGTCGTGCTGCGCGAAGGCAGCGGCTCGCTGGAGGCCCTCGGCTTGGCCGCGGTGAGCTGATCCCGCCCGGCCAGGGCTGCCGAACGGGCGGGGCGGCCAGGGCGCATCTGCTAAAATCGCGGATTAGAAGCACTGCCCACGGCGATGGAATTCAATCAACTAATTCAAACCATTGCCATCTACTCGCTGCCCGTGCTGTTCGCGATCACGCTGCACGAGGCTGCGCATGGATACGTAGCCCGCCACTTCGGCGACATGACGGCTTTTGCCGAAGGCCGCGTAAGCCTGAACCCGATGCGCCATGTGGACCCGGTCGGCACGATCCTGGAGCCGCTGGCGATCCTGCTGCTTTCCGGCGGGCGGTTCCTCTTCGGCTGGGCGAAGCCGGTGCCGGTCAACTATTCGGCGCTGCGCCGACCCAGGCAGCACATGGCCTGGGTGGCGGCCGCAGGCCCGGCGGCCAACCTGGTGATGGCCATCGGCTGGGCGCTCCTGCTCAAGCTCGGCATGGTCCTGCCGGAATCCGGCTATACGGAGCCTTTCGTGCGCATGTCGGAAGCCGGCGTGCGCGTGAACCTCATCTTCATGCTCCTCAACCTGCTGCCGATCCTGCCGCTCGACGGCGGACGGATCCTCGCGAGCGTGCTGCCGACGCGCATGTCGTGGCAGTACGCAAAGCTGGAGCCCTGGGGCCTGCCTGTCCTGCTCGTGCTGGTCGTGACCAACATGCTCGACGCGCTCATCGGGCCGCTCCTCTCGATCTCCGAATCGCTGATCCACGCCTTCGTTTTCCTTTAAAGCACCAATCCATGTTCGAGCCCCGAGTCCTGTCCGGAATGCGCCCCACGGGCGCGCTGCACCTTGGCCACTATCACGGCGTGCTGAAGAACTGGGCGAGGCTGCAGACTGAATACCCGTGCCTCTTCTTCGTTGCGGACTGGCATGCGCTCACCACCAATTACGACGAGACCGGGTCGATCGAGCAGAACACCTGGGACATGGTGGTCGATTGGCTGGCGGCGGGCATCGATCCGGCGCAGGCGACGCTATTCATCCAGTCGCAGGTGCCGGAACACGCCGAGCTTCACCTGCTGCTGTCGATGATCACGCCGCTCGGCTGGCTCGAGCGAGTGCCAACCTACAAGGACCAGCAGGAAAAGCTCTCGAACAAGGACCTCTCGACCTACGGCTTCCTCGGCTATCCGTTGCTGCAGTCGGCCGACATCCTGATCTACCGCGCGAACATGGTGCCGGTCGGCGAGGACCAGGTGCCGCACGTGGAATTCACGCGCGAGGTGGCGAGGCGCTTCAACCACCTCTACGGCCGCGAGCCCGGCTACGAAGACAAAGCCAAGCTGGCGGTGAAGAAGATGGGCAGCAAGAAGGCGCGGCTCTTCAACGACCTGCGCACCAAGTTCCTCGAGCAGGGCGACGAGGAGGCGCTCGGTTCCGCACGCGTGCTGCTGGAAGAAACGCAGAACCTGCCGCGCGGCGATCGCGAGCGCCTCTTCGGCTGGCTCGAAGGCAGCGGCAAGAAAATCCTCGTCGAACCGGATGCGCTGCTGACCGAGTCTTCGCGCCTGCCGGGCCTGGACGGCCAGAAGATGTCCAAGTCCTACGGCAACGACATCTCGCTGCGCGAAGACGCGGCGAGCGTCGCCAAGAAGATCAGGACGATGCCGACGGACCCGGCGCGCGTGAAGCGCACCGACAAGGGCAACCCGGATGTGTGCCCGGTCTGGCAATTCCACCTCGTGTATTCCGACGAGGCAAGGAAAGAGTGGGTGAGGAAAGGCTGCACGACCGCGGGGATCGGCTGCCTCGACTGCAAGCAGCCGGTGATCGACGCGGTGCTTGCCGAGCAGGCGCCGATGCGCGAGCGCGCGCAGACGTACCTCGACGACCCGACGCTCGTGAAGAACATCATTGCCGACGGCTGCGAGAAGGCGCGCCGCCTCGCCACCGAAACGATGCGCGAAGTGCGCGAGTCGATGGGCTTGGCGGCCTCATGACGATGGCCGATACCGCCCAGGACGCGATGGAACTCGATTCGCCCGAAGGCGAAAAGGCGCCGTCGATGCCGAAAATCTACGGCGAGCCGCTGATCCAGCTGCCGCTCGACCTCTATATCCCGCCGGATGCGCTGGAAGTTTTCCTCGACGCGTTCGAGGGGCCGTTGGATCTCTTGCTGTACCTCATTCGCAAGCAGAACCTCGACGTGCTCGACATTGCGATGGCGCCGCTCACGCGGCAGTACCTGGCGTACGTCGACGCCGCCCGGGCGAAGAACCTCGAGCTGGCGGCCGATTACCTGGTGATGGCGGCCATGCTGATCGAGATCAAGTCACGCATGCTTCTGCCCCGGCCTCCCTCGGCGGCCGGCGAGGAGGAAGACCCTCGCGCCGAGCTTGTGCGGCGGCTGATCGAGTACGAGCAGATGAAGCAGGCCGCCCGCAAGCTGGACGAGCTGCCGCAGGTTGGACGCGACGTCGTGGCCGTCTCGGTCTGGATCGAGAAGACCGTGGTCGAGCGCATGCCGGACGTGAACCCGCAAGACCTGGCGGAGGCCTGGCGCTCGTTGCTGCATCGCGCCCGGCTTTCGGCGCACCACCACGTGACCAAGGAGGAATTGTCGGTGCGCGAGCACATGACGATCATCCTGCGCGCCCTGAACGAGGCCGGGATGCGCGAATTTACCGAGCTTTTCGACCCTTCCCGGGGGGCGCCGATCCTGGTGGTGACGTTCATCGCGCTCCTCGAGCTGGTGCGCGAGCGGCTCGTCGAAATCTCCCAGTCAGAATGTTTCGCCCCGATTTACGTAAAATTGGCCAATGCTCAATCCCACTGAAGCCAAACGGATCATCGAGGCGGCCCTGCTGGCCTCGCAGGAACCCGTGCCCCTCAACGGCATTCGCCGCCTGTTCGAGGAAGACATCGGCGCGGACACCCTGCGCCGCCTGCTGGGCGAGTTGCGCGAGGACTGGTCCGGCCGCGCGGTGGAACTGGTCAATCTCGCCACCGGCTGGCGCTTCCAGACCAGGCCTGAGTTCCAGAAATTCGTCGACCGGCTGATCCCGGAGAAGGCGCCGCGGTATTCCCGGGCGGTGATGGAAACGCTGGCGATCATCGCCTATCGCCAGCCGGTCACGCGGGGGGACATCGAGGACATCCGCGGCGTGGCCGTATCGGCGCAGATCGTGCAATCGCTCGAGAACCGCGGATGGATCGACGTCGTCGGCCACCGCGAGGCTCCCGGGCGCCCGGCGCTATACGCCACCACCAAATCCTTCCTCGACGACCTTGGCCTGCGCAGCCTGCAGGAATTGCCGCCGCTCGAGGAACTTGCGAGGACAGTGCCCCTTGAGCAATCGACCACCTCAGAAACCGGCGAAGCAGGGCCGGCCGCCGAACCCGAGTCCGAACAGCCGTCCCCGCAAAGGTCCGGCAGCGAAGACCCCGAACTCGCCGCTGCGCCCGCCGAGGCGGACGCCGCAGGCGCCTAGCCGGCGGGCCGCGCCGGACGCTTCCGGACAGGTTTCGCGCTCGCAAGTCGCGGTGCACCGCCGCGCCGCCGAGGCCGCCGAGCCGTCGCGCCTGCAGAAGCTGCTCGCGCAAGCCGGCTTTGGATC
Source organism: Pseudomonadota bacterium (assembly GCA_031376265.1). GTDB lineage: Bacteria > Pseudomonadota > Gammaproteobacteria > Burkholderiales > SG8-39 > SZAS-79. Next base: position 19,042 of record JANMDK010000062.1, read on the forward strand.
GCGCCGCGAGATCGAAGACTGGATCACCGGCGGGCGGCTGACGCTCAACGGGAAACTCGCGCAGCTCGGTAATCGCGCCACGACGCGCGACCGGATCGAACTCGACGGGAAGCCGCTCGCGTTCGAGCAGGCGGAAGACGGCACCCGCGTGCTGATGTACCACAAGCCCGAGGGCGAGCTGGTTTCGCGCCACGACCCGCAAGGCCGGCCGACGGTCTTCACCAAGCTTCCCAGGATTCGCGGCGCCAAGTGGATGTCGATCGGGCGCCTGGACTTCAATACCAGCGGCCTCCTGCTGTTCACGAATTCGGGTGAGCTCGCCAACGGCATGATGCATCCGAGCTTTGGCATCGAGCGCGAATACGCAGTGCGGGTATTCGGTGGCCTGACCGACAACGAACTCGAACGGCTGCATACCGGCGTGCGCCTCGACGACGGTCACGCGGCGTTCGGCAAGATCGTCCCCGCGGGCGGCGAAGGCACGAACCGCTGGTACCGGGCCACGATCAAGGAAGGCCGCAACCGCGAGGTGCGCCGCATGCTCGAGGCCCTCGGCAAGCAGGTCAGCCGCCTGATGCGCCTGCGGTATGGCGGGGTGACGCTGCCCGAGGACCTGCGCCCGGGCGAGTGGCGGGAGCTGGAGCCCGCGGAAGCGGCGGCATTGACCGTAGCGCTGGCCGCACCGCAGCCGGCGGCGGCACCGCCCAAAGCGCCCCGCCCGTTGCCTCGGCGGCCAAAATAACGGTATAATTCCAATGATTTATTGATCGGGCTGGTGGTGATACGAGAAATGGGCTTTTCGGCCCATTTTTTATTTCCGCGGCCTGAAAGACCCCGGTTTGCAGGTGATTGGCGATGGGACTTAACGCGGGACCGCTGGCAGGCAGAGTAGAGCCGACCCTCAGGGGCCTGGGCTATGAGCTGGTTGACGCGCAGGCGGGCAACCACGGGCGGTTCCTGCGCATCTTCATCGACAAGCCCGGGGGCATTACGGTGGACGATTGCGCCGACGTAAGCCGGCACCTGTCGCGGTTTTTTGCGGTGGAGGGCGTCGAATACGAGCGCCTCGAGGTGTCGTCGCCGGGGCTGGACCGGCCGCTGCGCAAGCCGGAGGACTTCGCCCGGTTTGCCGGCATGAAGGCCGATGTGCGCATGACGCAGGCAGGGCCCGACGGCCGGAAACGGTTCATCGGGGTGTTGCAGGGCATTGAAGGATCGACGGTGTCGATGGAAGTGGACGGCGCAAGGGTTGCGCTCGAACTCGAGGGTATGGAGCGGGCAAAGCTCGTTCCGGACCTGTAAGCCTAGGTAGGAGTGGAAAGATGAGCCGGGAAATTCTGCTGCTGGTAGACGCGCTGGCGCGCGAAAAGAACGTCAATCGGGACACGGTATTCGCCGCGCTCGAGATGGCGATCGCCTCCGCGACCAAGAAGCGCTTCACCGAGGATGTCGACGTGCGGGTCGAAATCGACCGCAATACGGGAGAGCACAACGCCTTCCGGCGCTGGCACGTGGTGGTCGACGACGAGCCGGACTACAACACCGCACAAATGACCTCGCTCGAAGAAGCGCAGGAGAAGAAGGCCGACGCCCAGATCGGCGAATACCTCGAGGAGCCGATCGAGAACATCCCGTTCGGCCGCATCGGCGCGCAGACCGCCAAGCAGGTCATCCTGCAGCGCATCCGCGATGCGGAGCGCGAGCAGATCCTCAACGATTTCCTTTCGCGCGGCGACGAGCTGGTCACCGGCACCGTCAAGCGCATGGAGCGCGGCAGCGCGATCGTCGAATCCGGCCGCCTGGAAGCGCTGCTTCCGCGCGAGCACATGATCCCCAAGGAAAACCTGCGCATCGGCGACCGCGTGCGCGCCTGGGTCATGAAGATCGACCGCTCGGCCCGGGGCCCGCAGCTGATCCTCTCGCGCACTGCGCCCGAATTCATCATGAAGCTCTTCGAGCTCGAAGTGCCCGAGATCGAGGAAGGCCTGCTCGAGATCAAGTCCGCGGCCCGCGATCCCGGCGTGCGCGCCAAGATCGGCGTGCATACCAACGACCGCCGCATCGACCCGATCGGCACCTGCGTGGGCATGCGCGGTTCGCGCGTCCAGGCCGTCACGCAGGAACTGGCCGGCGAGCGCGTGGACATCGTCCTGTGGTCGGCGGATCCGGCGCAATTCGTGATCGGTGCGCTTGCGCCGGCCGAAGTGAGCTCGATCGTCGTCGACGAGGAGAAGCACAGCATGGACGTCGTGGTGGACGAGGAGAACCTCGCGATCGCGATCGGCCGCAGCGGCCAGAACGTGCGCCTGGCTTCCGAGCTCACCGGCTGGACGCTGAACCTCATGACGCAGGAAGAATCCGAGAAGAAGCAGCAGGAAGAGGGCAAGAGCATCAAGGACCTCTTCATGGAAAAGATCGACGTCGACGAGGAAGTCGCCGACATCCTGATCCAGGAAGGCTTTTCCACGCTGGAAGAGATCGCCTACGTGCCGCTCAACGAGATGATGGAAATCGAAGCCTTCGATGAAGACACCGTGAACGAGCTTCGCAGCCGCGCCCGCAATGCGCTGCTGGTGCAGGCGATCGCGAGCGAAGAGAAAGTCCAGGGCGTAGACCAGAACCTGCTGCAGCTCGAGGGCATGGATACCGCGCTCGCGGCGAAACTCGCCGAAGGGGGCGTGAAGACGCGCGACGACCTGGCGGACCTGGCAGTGGACGAATTGTCGGAGCTGACCGGCATCGAGGACGAGCGCGCGAAGGGCCTCATCATGGCCGCACGCGCTCACTGGTTCGCGGATGAGCCCGCGGCTCCGGCGCCGGCAGCGCAGAAGGAGGCCTCATAAGCATGGCCCAGACCAGCGTCGCCCAATTCGCGAGCGAGCTCAAGGTCCCGCCTTCGACATTGCTGGAGCAGCTCAAGGCTGCCGGCGTGGAGAAGGCAGTCCCCGAGGATTCGCTCACCGAGCAGGACAAGTCCCGCCTGCTCGAGTACCTGCGCAAGTCGCACGGATCGCAGGAGCCCAAGAACAAGATCACGCTGACGCGCAAGCAGACCAGCGAGATCAAGAAATCCGATTCGACCGGCAAGGCGCGCACGATCCAGGTCGAGGTGCGCAAGCGCCGCGTGTTCGTCAAGCGCGACCCGAACGAGGCGCCGGAAACGGAAGCGCCGGTCGCCGTTGCACCGGTAGCCCCGGTAGCGCCGCCTCCTCCCGTCGTAGCGGTCGCGCCCATTCTCGTACCCGAACCGGTCGCGCCCGTCGCGCCGGCACCGGTTGCAGCGGCGCCTGTCCAACCGGCGGCTCCCGAGCCGGCTCCGGCGCCGGAATACAGCCTCGATCCCAAACAGGTCGAGCTCCGCAAGGAAGAAGCCAAGCGACACAAGAAGCTTTCGGACTTCCAGGAAGCCGAATTGCGCGAAAAGCAGGATCGCGAGCGCAAGGATTCGGAACAGAAGGCCGCCGAGCGTGAAGCCCAGGCAGCGCTGGAAAAGGCCAAGGCCGAATCGGTTGGCAAACCCGGGATCGTGCCCACCACGGACGGCACGCTCCACAAGCCGAAGCTCAGCGCAGCGGATGCCGCCAAGGCGGACAAGAAGCCGAAGAAGGTCAAGACCACGACCGTCCTCAAAGACGATTCCGCGCGCCGCCGCATGATCAAAACGCGCGGCGATGCCGGCGGCGGGGTCGCCGGATGGCATGCGCGTGGCGGTCGCCACAAGACGGGGCATTCGGATAGCGAAACCCCGGCGTTTACCGCGCCTTCGGAACCGGTGGTTCGCGAAGTCGCGGTGCCGGAAACGATTACGGTCGGCGAGCTGGCGCACAAGATGTCGGTCAAGGCCGCAGAAGTGATCAAGGCGCTCATGAAGCTGGGCTCGATGGTCACCATCAACCAGGTGCTCGACCAGGAAACGGCGATCATCGTGGTCGAGGAAATGGGCCACAAGGCGAAGGCCGCCAAGGCCGACGATCCCGAGGCCTACATTGCCGAGCATGCGGAAGTTGCCGAGACAGAGCAGATTCCGCGTCCCCCGGTTGTGACCGTGATGGGGCACGTCGACCACGGCAAGACGTCTTTGCTGGACTACATCCGCCGCACCAAGGTGGCCTCCGGCGAAGCCGGCGGCATCACGCAGCACATCGGCGCGTATCACGTCGAGACCAAGCGGGGCGTCGTGACGTTCCTCGATACCCCCGGTCACGAGGCGTTTACGGCCATGCGAGCGCGCGGCGCGAAAGCGACGGACATCGTCGTGCTCGTGGTTGCAGCGGACGACGGCGTCATGCCGCAAACGATCGAGGCGATCAATCACGCCAAGGCGGCCGGCGTGCCTATCGTGGTCGCGATGAACAAGATCGACAAGCCCGAGGCAACCCCCGACAAGGTCAAGCAGGAATTGGTCAGTCACGGCGTGATTCCCGAGGAATACGGCGGCGAATCGCCTTTCGTGTCGGTTTCGGCAAAGACCGGGCAGGGCATCGATGACCTGCTCGAGCAGGTGCTGCTGCAGGCGGAGGTGCTGGAGCTCAAGGCGCCGGTCGACGCTCTGGCGCGAGGCGTGGTGATCGAAGCCCGTCTCGACAAGGGCCGCGGTCCCGTAGCGACGCTGCTGGTCCAGTCCGGCACGCTCAAGCGCGGCGACGTCGTGCTCACGGGTTCGGTGTTCGGCCGCGTGCGCGCGATGCTGGACGAGGCAGGCCTCCCGGTGCAAACCGCCGGGCCCTCGATCCCGGTCGAGATCCAGGGACTGTCCGATGTGCCGCAAGCCGGCGAGGAAATGACGGTGCTCACCGACGAGCGCAAGGCGCGGGAAATCGCCTTGTTCCGGCAGGGCAAGTTCCGCGACGTGAAGCTCTCGAAGCAGCGCGCGGCCAAGCTCGACGGCATCTTCGACAAGATGGGCGAGGGCAGCAAGAAGTCGCTTGCGCTGGTGGTCAAGTCCGACGTGCAGGGTTCGCAGGAAGCGCTGGTGCATGCCCTTTCGAGGCTGTCGAACGAGGAAGTCCGTGTCACCGTGGTCCACTCGGGCGTCGGCGGCATTACCGAATCGGACGTCAACCTCGCGATGGCGTCGGGCGCGGTGATCATCGGCTTCAATACGCGCGCCGATGTAACCGCGCGCAAGCTGATCGAGTCTTCCGGCATCGACGTGCGCTACTACAACATCATTTACGACGCGGTCGACGAGATCAAGGCGGCGCTGTCGGGCATGCTGTCGCCCGAGAAGAAGGAAAGCGTCCTCGGGATCGTCGAAGTGCGCCAGGTGTTCCGGATCTCGAAGGTCGGCACGGTGGCCGGCTGCTACGTACTGGAGGGCCTCGTGCGCCGCAACTCGCAGGTGCGCGTGCTGCGCGACAACGTGGTCATCCACACCGGCGAGATCGACGCGCTCAAGCGCTTCAAGGACGACCAGCGCGAGGTCAAGGCGGGGTTCGAGTGCGGCATCTCGCTCAAGAACTTCAACGACCTGAACGAGAAGGACCAGTTCGAGGTGTTCGAAGTCCAGGAGGTGGCGCGCACTCTGTAGCGCGCCCCGCGCCATGGCCCGCTCCTCGGGACGCTCGCAGAAGGTCGGCGACCAGATCCAGCGCGAGCTCTCGGAAATCATCCACCGGGAGCTGCGCGATCCTCGCGTCGGCCTCATCACGCTGACCTCCGTGGACGTCTCGGCCGACTGCGCCTACGCGACGGTCTATTTCACCTGCCTGGAGGCCGATCATGTCCGCGCCGCCCAGGTCGGCCTCAAGCGCGCAACCGGTTTCCTGCGCACGCAGCTCGGCAAGCGCGTCAAGCTCTGGACGACTCCCGAGCTTAAGTTCGTCTATGACGAGTCTGTGGAGCGCGGCGACCGGCTTTCGCGTCTGATCGACATCGCCGTCAAAGACAACCCTGCAAAACCCGGCGACTCCTCCGAAGGCTGACGGCGGGCGCGTCCGCATTCCGCGCAGGCGGATCAGCGGCGTCCTGCTCCTGGACAAGGGGGTGGGTATCAGCTCCAACCACGCGCTGCAGGCGGCCAAGCGATTGTATCGGGCCGAAAAGGCCGGACACGCCGGAACCCTCGACCCCCTGGCGTCGGGCCTGCTTCCGGTGCTGCTTGGCGACGCAACCAAGTTCTCGGGATTCCTATTGGATGCCGCCAAGGGCTATGACGCCGGCATCCGGCTCGGAATCACCACCGCAACGGCAGATGCCGAAGGCGAGATCCTCGCGCGCAAGCCCGTGAACGTCGATCGCGAAACGGTTCTTGCGGTCCTGCAACGCTTTGCCGGGGTGCAAACCCAGGTCCCGCCGATGTACTCGGCGCTGAAGCGCGAAGGCACACCGCTTTATGTGCTGGCGCGGCGCGGCGAGAGCGTGGAAAGGATCCCCCGGCGCATCGAGATCTTTGCGCTCGACCTGCTGGATTTCGGCGGGGAGGCCCTCACTGTGCGGGTCGCGTGCAGCAAGGGAACGTACGTGCGCACGCTCGCCGAGGATATCGGGGCGGCATTGGGCTGCGGGGCGCACCTGTCGTCCCTGAGGCGGACCGCCACCGGCCCGTTCGACCTTTCCGGCGCGGTCCGGCTCGAAGACCTGCAGGCCCTTGGAGAACCGCAGCGGGACAGGCTGCTGATCCCGTCCGACGGGATGCTTGGCCAGCTCCCGCGAGCCGAGCTCGGTCCGGGCGTGGAGACCCGGTTCTGCCAGGGTCAATCCGTGGCGATTCAAGGCCTCCCCGCAGGCACTTATCGCGTCTACGACTCGGCGGGCCGATTCCTCGGGTTGGGCGAGGCCGGCGCGGCCGGCGGTCTGGCCCCGAAAAGATTGTTGTCGGAGCGCAACGAACCTCCGCCAACCGGCTGAAAATCATCGGAAAACTTGCAAAACGGGCGGTGATTCAGCTAAAATCGCGGTTTCGCAAGGAGAAAACATGGCTTTGCAGGTCGCGCAGAAAGCGCAAGTCGTAAAACAATTCCAGCGGGCGGCCACGGATACGGGCTCGTCCGAAGTACAGGTTGCCCTGCTCACCGAGCGCATTAACGGACTCACCGAGCATTTCAAGGCGCACACCAAGGATTTCCATTCGCGTCGCGGGCTGCTCAAGATGGTCAGCCAGCGCCGCAAACTGCTCGATTACCTGAAGCGCACGGATGCGGACAAGTACCGCAACGTGATCGAGCGGCTCGGACTGCGCAAGTAGTCACCGCATGTTCCGCCCAGAAACGCTCATCGCATCGGTGAGCGTTTTTGTTTTCGGCGTTCAACCGCTCACGGTCGCCGCAGCCCGCCGGGACTGATTCCCCGGCAGGCGAATCCCGCGCGATCCAACCAGTTCCATAAGGACATTCCCTTTGAATCCGACCAAGAAAACATTCACGTACGGCGCCCAGCAGGTCACCCTCGAAACCGGCGAAGTCGCCCGCCAATCGCATGGCGCGGTGATCTGCACGATCGACGACACCGTGGTGCTCGCCACCGTTGTCGCGAAAAAAGAAGCCAAGCCGGGCCAGGACTTCTTCCCGCTGACCGTCGACTACGTCGAGAAAACCTACGCGGCTGGAAAGATCCCCGGCGGTTTCTTCAAGCGCGAGGGCCGGCCCTCCGAAAAGGAAATCCTCACGTGCCGGTTGATCGACCGCCCGATCCGCCCGCTGTTTCCCGACGGCTTCTACAACGAAGTGCAGGTCGTGGCGACAGTGATGTCGTGCAACCCTGAGGTCGATCCGGACATCGTTTCAATGCTTGCCGTGTCAGCTGCGCTGACGCTCTCGGGCATCCCGTTCAACGGACCGATCGGCGCAGCCCGTGTAGGCTATCTCAACGGCCAATACGTTCTTAATCCTACTGCGAGCCAGCTGAAGGACTCCCAGCTCAACCTCGTGGTCGCCGGCACAGAGCAGGGCGTGCTGATGGTCGAATCCGAGGCGCTCGAGCTTCCCGAAGACGTGATGCTCGGCGCCGTGACGTTCGGCCACGAGCAGATGCAGGCGGCCATCGAGGCCATCCATGCGCTGGCCGAAGTCGCCGGCAAGCCCTCGTGGAACTGGCAAGCGCCGGCCAAGGACGAGGCGCTGATCGCGCGCGTCACGGAGCTCGCCGAGAAAGACCTACGCGATGCCTTCGCGATGAAGCAGAAGCAGGCGCGCTCGACGGCCATCGACGGCATCTGGAAAAGAGTCTTCAGCGAGGTCGGTGCAGGCACCGACCAGGGACCGGACACGAACACGGTCAAGGACGTATGTTTCGCGCTCGAATCGAAAATCGTGCGCAGCCAGATCCTCGACGGCGAGCCGCGCATCGACGGGCGCGACACGCGCACCGTGCGCCCGATCACCATTCGCACCGGCGTGCTGCCGCGCACCCACGGCTCAGCCCTCTTCACGCGCGGCGAGACCCAGGCGCTGGTCGTCGCGACGCTGGGCACCGGCCGCGATGAACAGATCATCGACGCGCTGATGGGCGAGTACCGCGACCGCTTCATGCTCCACTACAACATGCCCCCGTATGCGACCGGCGAGACCGGGCGCATGGGTTCGTCGAAGCGCCGCGAAATCGGCCACGGACGCCTCGCCAAGCGCGCGCTGCTGGCGACGCTGCCGAGCGCCGAGGAATTCGGCTATTCGATGCGCGTGGTTTCCGAAGTCACCGAATCGAACGGCTCGTCCTCGATGGCCTCAGTGTGCGGCGGAAGCCTTGCCCTGATGGACGCGGGCGTGCCGATGAAGTCGCACGTGGCGGGCATCGCGATGGGCCTCATCAAGGAAGGCAACCGCTTCGCGGTGCTGACCGACATTCTCGGCGACGAGGACCACCTTGGCGACATGGACTTCAAGGTGGCCGGCACCGAAAAGGGCATCACCGCGCTGCAGATGGACTTGAAGATCGAGTCGATCACCAAGGAAATCATGCTGGTTGCGCTTAACCAGGCGCGCGAGGGGCGGGTGTTCATCCTCGATCACATGAAGCAGGCGATGGGCGGCTCGCGCACCGAGATCTCGACTTTCGCGCCGCGCATCCTCAAGATCAAGATCAATCCGGAGAAGATCCGCGACGTGATCGGCAAGGGCGGCGTGGTAATCCGCGGCTTGCAGGAAGAGACCGGCACGACGATCGAGATCCAGGACGACGGCACGATCTCGATCGCGTCGACCAGCGCCGACGGCGGGGAACTCGCGAAGAAGAAAATCCTAGAGCTCACGCAGGACGTCGAGGTCGGCAAGGTCTACGACGGCACGGTGCTACGGCTCCTGGATTTCGGCGCGATCGTCAGCATCCTGCCGGGCCGCGATGGCCTGCTGCACATCTCGCAGATCAGCAACGAGCGCGTGAACGCCGTGGCCGATCACCTCAAGGAAGGGCAGGCTGTGAAGGTCAAGGTGCTCGAGGCCGACGACAAGGGCCGCCTGCGCCTTTCGATGAAGGCGGTCAACGCTCCGGCGCCCGCCGCGCAGCAG
>JANMDK010000168.1:0-10174 GCA_031376265.1 Pseudomonadota bacterium
GCAGGATCATGCCGGGAAAAAAAAGCAGGATGAACGCGTAGAAGTCGATCTTGCCCTTGGTGCGGTCGGAGAATTTCTCCCAAAGCATGTCGGTGCGGATGTGGGCGCCGCGCTTGAGCGCGTAGTGCGCGCCAAGCATGAAGAGCACGCTGTAGAGCATGTACGACAGGTCGTACGCCCAGATCGTCGGGGCGTTGAAGAAGAAGCGCGCAACGACCTCCCAGAACACGACGATCGAAAGCGGCACGCAGACCCAGGCGACGGTGCGCCCGGTCCAGTCGGTGAAGGTATCGATGACCTGGATGGTCTTGTAGTACGCCGGCGGGAAATCTCCCCTGTCGTCCATCCCACTGCTCCTTGTTGTTATCAGACCAGGTAGTTGCCGGCTTCGAACCGGACCCAGGCTTTGTCGTCATCGTACGCGACCCCGGCCGGGTCGCGTCCCTGTTCCACAGCCTTGACCTGCTGCTCCAGGAACCGGCGGAGCAGGGCGATGCCCTTGTCGCTGGTGGCGAAATGCTCCTCGGAATGGTGGGCGAACGGGCCCTGGCTGACCTGCGTCTCGTAGTCTCCCGGAAAGCGCTGGTGCTCCTCTTCGGTGAGCTCCGGCCAGGTTTTGCCGTTGTACTTGGAGCGAAAGCGGGAAAGCTCGCCTTTCCCGGTCACGCGGCCGGCGGTGTAGATGCGGTAGGTGGTGTCGTCTATCGGCAGCACCCAGCCGATCGATTCGACCGCGCCGTACTTGCCAACCCTCGGGTTCGGCACCACGCGCAGGGTAGGAACCGTGGCCTCGGTGATTCGCAGGAAGGTCTTGCCGCCTTCCATCGGGCGGGTGGAGGTGACCTTGACGCCGATAGGCGTGGTGTCGAACTGCACCTTGGGCATGCTGGCCATCTGCGAAGTGAACTGCATGCCGGAAAACGAGCCGTGCAGGATCGGCACATGGAAGGGGTCGACCACGTTCTCGTAGTGCTGCAGCCAGTTGCAGGGCGCGATCACGGGGCCGCCCGAGCCGATGCTGGTGTCGTCCGATTCAATGAATTCCCCCTCCCCGAGGGTTTCAAGGCACTCATAGCGTGGCAGCAAAGGCTTCTTTTCCGGTGGCCCGAGGTAAGCAAATACGAGGCCATAGCGCTCCTCGACCGGGTACCAGGGCTGGCGCACCTTGTCTCGGCGCGGGCCGCCGCCTTCCTCGCAGGGCTGCTCGAGGCAGTGGCCCTGCACGTCGAAGAGCCAGCCGTGGTAGCAGCAGCGGATGCCGCGCTCTTCGGTTTTGCCGTAGTAGAGCGAGGCGCCGCGATGGGCGCAGTGCGGGTAAACCAGCCCCGGCTTGCCGGTGCCGTCGCGAAACAGGATCAGGTCCTCGCCGAGCACGCGGACCTTGCGCGGCACGTCGCTCGCGTAGGAGGCGAGCCCCACCGGATGCCAGTAGCGCCGCAGCAGCTCGCCCATCGGCGTGCCCGCGCCGACCTCGGTGAGCTCCGTGCGCCAGGTTGGCGCCTTGCGCCCGTAAGCGGTGCCGGTGTCGGCGTATCTATTCATGGTTCTCCTCGAACATCTGCGCCACCGCCCCGGCATCGAAGCGGTACTCGTGGTTGCACATTTCGTTCTTGATCAGCACTTCGCCTTTCTCGGCGATGATCGAATCGACTTCCTCCCGTCCGAGGCTGCGCAGCATGTCCTTCACCTTGTCCACGTCGTAGGGGCAGTAGTACTCGACCGGGTCGAGCTTGTAGACGCGGAGCAATTCTTCAGGGAACAGCTTGGTCAACAGGTCATAGGGCTGCGCGCCGACGGTTTCCCCCAAGGTCAGCGTTGCCGCGAATTGCGTCATGCGGTTCCAGCCGTCCGCGTCGCGCTCGTCGGCTTTCGGCAGCTTCTCCAGCAGCAGGCCGCAGACCGCGCCGCCGTCGGCGAACAACCGCACGTACGAAGGCAGCTGTTCGGACTGCGTGAGGTAGTGCCCGAAGATCTCGGAGAGCGAATCGCCCTCCAGCGGCACGACGCTCTGGTAGATCTGCCCGGTCGCAGTGTCTTCGAGCATCAGTGCGAAGCGGCCTTCGCCGACCAGCTCGCGCACCGTGCCCGTCGCTTCCGGCGCGTGTTGCGCCATGCCGCGGATCCTGAGCTCCGCCGCGTCCGGCTCGGCGCCGCAATCGGCGATCAACAGCGGGACCGGGCCGTTGCCGCGCACCTGCAGGGTGGTGCGCCCCGCGCCTTTGCGATTTGAGCCAAGCAGGACGGCCACCGCGGTGGACTCGCCGAGCATTTCGGCGACGCGGGACGGGTAGTCGCGTCCTTCGAGCATCTGCTTCCATGCGCCGGTGAGGCAGACCAGACGGCCGCGGATGTCGAGCTCTTCGAAAAGGAATCGCTGGACGTAGTCGGTTTGCACGGCGGCGTCTTACTCGAGCGTTGCGCCAGAAGCCTTGATCAGCGCTTCCCACTTCGGGTAGTCGGCGCGCACGTTGGCCACGAACTGCTCGGGCGTATTGCCGACCGGCGTCTGGCCTTGCGCGACCATCTTCTCGCGCACGTCCGGTTGGTTGATGACCGCCTTGAGCTCGCGCTGCAACCGGTCGATGATCGGCCGCGGCGTGCCGGCGGGCGCATAGGCGCCGACCCAGATGGCGAGGTCCACGTTCGGCACGCCTTGCTCGGTAAAAGTCGCCAGGTCCGGCATCGACGCCGAGCGCATCGGCCCGGTCATCGCGATCGGCTTGATGCCGCCCGAGGCGATGCGCGGCTTGGCGCTCGTCGGGCTGGAGAAGGTGGTGTCCAGCCCGCCGTTCTGCACGTCGGTGATCGCAGGCACGTCGCCCTTGTAAGGGACGTGCTCGAGCCGCAGGCCGAGATCGCTCTTGAGGATCTGCCCGGCGAGGTGGCCCCATGAAGCAATGCCCCACGAGCCGTAGGTCACGCGATCCTTGGTCTTCGCCCACTGGATGAATTCCTTCAGGTCCTTGTACGGCGCGGCCGCAGGGCCGACGAAAAGCACCGTGCCGTAGGAAAGCTGGGTGATCGGGGCAAGGTCCCTGTCAGGATCGTAGGCGAGTGACTTGGAGTAGAGAATCTTGTTGTTGACCGTAGTCGACATCGTCGTGATCAGGAAGGTATGGCCGTCGGGCACGGCGCGGATCGCGGCCTGAGTGCCGACGATGGTGTTTGCGCCGGCGATCGCCTCGACGATGACGTTCTGCCCCAGCCGCTTGCCGAGGGGCTCGGCGATCAGGCGCGTATAGATGTCGATCGCGCCGCCCGGGTTGAACGGCGTGATGATGCGCACCGGCTTGGTCGGGAAATCGGTTTGCGCGAATGCGGCCGATACGAACGCCATTCCAAACACCGCCACAGATCGCATTCCGGCTTTCATCGTGTCTCCTTGTTTTATAGAACTATTCTAACGGACACGAAATGGCGCGAATCACCTGCCTCCGGCGCGACAATTGGCCAGCGTGCCTACCGCCGTGCCGCCCAGAACGCTCCGATGGCGAGCGCGTCTATCCTGTTGTCTACCAGGGCCTCGATCGCTTCTGCGGGCCGGCAAACGATCGGCTCCTCATGGACGTTGAAGCTGGTGTTGAGCACGAGCGGGATGCCGGATAGTTGGCGATACCGCTCGATCAGAGCGTGATACAGGGGGTTCCGGTCGCGCCGGACGAGCTGGGGGCGCGCCGTACCGTCTACATGCACGACCGCTGGCACGCGTGAGCGCCATTCGGGTCGAACGTCGAAGGTGACGGTCATGAATTCCGCCGCGTGCCGGCATTTTTCGATCCCGTCGAAGAGCTCGCCTGCGTATTCGGCGAGGCAGCTTGGCGCGAAAGGCATGAACTCGGTCCGCGCAAGGCGGTCATTTAGCGACTTGTTGATGCCGGACTCGGTTGCTGCCGCAAGCATCGACCGGTTGCCCAGCGCGCGCGGACCGAATTCCATACGGTCCTGGAACCAGCCGACCACCTTGCCGGCGTGGATGGCGTGGGCCGCTCTGTCCGCGAGCGCTGCGGCGTCGAGTTCCTCGTAGCCGAGCCGGTGCGCGTCCAGCGCCCGGCGGATCTCGTCGGCCGGCCATGCCGGCCCCCAGTACACGTCCCGCAGCGGCTCGATCGCCTTTCCGGCGGAAGACGCGTCGGTCAGATCGAGCGCAAGCAGCCCCGCGCCGACCGAGTTCCCGGTGTCGGACATTCCCGGGAATACGAATAGCCTGTCGACCTCCGGCAACCTGGCGATCCGCTGGTTGAGCTTCACGTTAGCGAAGACCCCGCCGTTCAGGGCGATGTTCCGCAAACCCGTTTTTTGCAGGAAACGACTGCAGACCGAGACGACGGATTCTTCGAGCACGAGCTGCGCCGCCGCAGCCACATTCTCGCGCGCGTGACCGGCAATGACCGAGGCAAGGTATGCATGGCGTTTGCCGTACGCATCCGGCAAGCCCGCGAAGTCGGAGTCGAAATCTTCATCGCCCGGCTTGGTGCGCAATGCCTTGCGGAATGCCCCCGCGAGCGGCTCGGGGTCGCCGAACGCCGCGAGCCCCAGGATCTTCCCCTCGTGGCGCAAGGGGCGAAAGCCGAGCAACTTCGTGATCGACTCGTAGAAAAATCCCGGCGAATTGCCGGGGGTGTCGGAGACTTGCAGGACGTCCACCCGGCCGTTGCGGTAGACCCCGGCTGCATGGTGCATGTCGAGGTCGCCCTCGCCGTCGACCGTGACGACCGCCGCCTCGTCGAATCCGCTGTAGTGTCCGGCCGCGATTGCGTGAGTGAGGTGATGATCGAAAAATTGCACTCGCGTGTCCGGGCGGAATCCCTCGGCGTCCAGGAAGGCGCCGCGCCGGAAGTGCGATTCGAAGCCTCCGCCCTGCGCGCGCAAGTGCTTTAAAAGATTGCTCGACGAGAACTGGGTGCGGTTTTCCTCGCCCCGCAATCGCTTCATGGTGCGCGAAATGCGCCGCTCGATCTCCTTGCTCGCCGTCTCCCTCCGGAAATACGCTTCCGGAAAGTGCCCGTAGATGGACGCGATCGCATCGACGTCGCGGCGGCTGGCGCCTGCGGCCGAGAGGACCGCGTCGATGGCAAGGGAGGGCAGATGCCCGCCGTCGCATTTGATGCGCGAGAGCCTTTCCTCGGCAATGGCGGAAACCAGTACTCCGTTTTCGAACAGGCAGGCGGACGCGTCATGCGATGAGGCGATTCCAAGAATCAAAGACATCGATATCCAGGGAGGAGGGTTGCGAAGGAGAATGACACCGATGGACCTATAGAACTATTCTAACGGACATGAAACGGCGCGAATTCATCCAGGCCGCGGGCGCAGCGGCGCTGACCGGCTTCTTCGGCCCCACTCCGGCGCGGGCGCAGCCGGCGCTGCGGTTCGCCGACATGCACGCGCACCTGCGCTTCAAGCAGGCAAACACGATGCGCCAGTTCATGACCGCGGGCGGCATGCTGCTGGTGGCGGAGAAGGTGATCCCGGACAGTGGCTTCACCAAGTGGTCCACCGCCCGCCTGGTGTGGGAATCGTTTCGGGAAGCCAGGCCCGGTGCGCTGCGCCAGAATTTCGATCGCCAGCTGGCCCAGACGATCGAGCGCATCCGCGCGCAGGATCTTGCCACCGTCGATTCGGTCGCCGCACTCGACAGGGTGCTGAAGGAAAGGGTGCCGGGAATCGTCATCGCCTCGGAAGGCGCCGATTTCCTGGAGGGAGACCTCGGCTACCTGCAGGCGGTCCGCGCGCGCGGGCTTGCGCATCTGCAGATCCTCCATTACCGGGTCTCGGACGTCGGCGACATCAGCACCGAGCCGCCGGTGCATGGCGGCCTGACGGCGTTCGGCAAGGACGTGGTGCGGGAATGCAACCGCCTCGGCATCCTGGTCGACGTCGCGCATGCGACCTCGGCCGGCATCGAGCAGGTGCTGGAGATTTCCACCAAGCCGGTGATCTACTCGCACGGGCACGTTGCGCCGGCAATGCCCACGACGTGGATGGGCGGCGTCGCCGCGCGCGCGATCCATGCACCGCTGGCAAAGCGGTTGGCCGAGAAGGGCGGAGTGCTTGGGCTGTGGCCGCTGTGGATCTCGTACGCGAACATGAACCTCTACGCCGACGAGCTCATGCGCATGGCGGACGCCTACGGCCCGATGCATGTCGGCATCGGCAGCGACATGGACGGGCTCGGACGCTCGACGATGCCGACCTACGCGGAGTTCGCCGAATTGCCGCAGCTGCTCGCGCGGCGCGGGCTCAGCGACGCCGGCATCGAGGGTATCGTCGGCGGCAACTACATCCGCGTGCTCCGGCAGGCACTAGGCGTGTAGCACCACAATAAACACCGCTCAGCTGGTGGGGGCCGCGAAACGCGTTTGACGCGGGAGTATCGCCTCGGGCCTGCCTGGGGACTATCCTTGCATGTCGGATCGAAGCGGATCCTCAATCGGCATGGAGGTGAGCCATGAACAAGGACGAGTATGTCGAGAAGCTGAAAGCGCAGCTCGACCAGTGGAATGTCGAGACCAAAAAGTGGGAGGAAAAGGCACGTACAGCGCAAGCAGAGATGAAGGTCGAATATGCAAAGCAACTGGCAACTTTGAGCGCGCGTCGCGAGGAGGCCCTGTATCAAATGCGCCTCCTGCAGGGCGCCTCGACCGAAGCGTGGAAGGACATGATGACCGGCGCCGATGCAGCCTGGAAGCAGATGCGCGATGCGTTCGGCAAGGCGCGCGAGCATTTCGAGAAGAAGTAGGCTTGGGAGATCCCGTTCCGGCGATTACCGAAGCCGCCGCCACTGGCGAGACGGCGATCCTATTCGCCAATTTGCGCGCCACGCTCGGGGTCAATGTGGTCAACCTGATCTGGCGCCATATCGCCACTTTTCCCGGTGCGCTCAAATGGGCGTGGGAATCGGTCAGGCCGATCTATGTTTCAGGTCGGGCCGGCATCGAAGGCCGGCGGATCCGGGCTGGATTTACGCGGCCGGCGTTGCCGGGCTGGTCGCATTCGATGCTTGCCTGCGCTGGAATCGATGCGGCGGGGGAGGCTTCGATCGGGCGGATCCTCGCTTCCTACAATCATTCGAACGCATTGAACCTGGCCGCGCTATCGGCGCTTGTGCGGCGCATAGACGGAGTTCCTGCAGTAACTCCGAACGATCGGGCCGCGACGGATCGGCCCGGGGACGCCGCGGTTGAAGGGTTGCTTCCCAAACTTCTCACCCTGGATGAAGTCAGCGCTGATACCGCCGACCTGATCCGCCGCATCAATCTGCTTGGCGACCGCGCCCAAGGACGCATCATCGCCAGCATGTACCGGCATCTTGCCCACTGGCCGGGATTCCTGGCGCTTAGCCACGTCCAGCTGGCGCCACTCGCGTTCGATGGCCGCCTGGATAAAATGGTCGGGCAAGTCATCGCTTTGGGCGAATCCGCCGGGGCTCGACTGCAGGCTGGCATGACAGAACTGCCGCCGCCCGACTCGGTCACCGAGGTCCGCCGGGCCGCTGCCGACTTCATTCAACACGCCATCAGCAAAATGGTGCCGGTTGCCGCACTCCTCTCGGCGAGCATGCCGAAGCCGTAAAGACGCCAGGTGCGCCTGCGCCGGCTACTGCTTGACGCGCGCCGTCGGCCCAGGTTCAGCGCGCAACAGCCGCGCTGCGTCGCCCAGGATGTTGACCGCTTCGATCAGCAGGATGTCCTTGGCGCTCTCGCGTGCTTTCTGCGCGGCCAGCTCGTTGGCCAGGGTGCGTTCGCCGGGCTGGAGGCCGTCGTCCCGGACCGGGTTGCCATTGCCCGGCTCGCGTTTCGACTCGCGCGCGGCAAGGCGTGCCTCGAGCGCTGCCAGTTCCTTGCGGCGAGCGGCCTCGTTCAGCGTGACCTGGTTCTTCGTGCGCTGGAGCCTCGATTCGGCGATGTCCTCCCGCAGGTACTGGAAGGCCTTGTCCTTGCGGATGCGGGCCTCGTGCATCGACTGCAGGGCCGGCAGCACTTTCTTGAGGTCGCCGGCCGGCGCGTACTCCACCGGCTTGATCTGCACCCAGGGCAGGGCATTCTCCAGGCTCGATTCGCCAATCGTCTCGGCATCCGGCGCCACGGGAAAGGCGATGTCCGGCGTGACCCCGCGCAGTTGCGTGGTGCCCCCGTTGATGCGGAAAAACTGCCCGATCGTCATCTTGAGCTCGCCGAACTGTCCCTTGGGGGTCTTGGCCATCTCGTCGAGATCGATGAGGGCCTGCACGGTGCCCTTGCCGTACGTCGGCTCGCCGATGATCAGCCCGCGGCCGTAATCCTGGATCGCGGCGGCAAAGATCTCCGAGGATGACGCCGAGCGCCGGTTGAGCAGCACCGCGAGCGGGCCATCCCACGCAACGCCCGCGCGGGTGTCGCTGCCGATGGAGACCTGGCCGTTCGCGTTGCGCTGCTGCACCACCGGGCCCTTGTCGATGAACATGCCGGTGAGTTCGATCGCCTCGCCCATCGAGCCGCCGCCGTTGTTGCGAAGATCGATGAGCACGCCGTCGACTTTCTCTTTCTTCATCTGCTCGAGCAGCCTGGCCACGTCGCGCGTGGCGCTGCGGTAGTCCTGCACGCCCTTCTGCCTGGACGCGAAATCCTCGTAGAACGTGGGCAGCGCGATCACGCCGATGCGCCGGCTGGTCGCGCCGTCGGTGACCAGCTGGATGGAGCCCTTGGCGGCGCGCTCATCCAGGCTGATGGTTTTGCGCACCATGGAGACGATCTTGCGCTTGCCGTCGGGTGCGGCATCGCCGGGCAGGATCTCGAGCCTCACGACGGAATCCGGCGTGCCGCGGATGAGGACCACGGCATCGTCTACCCGCCAGCCCAGCACGTCGGTCATCGGGCCGTCGCCCTGCGCTACGCCGAGGATGCGGTCGCCCGCCTTGAGCTGGCCGGAGAGGATCGCCGGGCCGCCGGGAATCAGCTCGCGGATCGTGATGTAGTCGTTGAGCTCGGTGAGCGACGCGCCGATGCCGATCAGCGAGAGCTGCATCGAAATGCCGAACTCGGCCGCGGCGCGCGGGCCGAGGTAGCTCGTGTGCGGCTCGATCGCCACCGTGTAGGCGTTC
Organism: Pseudomonadota bacterium; assembly: GCA_031376265.1. Classification (GTDB taxonomy): domain Bacteria; phylum Pseudomonadota; class Gammaproteobacteria; order Burkholderiales; family SG8-39; genus SZAS-79. The sequence goes on from JANMDK010000168.1 coordinate 9,080, forward strand.
ATGAAAGTCTGGAAGGCGTCCGCGCTCTTGATGCGGATCACCTGGCGCATGAGGCTCTCGTAGCGCTTGTCCAGCAGCTCGACGATGCTCTTGTCGTCCTTGCCGCCGAGCTTGAGCCGCAGCCATTCGTTCTTCATCCGCTTGCGCCACAGCTCCCGCATCTCGGCTTCGTTGCGGGCCCAGGCTTCCTTCTCCCGCGCGAACTGGTAAGTCTCGGCGGCCTGGAAATCGAAGCCCTTCTTGAGCAGCGCGCGCGCATACGTGAAACGCTCGATGGCGCGCTGCCGGTAGGTGTTGAAGATCGCGAAGGGGACGCCGAGGTCTTCCTTGAGGATGCCCTCGCCCAACTTCGTGCGGTGAACCGAGAGGCGGTCGATGTCCTCCTGCGTAAACAGCAGCCGCTCGGAATCGAGCGCCTTGAGGTACTGGTCGAAGATCCGCGCCGAAAGCGCCTCGTCCAGCGGCATCGGCTTGTAGTGGAATCGCGAGAGGACCTGGGCCGTGACATTGGCCGCCTTGGCTTCCTGCTGGGACGGCTTGAGGTCCGGCGCGTTGGTGAGCCCTGCGTCGGCGGCGTGCGCGGGCGCAGCCAGGGCAAAGGCAAGGGCAAGCCAGGGGAAATTTCGCTTCATTCCCGGTAGTGTACGTAACTTCCACGGACCCGCGATGTAAGAGGTTACGCAATGCTCAAGCTCATCAGCGCCACGCCCAGCCCTTATGCGCGCAAGGTGCGCATCGCCCTGGCCGAAAAAGGCCTGCCGTTCGAGCTGCTGACCGAGGTGCCGTGGGACAACACGACCACCACGCCGCGCCACAACCCGCTGGAAAAGCTGCCGGTCCTGCTGCTGGAGGACGGATCAAGCGTCTACGAGTCGAGCTACATCCTGCAGTTCTTGGAGCTCAAGTACCCGCAAGTGCCTCTGGTGCCGAGCGACCCCGACGGCTGGCTCGCGGCGCGCAAGCTCGAAGTGCTCTGCGACGGGGTTTGCGACGCAGTGGTGCTTTCCCTGTTCGAGAAGATGCGTCCCGGCGGCGGCAGCGCGGAATGGCTCGCGCGCCAGCGGCGCAAGATCGAAGGCGGGATAGGGGAGATGG
>JANMDK010000172.1:0-2447 GCA_031376265.1 Pseudomonadota bacterium
TTCCTTGATGCCCTGGCGGATTTCCGGCTCTTCGAGCACGTTGACCGTGAACACGCTCTTCAGGCAGCATGCGCCGAGGATCTGGATCGCGGCCTGCGAAAAGCCGCACTGGGGAGCTTGCGGGGTGCCCTTCATGTACAGCACCACCGGGTTGCCGGTGACCTGACCTTTGATGACTTGCTGGACGTCCATGTTCGCCTCGTTAAACTAAGGAATCGATTACCCGATTAATTTACTCAGGATTGTACTTTCCGGTGCTGATGCGCGCAATACCTGCCAGATCGGGACGCGAGGCCACTGCTTCAAGGCCGACGGCGTTCAATAGCTCGCGAGCGGCGGCGTCCTGCCCGGCACCATGCTCAATCGCGACCCAGCCGCCGAGCCGCAGGTGCGAAGGAACGGCGGAAACGATCGATCGAATGTCAGCCAGGCCATCCGCACCGGCGACAAGCGCGCTGTGCGGCTCGAATCTAAGGTCTCCTTGTGCGAGATGCTCATCGCCTTCGGCCACGTAGGGCGGATTCGAGGCGACGACGTCGAAGCGGCGATCGCCCAACGGCTCGAACCACCCGCCTTGCAGGAATTCGACGTCGAGGCCGTGACGCCACGCATTTGCGCGCGCGACTTCCAAGGCGGGCCCGCTATTGTCTATCGCGGTGACTCGCACATCGGGTCGTTGATGCTTGACCGCCAGGGCGATCGCTCCCGACCCGGTGCCCAGGTCCAGCAGCGTGCCATTACGCGGCAGGTGCTCCAGCGCAAAATCCACCAGCAACTCGGTCTCCGGGCGAGGAATGAGCACCGCCGGCGTCACCGCGAGCACGAGGCTGTAGAACTCGCGCTCGCCAAGAAGGTACGCAACCGGCTCGCCGCCGCGTCGTCGCGCGGCTGCGTCCGAAAACATTGCGACAGCTGCGGCGGTGAGCTCGAGCTCCGGGTGGGCGGCGATGGAGGCACGCGACAACCCGCTCGCCTGCGCGAGCAGCATTCGCGCTTCCAAGGGCTCGAGCCCGGAGCCCGCGAGCGCCTCGGCGACGGTCACGCGCCAGCCCGGCCCGCTTGCTCTTCGGCCAGTTCGGCGAGCTGTTCGGCCTGCAGCTCGGTGGCGAGCGCGTTGACGACGTCGTCCAGCTCGCCGTCCATGATGCGGTCGAGCTTGTAGAGCGTGAGGTTGATCCGGTGGTCGGTGACGCGCCCCTGCGGATAGTTGTAGGTGCGGATGCGCTCCGAGCGGTCGCCCGAGCCGATGAGCGACTTCCTGGTCGCCGCGGTCTTCGCGGCCTGCTCGCGCATCTGCTGGTCCTTGATGCGCGCAGCCAGCACCGAGAGGGCCTGCGCCTTGTTCTTGTGTTGCGAGCGGCCGTCCTGGCATTCGACCACGATGCCGGTGGGCAGGTGGGTGATGCGCACCGCCGAGTCGGTCTTGTTGATGTGCTGTCCGCCGGCGCCGGAGGCGCGGAACGTGTCGATGCGCATTTCCGCCGGGTTCAGCACCACGTCGTCGATCTCGTCGACTTCGGGCATCACCGCCACGGTGCATGCGGAGGTATGGATGCGGCCCTGCGCCTCGGTGACCGGCACGCGCTGCACACGATGCCCGCCGGACTCGAACTTGAGTTTGGAATAGGCGCCCTGGCCGACCAGCTTGACGATGACTTCCTTGTAGCCGCCGAGCTCCGAGCTGCTCTCGGAAACGATCTCGACCTGCCAGCCGAGCCGCTCTGCAAATCGCGTATACATGCGCAACAGGTCCCCGGCGAAGAGGCCGGACTCGTCGCCGCCGGTGCCGGCGCGGATTTCGAGGAACGTGTTCTTCTCGTCGTTCGGATCTTTGGGCAGCAGGACTTTCTGCAGCTCCGCGCTCAAGACCTCCATGCGCTCGCGCGCCGCCTTGAGCTCGTCGTCGGCAAAGCTGCGCATCTCGGGGTCCGATGCCATGCCGCGCGCGGCTTCCGCATCCTCCTCGGCCAGCTTGTAGCTCGAGTACAGGCCCACAACGGAAGAAAGCTCCGAATGTTCCCGCGCCAGCTTGCGGAAGCTGTCCATGTCCTTGGCGGCCGACTCTTCCGAAAGCAGGCGGTCGAGCTCCTGCAGGCGCGAGCTGAGCTGGTCGAGCTTGGAGCGAAGCGATGCTTTCATGGGCGAGCCATGGCCGGTGGGGCGCGCCTGGCCAGCTAACGCTTGATGCGGAAAAGGCGCGCGACGAGGTCGGTCAGCGCGCGGCGGTCGTCGCCGTTTGCCTCGTTCAACGCCTGGGTCGGCGCATGCATGAGCTTGTTGGTCAGGCCCTGCGAAAGCGTTTCGAGCACCTGCTTCGGGTCCTCGCCGCGCTCCAGCAAGCGCAACGCGCGTTCGACTTCGGCGCTGCGCGCCTGGGCGGCCGGGGGGCGCCACGCCCGGATCAACGGCACCCTCTCGCGCCCCGCCAGGCCCGGCATGAACTGGCC
>JANMDK010000177.1:0-9689 GCA_031376265.1 Pseudomonadota bacterium
CGCCGTGCTGCGGGACCTGCACGGCTCCGGGCCGAAGCACATCGCCACGCTGAGGCTCCTCTTGCGCGCCGAGTTCGGCGCGCGCAACTGGGAGGAGGTGCTGCGCCTCACCGGCATCCTCGCCAAGCGCGACGCGATTTCTCCGGCGCTGCAGGACGAGTACAAGAGCCAGGCGCTTTCCGAGCTTCTCGCGGCCCTGGCGCACGACCCGGCGGGCCTGGAGGCAAGGTGGAGAAAGCTGTCGGCGCGCGACCAGGGCATGCCGCGCGTGGCCGCGGCGGCCGCAAGGCACGCTGCCTCGGCAGGGCGCTCGGGCCTGGCGCGCGAGATCCTCGAGCGCGCGCTCGGCCAGGAATGGGTGCCGGCGCTGGTTGACCTGTATGGCTCGACGGCCGGCGACGACGTGCGCGCCCGCATCGAGAAGGCCGAGCGCTGGCTGACGGAGCATCCGGGCGATGCCCGGCTGCTGCTCGCGCTCGGCCGCCTTTGCGTGCGCGCGGAGTTGTGGGGCAAGGCGCAAAACTACCTCGAGGCGAGCGCGTCTTTCGAGCCGAGCCGCGAGTCGTACCTTGCGCTTGCGCGGCTCTACGACCGGCTCGAGAAGCCGCAGGAAGCGGGCCGTCACTACCGCCTGGCGGCGGAGTCGAAGGGCTGAATTCGAAACTTTTAATTTCGTAGAATCAATGTCGGCGCGGCTCTCCGACCAGTTGGTATACCGATACCAGTATATCCGGATGTCGGGGCAGCCTAGGTCCAGTCGCGCGCGATGAGGAAATCCGAGTAGAGCTTCGATTCCGGCGAGCCGGGCTCGGGCTTCCAGTCGTATTGCCAGCGCACCAGCGGCGGCAGCGACATGAGGATCGACTCGGTGCGGCCGCCGGACTGAAGGCCGAACAGCGTGCCGCGGTCCCAGACGAGGTTGAACTCGACGTAACGACCGCGCCGGTATGCCTGGAAATTTCTCTCCCGCTCGGTGTAGGCGAGGTCCTTGCGCCGCTCGAGGATCGGCAGGTACGCGCCGGAGAAAGCGTCGCCGACCGACTGCATCACCGAGAACGCATGGCCGAAATCCTTCCCGGCGAAGTCGTCGAAGAAGATGCCGCCGATGCCGCGCGGTTCCTGTCGGTGCTTGAGGAAGAAATAGTCGTCGCACCATTTCTTGAAGCGCGGGTGGTAAGCCGGGTCGAACCGGTCGAGCGAGGCTTTGCAGGCCCCGTGGAAATGACGCGCGTCTTCCTCGAAGCCGTAATACGGCGTGAGGTCCATGCCGCCGCCGAACCACCAGACGGGCTCGGCGCCTTCCTTCACCGCCACGAAGCAGCGCACGTTCATGTGCACCGTGGGGCAATACGGGTTGCGCGGATGCAGCACCAGCGAGACGCCCATCGCGTCGAAGCCGCGACCGGCGAGCTCGGGACGATTGGCCGAAGCCGACGGCGGAAGCGAGTTGCCGTGGACATGCGAGAAACCGACGCCGCCCCGCTCGAAGACCTTGCCGTCCTCCAGGATGCGCGTGATGCCGCCGCCGCCTTCGGCCCGCGTCCATTCGTCCCTTGCGAACGTTCCGCCGTCGACCGTCTCGAGCGAGGCGACGATCCGCTGCTGCAGCCCGGTCAGCCAGGCGCGGACGGCTTGCGTGTCCACGGGGCTACTTCTTGCCCGCGCCGGTCTCGCGGATTGCGCGATGCCCGATGTCGCGGCGGAACTGCATGCCGGGAAAGCGGATCGGCTCGAGCACCTCGTAGGCGCGGCGCTGCGCCATCTTGACGCTCTCGCCGAGCGCGGTGACGCAGAGGATGCGTCCGCCGCTGGTGAGCACCTTCTTGCCGTCGAGGCGCGTGCCGGCATGGAAGACGTGGCTGTCCGGCGCCGGCCGCGAGAGCCCTTCGATCGCATCGCCGCTCCTCGGGTCGCCCGGGTAGCCGCTGGCGGCCATCACGATGCCGAGCGCGCAGCGCCTGTCCCATTCGGCCTCGACCTTGTCGAGCGTGCCGGCGATCGCGTGCTCGACGATCTCGAGCAGGTCGGATTTCAATCGCAGGATGATCGGCTGGGTTTCCGGGTCGCCCATGCGGCAGTTGAATTCGAGCGTCCGGGCGCGCCCGTCCTTGTCGATCATGAGGCCCGCGTAGAGGAAGCCGGTGTAAGGCGTGCCGTCCTTTGCCATGCCGGCCACCGCCGGCAGGATGATCTCGCGCATGACGCGCGAATGGATCTTGGGGGTCACCACCGGTGCCGGCGAATAGGCGCCCATGCCGCCGGTGTTCGGCCCCTGGTCGCCGTCGCCGAGGCGCTTGTGGTCCTGGCTGGTCGCAAGCGGCAGCACGTTCGTGCCGTCGCACATCACGATGAAGCTGGCTTCCTCGCCTTCGAGGCAGTCCTCGATCACGACGCGCGCGCCCGCGTCGCCCAGGCCCTTGTCGCCGAGCATCATGGCGACCGCGGCCTTGGCTTGCGCCACGCTGGTCGCGACCACCACGCCTTTTCCTGCGGCGAGGCCGTCGGCCTTGACCACGATCGGCGCGCCGTGCGAATCGATGTAGCGCTCGGCCTCAATCCGGTCGGTGAATGTCTTGTAGCCCGCGGTGGGAATCTTGTGGCGCGCCATGAACTGCTTGGCGAAATCCTTGGATGCCTCGAGTTGCGCCGCCGCGCGGGTGGGCCCGAAGATCTTCAGGCCGCGCGCGCGGAACTCGTCGACGATGCCGGCCGCCAGCGGCGCCTCGGGACCGACCACGGTCAGGTGGACGTTTTCTTTCGCGGCGAAATCCGCGATCGCGCGCAGATCGGTGAGCGGGAGGTTCTCAAGCCCGGGCTCGACGGCGGTGCCGGCATTGCCGGGGGCGACGAAGACTTTCTGCACCCGCGGGCTCTGCGCGAGCTTCCAGGCCAGCGCATGCTCGCGGCCTCCGCCGCCAACGACGAGGAGTTTCATCTTTAGTGCCTGAAGTGCCGGGTAGCGGTAAACACCATCGCGATGCCGCGCTCGTCGGCGGCGCCGATCACCTCGTCGTCGCGCACGCTGCCGCCGGGCTGGATGACGGCCGTGGCGCCGGCATCGATCACTACGTCCAGCCCGTCGCGGAACGGGAAGAAGGCATCCGACGCCGCGCAGCTGCCGGCGAGCTCGAGGCCGGCGTTCCTGGCTTTGATCGAGGCGATGCGCGCGCTGTCCACGCGGCTCATTTGCCCCGCGCCGATGCCGAGCGTGCCGTGGTCCCTGCAGAACACGATCGCGTTCGACTTGACGAACTTCGCCACCCGCCATGCGAAGAGGAGGTCGCGCAACTCGGCTTCCGAAGGCGCTTTCTTCGTCACCACCTTGAGTTCGGCGGCTTCGACGTTCTTCGCGTCCGGTCCCTGCACCAGCACGCCGCCGCCGATGCGCTTGAGGTCGAATTTCATCGCGGCGTGCGCCACCGGGACTTCGAGCACGCGAAGGTTCGCCTTGGCGGCAAACGTCTGGCGCGCCTCGGGATCGAGACGCGGCGCGATGATCACCTCGGCGAACTGCTTGCCCACTTCCTCGGCCGTGGCGCGATCGATTGCGCGGTTGAAAGCGATGATCCCGCCGAAAGCGGAGGTCGGGTCGGTCGCAAACGCCTTCTTGTAGGCGGCGAGCAGGTTGTCGCCGATCGCCACGCCGCAGGGGTTGGCGTGCTTGACGATCACGCAGGCCGGCTCGGTAAAGCTCTTGACGCACTCCCACGCCGCATCGGCGTCACCGATGTTGTTGTATGAAAGTTCCTTGCCCTGGATCTGGCGATACCGCGCGAGGCCGCCGTCCACCGGCTTCTGGTCGCGGTAGAACGCCGCCGACTGGTGCGGGTTCTCGCCGTAGCGCAGGTCCTGCAGCTTGGTGAACTGCAGGTTGAGCACTTCAGGGTAGGGATTGCGCACGCCGTCCGGGCCGAGCGAGTAGAGGTAGTTGGCGATCGCGCCGTCGTAGGCCGCGGTGTGCGCGAACACTTTCTTCGCGAGCGCGAAGCGCGTCGCATCGGTGATCTCGCCGCCGGCGCGGATCTCCGCGAGTACGAGCTCGTAATCCGACGGGTCGACCACCACAGCGACGCTGCCGTAATTCTTGGCGGCCGCGCGGATCATGGCCGGGCCGCCGATGTCGATGTTTTCGACCGCGTCCTCGAGCCGGCAGTCCGGGTCGGCCACCGTCGCCTGGAAGGGGTAAAGATTGACCACGATCAGGTCGATCGGCTCGATGTCGGCGGCGCGGATCGCCGCCATGTGCTCGCGCGAGTCGCGGCGCGCGAGGATGCCGCCGTGGATCTTGGGGTGCAGCGTCTTGACGCGCCCGTCGAGCATCTCGGGAAAGCCGGTGTGCGCCGAGACTTCGGTCGCCGCGATGCCGGATTTCTCCAGCAGCTTGGCGGTCCCGCCGGTGGAGAGGATCTTCACGCCCAGGGCGGTCAGCGCCTGCGCGAATTCCACCAGCCCGGTCTTGTCTGAGACGCTGATCAGCGCCTGGCGGATCTTGGTCATGGTTTCGGCGGCATCTGGCCGCAGTGCCGCAACTGCCCGCTCAACCCTTGATGCGATGCAGCTGCATTTTCTTGCGCAGCGTGTTGCGGTCGATGCCCAGCATGGTCGCGGCCTGGGTGAGGTTGCCCTCGGCTTGGCCGAGCACGAGCTCGATCATCGGCTTTTCGACGTTCTTGAGGACCATGTCGTAGATCGAGGTCGGCTTCTCGCCGTCCATGTCCTTGAAATAGCGCTCGAGCGAACGCCTCACTGCATCGTGTAGTTCGTTGTTGCGGCTCATGCTGCGAGTCTCTCCCTGAATTCGATGGCCCCGTCGTGCGCCCGGGCGTACCTGAGGCGCTCGCCTGTGCCGGCGAGTCGCGAGAAAAAGGCGGATACCGCCGCGACCTGCGCGTCGGCTTGTTCGATGCGGTTCATTTCCCGGCGGAAGTCCTCGCCGCCCGGGAGGTCGCGCACATACCAGCCGATGTGCTTGCGAGAAACGCGCAAGCCCTGCTCGGCGCCGTAGAAGGCGTGCAGCGAGCGCACGTGGGCCACCAGCACGTCGCCGATCTCCGTCACGCGCGGCGCGGCCAGCCGGTTGCCGGTGGCGAGGAAATGCGCGATCTCGCGGAAGATCCACGGCCGGCCCTGCGCGGCGCGGCCGATCATGAGGCCGTCGGCGCCGGTGCGCTCGAGCACTGCGCGCGCCTCTTCGGGCGTGCGGATGTCGCCGTTCGCGATCACAGGGATGCCGACCGACGCCTTGACCTGCCGGATCGTTTCGTATTCGGCATGGCCGGAAAAACCGCAGGCGCGGGTTCGCCCGTGCACCGTCAGCAGGCGGATCCCCGCGGATTCGGCGGTGCGCGCAATGCGCACGGCGTTGCGCGAGGCAACGTCCGTCCCGGTGCGGATCTTGAGCGTCACCGGCACATCCACTGCGGCGACGACCGCATCGAGGATGGCGCCGACCAGCCGCTCGTTGGCGAGCAGCGCGGAGCCGGCCGCCACGTTGCAGACTTTCTTGGCGGGGCATCCCATGTTGATGTCGATGATCTGCGCGCCGAGCGCCACGTTGTAGCGCGCCGCATCGGCCATGGTAGCCGGGTCGGCGCCGGCGATCTGCACCGAGATCGGGTCGGCTTCGCCGGCATGGTCGGTGCGCAGGCGGGATTTGCGCGTCTCGCGCAGCTCCGGCTTCGAGGACACCATCTCGGACACCGCGAGGCCCGCGCCGAAGTGCTTGCACAGCTGCCGGAACGGCCGGTCGGTGACACCCGCCATCGGAGCAACGAACAAAGCATTGCGCAAAGCATGCGCGCCAAGCTGCATCGGAGGGACCAGGAATTTGGATTGCGAAGGGGAACGAATTCTATACGCTCCGCCGCAAAAAAAAAATCGCGCCGGCGGCGTTTGTCTCGTCTCCGCAACACGATGAGGCATCGCAACGCACCAAAGAAGTGAATGCGGGAGTGATCGCGATATCGCGCAACGAATGCTTGACTTTCCGGCATCGGAAGCGCGGGTGGGCTTGACAACGCCGTGCGAATCGAGCGCGAAGCGTTACCAGGCAGAGGTGCCGAAGATCATGCGCTTCGCAAAGGCGCGGCGCGCAGGCGGGCAGAGGTCGAGCACAGTCAGCGCCGCGCCGCGCACCAGCGGCGAGAGCGGGTCGCGGCGCACATAGAGCGTTGCAAGCAGGTCGGTGGCGCGAATTGCGGCTTGCGCATCGAGTGAGCGGAGCCGCGAGAATTTTTCCGCGAACTGGACGGACCCGAGCGACTCCGGCGTGGCATCGCGGATCGATGCGGCCAGTTCCCAGGCGTCGCGCAGCCCGAGGTTGAGGCCTTGTCCCGCGACCGGGTGCAGTGTCTGGGCAGCGTTGCCGATGTGCACTTCGCCCGCGATGCTTGGCGCACTCCGATAGCGCAACGCGAGCGGCATTGCGGTGCGCGGCCCCGTTTTGAGGAACCGCCCGGCGCGCCGGCCGAACGCGGACTGCAGCGAATCGAGAAAGTCCGCGTCACCCAAGCCCATGGTTTCGGCGGCCGCCGCATTCGGGCGGCTCCACACCAGACCGTAGCGGCCCGCCAAAGGGAGTAGTGCCAGCGGCCCGTCCGGCGTAAAGCGCTCCCAGGCGACTGTACCGGCCGCTGGCGCGCACTCCACCAGCGCAACGATCGCCGAGTGGCCGTAGTCCTTCGACGAGGCGAGCCCGTCGGCCAAGCCTTCCGCATGGACGACCAGGCGCGCGCGCCTTTGGGCTGGTGCGGGGTCGGAGGGGCCGGCAGCGGTTGCCAAGTGGGCGGCGAGTGCGGCGTAGTCCACCACATAGCCAAGCGCGGGCAGGCCGACATCGTCGCGCGAGATGCGAGTGCGGCCGAAGCGACCCGCTTGCGAAACGTGAATCTGCTCGATCGGCGTGGACCGCAGCCCGTCCCAGGCGCCGACGCGCTCCAGGATCAGGCGGCTCGCCTGCGACAGCGCCAGTGGCCGGAAAGCGCGTCCAGCTTGCCCGGCCGGGATTTCCGCCGGCCGTCGCCCAGCAAGTGCAACGCGAAATCCGGCGCCCCGCAGCGCAAGTGCAAGCGTGCAGCCCACCGGGCCGGCGCCGCGAATTTCAATGTCGAGGTCGAGGTCGTGGTCGTGGGCGGCCATGCGGGCTCAGGGGGTTGCCGAATCGCGCATCAGCGCTTCGATGTCGCCGATCGATTTGGGCGTTTCGTGCGTGATGACTTCGCAGTCGCCGGGAGTGACCAGCACGTCGTCCTCGATGCGCACGCCGATGTTCCAGTACGCTTCCGGCACGCCCTCGCCCGGCCGCACGTAGAGGCCGGGTTCGACCGTGAGCACCATGCCCGGCACCAGCGGCCGCCACTCGCCGCCAATCTTGTAGTCGCCGGCGTCGTGCACGTCCAGGCCGAGCCAGTGGCCGGTGCGATGCATGTAGAAGCGCCGGTAGGTTTCCTTTTCCAGCGCCTGGTCGAGCGTCCCCTGCAGCAGGCCGAGATCGAGCATGCCTTGCGCGAGGGTCTTGACCGCAGCATCGTGCGGCTCGTTCCAGCCCTTGCCGGCGCGGGTTACCTGCATTGCGGCGGTTTGCGCGGCGAGCACAAGCTCGTAGACCTCGCGTTGCGGCCCCGAAAACCGGCCGTTGACCGGGAAGGTGCGCGTGATGTCCGAAGCGTAGCCGTCGAGCTCGCAGCCGGCGTCGATGAGCAAGAGATCCCCGTCGGCCATGCGCGCGTCGTTGCCGACGTAATGGAGCACGCAGGCGTTTGGGCCTGAGGCCACGATCGGCGAGTAGGCCGGGAATTGCGCGCCCTGCCGGCGGAATGCGTACAGCAGCTCGGCCTCGATCTCGTATTCGTAGCGGCCCGGGCGCGTTGCGCGCATCGCGCGGCGGTGCGCGTCGGCCGAGATGGTCGCGGCGCGGCGCATCGTGGCGAGTTCCGCGTCGTCCTTGATGAGGCGCATCTCGTCGAGCGGCACGCGCAGGTCGCCGATGCTCGCCGGCGCGGCGATGCCAAGGCGCACTTTCTCGCGCACTGCATTCAGCCAGCCGATCACGCGGGCGTCCCATGCGGGATCCGCGCCGGGCAGGTAATGCAGCATCGCCTGGTTCGCGAGCAGGTCGGCCATTCGCGCATCGAGCTCCGCGACCGGAAACGCTTCGTCGAGCCCGAATTTTTCGCGTCCGCCGTCCGGGCCGTGCCGGAACCCGTCCCAGATTTCGCGTTCTTCGTTCTTCTCGCGGCAAAAGAGGATCGAGCGCGGTTCCGCGCCGGCCACCAGCACCAGCACCGCCTCGGGCTCGATGAAGCCCGTGAGGTAATGGAAGTAGCTGTCGAACCGGTAGGGGTAGTGCGCGTCCCGGTTGCGGATGTGCTCGGGCGCGGTCTGCACGACCGCGACGCCGGTGCGCATCGAGGCCGCAAGCCGCTGCCTTCGCTCTGCGTAAATGCCCATGGGGACTGCGAGGTCGTTCATTCGAGGATCATCCGTTAGTGCTGCGATTGAGCGCATCCAGGCGCTCGGGTGTGCCTATGTCGTCCCAGACGCCTGCGTACAGTTCGCCGCCCAGGCGGCCTGCCTCTGCCGCGTCGCGAAGCAGCGGGGCCAGCGGCGCCTTTGCGCCGGCGGCAATGCCCTGCACGATCTGCGGGTCGAACACGCCGATGCCTGAATAAGTGTAGCGCGGCGAAGGGTGGTTGCCGACCATGGCGTTCCCGAGGGAAAAATCGCCCTGCGGCCGGAACGGCGGGTTGGGCACCATGACTATATGGCCAAGCCGGCCGGCGGAGGAGGAGAGGTTTACCTTGCGCAGCGACGCGAAAGGGTAGTCGCAAAAGACGTCGGCATTGACCAGCAGGAACGGCCGGTCTCCCAACAAGGCGCGCGCAAATGCAATCCCGCCGGCAGTTTCGAGGGCCTGCGCTTCGCGCGACCAGTCGATGCGCACGCCCCAGCGGCTGCCGTCGCCCAGGGCATCGACGATGCGGTCCGCGAGATGCGCAACGTTGATCACGATTTCGCGAAACCCGCCGGCCGCGAGCCGCTCCAGGTGCCAGGCAATGAGCGGCTTGCCGCGCACTTCGATGAGCGGCTTGGGTACGGTGTCGGTCAAGGGGCGCAGCCGCTGGCCGCGGCCGGCGGCGCGGATCATCGCGCGCCTCGGAACGCGCATCAGAACGTATAACCGGTGGTGGTGGTTTTCCCCTGGAGTCGCTCCAGCAAGCCGGCGAGCGGCCCGAGTTCGCGGTAGCGCGAGCAGGCCGCCTGCAGGTAGTCGAGCACCAATGGGATGTCGGCCAGATAGCGCTGCTTGCCGTCGCGATGGCTGAGGCGCGCGAAGATCCCCGCGACCTTCAGGTGGCGCTGTACGCCCATCCATTCGAAGTCGCGGTAGAAAGCATGGAAATCGCCGGCGACCGGCAGCCCGGCTTTGCGCGCCTTCTCCCAATAGCGCACGCACCAGTCGAGCACTTGCTCCTCCTCCCACCGGACATATGCGTCCTTGAGGAGCGAGGCGAGGTCGTAGGTGATCGGCCCGAATAGCGCGTCCTGGAAATCGAGCACGCCGGGTAGCGGGTCGCTCACCATGAGGTTGCGCGAATGGTAGTCGCGATGCACGTGGACGCGCGGCTGGGCAAGATTGTTGTCGAGGATCAGCTGGAACGCCTTTGCGAGGACTTCGCTGTCCTTTGCGG
>JANMDK010000210.1:0-2923 GCA_031376265.1 Pseudomonadota bacterium
TGTCGTCGCGTTTTACGCGATATTGCGGATCGACGCGGTGGTCGTACCGGTCAGCCCGGCCAACCTCGCCGGCGAACTGGGGCACTACATCGCCGACAGCGACGCTCGCGTGGCGATCGCAGCGCAGGAAGTCGCGGCGCATTTCGCCGGGCAGGCGCTCGGGCACCTGCTGCTCGCCGGGAGTGAGGCATGGAAGGCGGCGCTCGCCGCAGGCCGGGTTCCGCTCCCCTCCAAAGCGCAGCCGAATGACCTGTGCCTCATGCCATACACGTCAGGCAGCACCGGGCATCCCAAGGGCTGCATGCACACGCACGCCACGGTGCTGCATAACGTCCTCGGCGCAATGATGTGGAAGCACATCACGGCAGACACGATCTCGCTCGCGACGGCGCCCTTCTTCCATGTCACCGGGCTGGTCCACAGCCTCCTTACAACTGTCCAGGCCGGCGGGACCCTGGTGATCCAGCAGCGCTGGGAGCCGGCGGCGGCAGCCGGGCTGATCGAGCGCTACCGCTGCACGCACTGGGACAACGTCCCGACCATGGTCGTCGACCTCCTGTCCCACCCGGAGGCGATGAAGCGGGATGTTTCCTCGCTCAAGTGGATCTTCGGCGGCGGCGCCGCCATGCCCGAGGCGATCGCGCAAAAGCTGCGCGACCTCTGCGGCGTGGACTACGTCGAGGGCTACGGCATGACCGAGACGATTTCGCAGACGCACATGAACCCGCCGCAACGGCCGAAGAAGCAATGCCTCGGCGTGCCGGCCTTCGACACCGAATCGTTCATCGTCGACCCGGACACCTTCAAGGTCCTGCCCCCGGGCGAATCCGGCGAAATCGTGGTGCGCGGGCCGCAGCTTCTGGTCGGCTATTGGAAGAAGCAGAAAGCCTACGACGACGCCTGGATCGCGGTGGGCGGACCCGGCGGCGGGCGGCGGTTTTTTCGAACGGGCGACCTTGGGCGCATGGACGAGGACGGCTACTACTTCATCTCGGACCGCCTCAAGCGGATGATCAACGCTGCGGGACTCAAGGTCTGGCCCGCCGAAGTCGAAGCGGCCATGTACCAGCACACCGGCATCAAGGAGTGCTGCATCATCGCCACGCCGGACGAGCGCAAAGGCGAGACCGTGAAGGCGGTCGTGGTTTTGAAGCCGGAGGCCGCAGGGACCAGCGCGCAGGACATCATCGACTGGATGCGCACGAAGATGGCGGCCTACAAGGTGCCGCGGAAAGTCGAGTTCATCGACGCCCTGCCGCGCACGCCCTCGGGCAAGATCCAGTGGCGCGTGCTGCAGGAAAAGGAGTTCGAATCGAAATGAAGCTCTATGCCCACCCTTTCTCTTCCTATTGCCAGAAGGTCCTCATCGCGCTTTACGAGAACGCCACGCCGTTCGAGTACCGCGTGCTCGACAACGGCGAGGCCATGGCCGAGCTCGAGGCCCATTGGCCGATGAAGAAAATGCCGGTGCTGGTGGATGCGGACCGTGCGATTTTCGAAGCGACGATCATCATCGAGCACCTCGACCTGCACCATCCCGGCCCGATTCGATTTATCCCGCCAGATCCGCGCGCCGCGCTCGAAGCACGCAAACTGGATCGCTTCTTCGACAACTATGTGATGACCCCGATGCAGAAAATCGTCGCCGACTGCATCCGTTCGGCCGGGGACAGGGACCCCTTCGGCGTCGCCGAGGCTCACAAGATGCTCGACACTGCCTATCGCTGGCTGGAGGGCACGCTTGCCGGGCGCGAATGGGCGGACGGTGCCGCCTTCGGCCTCGCCGACTGCGCGGCGGCGCCCTCGCTGTTCTACGCCGACTGGGTGCACCCGATCCCCGAATCGTTCCCCAATGTGCGCGCCTACCGCAAGCGCCTGCTGGCGCGGCCTTCAATGGCCCGCGCGGTGGACGAAGCCAGGCCGTTTCGCCACTTCTTCCCGCCCGGCGCGCCCGACCGAGATTGAAGACCTACGACCTCGTGATCTTCGACTGCGATGGCGTGCTGGTCGATTCGGAGCCGATCGCCAACCGCGTGGACGCCGAGCAGCTTGCGTCGATCGGGCTGAAGCTTTCGCCCGAGGAGATCATGCGCAGGTTCCTCGGCAAAACAAAGGAAGGCGTCATCGCGCTGGCGGCCGAAATGCTCGGGCGCGACCTGCCCGCCGGATTCGTCGAAACGTGGGACGCGGCTTTGATGGAAGCACTGGGCAACGAGGTCCGCGCGATTCCGGGCGTGGAGGAAGCCATCCGCGCACTACGCATCCCGTTTTGCGCTGCTTCCAACAGCACGCCCGGACGGTTGCGGCTCTCGTTGCGCACCTCGGGGTTGTTCCCGCTGTTCGAAGGACGCCTATTCAGCGCCGAGGAAGTCGCATATCCCAAGCCCGCGCCCGACCTCTTCCTGCATGCCGCGAAGATGCTGGGCGCCGAGCCAACGCGTTGCGTCGTGATCGAGGACACGCCCACCGGCGCGCGCGCTGCGACGGCCGCCGGCATGACGGTGCTCGGCTACGCCGGCGCCGCCCACGCCGATCGCGCTGCGCTTGCGCGCGAAGGCGCGCGGGTGTTCGACGATATGAAAGACCTCGCAGCCCTTCTCGCGGAGACCGCATGATCCCGGTACGCATATCGATCGTCACCTACAACATTTGGATGACCGAGCGCTGGCCGGCCCGCGCGCCCGCGCTCGAGCGCTTCCTCACGCTCTTCAATCCGGACATCCTCTGCGTTCAGGAGTTGCAGGCCCAAACCCAGGGGTTCCTCGACGACCTGCTCAAGACCCACAGCCGGGTTCACGACCCGCTGCCGGGTTGGACGAGCGAAGGCAACATCTACTGGAACAAGTCGATGTTCGAGCTGGAAAAGCATGGCGCCGAGGAGGTTGGCCATGTTGAGTCCGAGCCGCGCCCAGAACAGGCGCCG
>JANMDK010000242.1:0-25100 GCA_031376265.1 Pseudomonadota bacterium
CCGAGCAAGTCGCCCTTGGGCCCGATGAGCGCGGCGCCGGACCAGTTCATGACCGGCGGATAGGTGTAGATCGCCGAGTCGAGCAGGTATTCCCAGCTGCCGGAAAACGGCCGGCGCGAAACGACGTAGGCGAGGCTCACGCCATCGCGCCCGCCGTACGAAGCCACCATGACCGGATCGCGCTCGGCAAGCTGGGCCGCGTCGCCCAGCGGCAGGGGCTTGCCTTCGATCGGCGCAACCAGGCGCAGCAGGCCGAAGCCGGTCGCGTGGTCGTAGCCCGCGAGCGTCGCCGGGACTGCGCGCCCGTCGCTGGCGACGACTTCGATCGCCTCGGACTCGATGACGAGATAGCCGATCGTCAGCACGAGATTGTCGCGGATCAGCACGCCGCTGCCTTCGCGCGTGGTCCCCAGCGTTTCGGCCGAGCGCGCGTTCGGCAGGATCCGCGCCTTGATGCGCACGACCGCGGACAGCGTCTCGGTGGGGTCGTCCTTCGCCTTGTCCTGCGCGTTTGCCGCCCCGGCCGTCATGAACAGCGCCAGCAGCAAGAGTCGCAACACCGCTTTCATCGCAGGCCTCCCGGACGGAAAGTGATTGGCCTTCACTCTAGTCCTCGGCGGTCGCGGAGGCCAGTGGCGGCTTGCGGGCCGCAGCCGCGCCTTCTCGCGCGGTTTTGACACTGCTTCGGATTTTCCGTTAACGTGGTTGAAACAGAACGGCACCACAGTGCCGCCTTCCGCTTCACGCCAAGAGACTAGGAGACCCGTTGTCCGCTATCTGCCTGGAGGATGTCACCAAGGCATGGGCAGAGACGCGCGCCGTCGACTCTGTCAGTTTCGAGACAGCCGCCGGCCGCTTCGCCGTGCTGCTCGGCCCCTCGGGCTGCGGGAAATCGACCACGCTGCGGCTGATCGCCGGGCTGGAGCAAGTCACGTCCGGGCGCGTGCTGATCGGCGGGCGGGACGTCACCGCACTCCCGCCGGCCGCGCGCCGGATCTCGATGGTGTTCCAGTCGTACGCCCTGTTCCCCCATCTTTCGGTCGCCGAGAACATCCTCTTCGGCCTCAAGGTACGCGGCGTATCGGCTGCGGATCAGGACAAGCGCCTCAAGCGCGTCGCCGACCTGCTCGGGCTGTCGAAGCTGCTCGAGCGCAAGCCTTCGCAGATCTCCGGCGGCCAGCAGCAGCGCGTCGCCCTGGGGCGCGCGATCATCGCCGAGGCGGCCGTTTGCCTCATGGATGAGCCGCTTTCCAACCTCGATGCGCAACTGCGCCACGAAATGCGCCGCGAGATCCGCGGACTGCAGCAGGAACTCGGGATCACGATGGTCTACGTCACGCACGACCAGACCGAAGCCATGAGCATGGCCGACCAGGTCGTGCTGATGAAGGATGGGCGCATCGTGCAGAACGCGACGCCCGACGAGCTGTATGCGCGGCCGGCCAGCGCCTTCGCAGCGCGCTTCATTGGCACGCCGCCGATGAACGTAGTCTCGCTGCCGGCCCTGACCGGCGTTGGCCAGCTGCTCGGCATCCGCCCGGAGCAGATCCGGCTGGCGCCTGGGACCGCGGGCGCCGGCATCGCGACGCAGGTCGACTCCGTGGAATACCTCGGCGCGGATTCGATCGTGACCTGCAAGGCCGGCGCCGAGTCCATCACCGTTCGCCTGCCGGGCAAGGCCGGCCTCGCGCGCGGAAGCAGCGCGCAGCTTTCGTGGGACGCGGAGGCAGTCCACTTTTTCGACGCCGCGAGCGGCTTGCGCGTAGAGCGCAAAGCCCGCAGCGCGGCACTGGCAACCTGAATTTTCAGAGGAGGAAACACAATGATCGAAAAACTGAAGCACCTCGCCGTCTCGGCATTGACTGCGGCGGCCGTCGCGTCGATGCCGATCGGCGCATCGGCACAGACGACCGAAGTCTCGTTCTACTACCCCGTCGCGGTCGGCGGGCCGATCACCAAGCTCATCGACAGCCTCGCCGCGGATTTCGAGAAGGAGAATCCCGGCATCAAGCTGAAGCCGATCTATTCCGGCACCTACCAGGAGTCGATCGTCAAGGCGCTCACCGCGATGAAGTCCGGCGAGCCGCCGGTGCTCTCGGTGCTGCTCTCGACCGACATGTACACGCTGATCGACGAAGGCGCCCTGGTCGACTGGACCGGCCTCGCGACCGCCGCCGACGACCAGGCGTGGCTCAAGAGCTTCTATCCCGCGTTCATGGAGAACAGCCAGACCGGCGGCAAGGTCTGGGGCGTGCCGTTCCAGCGCTCGACCATCGTGCTCTACTGGAACAAGGAGATGTTCAAGGACGCCGGGTTCGACCCGAACCGCGCGCCCGAGAACTGGAAGGAGATGCTCTCGTACGCGCAGAAGCTTACCAAGCGCGATGGCTCCGGCAACGTCACGCAATGGGGCGTGCAAGTGCCCTCTTCCGGCTTTCCGTACTGGCTGTTCCAGGGCTTCACCACGCCGAACAACGCGATCCTCATGAACAAGGCCGGCACGCAGACCTACTACGACAGCCCGGCGGTCATCGAGGCGCTGCAGTTCTGGGTCGACCTCTCGCAAAAGCACAAGGTCATGCCGCCCGGCATCATCGAGTGGGGGACCACGCCAAAGGATTTCTTCGAGAAGAAGATCGCCATGATGTGGACCACCACCGGCAACCTCACCAACGTGAAGAACAATGCCAAGTTCGATTTCGGCGTCGCGATGCTGCCGGCCAGCAAGCGCCGCGGCAGCCCGACCGGCGGCGGCAACTTCTATCTCTTCAAGAAATCCACGCCTGCGCAGCAACAGGCCGCGCTCAAGTTCGTGAAATGGATTACTTCCGCCGAGCGCGCGGCGCAGTGGGGCATCGAAACCTGCTACGTCGCGGTGCGCCCGCAGGCCTGGGAAACGGTGGCGATGCGCAAGTACGCCGCCGGGTTCCCGCCCGCAGTCGTGGCGCGCGACCAGCTCGAGTTCTCGGTCGCCGAGCTCTCGACGCACGACAACCAGCGCGTCACCAAGGCGCTAAACGACGGGCTGCAGGCAGCGCTCACCGGCACCAAGAAGCCCGACCAGGCGATGAAGGACGCGCAGCGCGAAGCCGACCGCATCCTCCGCCCGTATCGCAAGTAAGCGGGAAAGGGCCGCAGTGAAATCCACCGCGCCCCTGAGTGTCCACATCCACGGCTGGCTGCTGTTGCTGCCGGCCGTGGTGCTGCTGATCGCCTTCACGCACTACCCTGCGGCGGCCACGCTGCTGCACAGTTTCTACTCCACGGCCAAGGGGGACCGCCCCGCGGTGTTCGTAGGCCTCGACAACTACCAGGGCATGGTCGAGGACCCGGTGTTCTGGCAATCGCTGACCAATAACCTATGGTTCGCGCTCGGCACGATCCCGCTATCGATCGGCCTTGCGATGCTCATGGCGGTTTGGGTCAACGGCAAGCTCGCCGGGCGCGGCTTCCTGCGCATGGCGTATTTCACGCCGACCGTGCTGCCGATGATCGCCGTGGCGAACATCTGGCTCTTCTTCTACACGCCGACCTACGGGCTGCTCGAGCAGATCACCGGCGCGTTCGGCCTGCCTTCGCACAACTGGCTCGGCACGCAGAACACCGTGCTCGGCTGCCTCATCGTGGTGACGATCTGGAAGGAGGCCGGGTTCTTCATGATTTTCTACCTCGCCGCGCTGCAGTCGATCCCGCCTTCGCTTGCCGAGGCTGCCGCGATCGAGGGCGCCGGGCGCTGGTACTTTTTTCGCCGCGTGGTTTTCCCGCTGCTGATGCCGACCACGCTCTTCGTGCTGATCAATGCGGTGATCAACTCGTTCCGGCTGGTCGAGCACATCATCGTGATGACCAAGGGCGGCCCGGACAACGCGAGTTCGCTGCTGCTCTATTACATCTATGAAGTCGGCTTCAAGTTCTGGGACTCGGCCTACGCGTCCACGCTGACAGTGGTGCTCCTCGCCATCCTGGCCTCCGCCGCAATCGCGCAATTCGTCTTCCTCGAAAAGCGCACGCACTACCAGTGAGCGCGCCGTCCTTCCGCAACCCCATGGAGCCGCAGGGCTTCGACCGCGCGCTCGAGACCTTCGGCGCGTGGTTCCTTGCGCTCCTCTGGATCCTTCCGCTCGCCTACGCGGTGTGGACTGCGTTCCACCCGGCCGAATTCGCCACGCGCTTCGACCTGACGGCGCCGCTGACGCTCGACAATTTCCGCAATGCATGGAATGCCGCGCCTTTTGCACGTTATTTCCTCAACACCACGCTGCTGGTCACGCTGATCCTCGCGGTGCAGCTGGTGCTGTGCACGCTGGCCGCCTATGCGTTTGCCCGGTACGCGTTTGCCGGCCGCGACATCGTCTTCATGCTCGTGCTGGTGCAACTCATGATCATGCCGGAGGTGCTGGTGGTGGAGAACTACCGCACGATGGCGATGCTCGAGCTCACCGACACGATCACCGCCATCGGGCTGCCCTACATGGCTTCGGCGTTCGGAATTTTCCTCTTGCGCCAGACTTTCAAGATGGTGCCCAAGGAACTCGACGAGGCCGCGCGGGTGGAAGGCGCGAGTTCCCTGCAGGTGCTCTGGAACGTTTACGTGCCGCTTGCGAGGCCGGTGTACGTTGCCTACGGCCTCGTCTCGGTGAGCTACCACTGGAACAACTTCCTCTGGCCGCTGATCATCACCAACTCCGTGCACTCGCGGCCGCTCACCGTCGGCCTGCAGGTGTTCTCCTCCTCCGACCAGGGCATCGACTGGTCGATCATCACCGCGGCGACCCTCATGACCTCGGGCCCGCTGCTGGTGGCGTTCCTGCTTTTCCAGCGACAATTCGTGCAGTCGTTCATGCGCGCTGGCATAAGGTGAATCTCGCACAATGAAGCTCCTGCAGTGGAACATCCAGTGGTGCCGGGGAATGGACGGCGTCGTCGACCCGGCGCGCATCGCGCGCTTTGCGAAGGCCTTCGCCGATCCGGACGTGATCTGCTTCCAGGAAGTGGCGATCAACTACCCGTCGCTTGCCGGCTCCTCGGGCGAGGACCAGGTCGAACTGCTCAAGGCGCAGTTCCCGGGGTACACGGCCGTATTCGGGGTCGGGGTCGAGGTGCCCGACGACAAGGGCGGACGCCGCCAGTTCGGCAACCTTCTGCTGTCGCGCCTGCCGGTGCGCCAGTCGTTCCGGCATACGCTGCCGTGGCCTGCCGAAAGCGGCACGCCGAGCATGCCGCGCGTCGCGGTCGAGGCGGTGATCGAGGCAGACATCGGCCCGGTGCGCGTGATCACCACGCACCTCGAGTACTACTCAGCGTCGCAGCGCATGGCGCAGGTGACTCGATTGCGGGAGCTGCACGAGGAAGCCTGCGGCCACGCCCGGGCGAATTCTTCCGCGCAGTACCGCTCCGGGCCGTTCGAGCCTTTCGGGCGCCCGGCGGCGGCGATCCTCACGGGCGACTTCAACATGAGGGCCGACGACCCGGCTTGCGTCAAATTACGCGAGCCATTCAGCGGCAATGTGCCGAAGCTGGTCGACGCGTGGGCGCACGCTCATCCCGGCAAGCCGCATCCGCCGACCTTCTGCATCCACGGCAAGGAGCACGGCAAGCACCCCTACTGCTGCGACTTCGTTTTCGTGACCGAGGACCTTGCAGGTCGCCTTGTGGACGTGCGCGTCGACGTGGACACGCAGGACTCGGACCACCAGCCGGTGGCCATCGAGCTGCGCTGACTTGGTCAGGTCTTGACGGTGTTCCTCTGCGCCGCCGCGAATTGCTCGCGGATCGATTCGATGCGCGCGCGGTTCACTCCGAAGTCGCGCCGCCCGAGGCGCGAGGCGGAGCGCACGTGGATCACGCCCTCCTTTTCGGAGGCGTAGAACTCCACGTCGTCGACGAAGCCCAGCAGCTTCGACTTGTACTCCGCGTTGAGGTAATTCGCTTCGTGCCTGACCACCAGCGTGCCTTCGGTGGCATCGACGACCTTGCGCAGCGCGGCCATTGCCTCGACTGCGCTGCCGCTGTACTTGAGCGGCGCGATGTAGTGGCCGACATCCGCAGGGTCGGCCTGGCTTGCGACGCAGTTGGGCGTGGACTTCGTCCGGGCGAGTTTGCCCTCAGTCACGCCAAGGTAGGAGGGACGCTTGCCTGCGAACACGGTGTCTCCCTTCGCAAGAGCTGTGTGCAACGCGAGGCCCGCGAACGCGCCTGTGAGCACCAGGCCCCCGACCTGCAGGATTCTTTTGAGCATGCCGCCTGTCGCTTCCGGGGCGAATGGCGCGATGTTAACATCGCCGCAGACTTAGCCGCGGAAGCGGCGGCATCCCCCTCAGGAGAACCGTCATGCTGCAAATCTCCGCAAAGCAACTCGCAGAACTGCTCTCCGGCATCGCGCGCGCGCAATCGGCGATGATCAACGGCGTCGAACGCGCGATGACCGGCGCAAAAAGCACGCACATCATGCCGGCGCTCGGCAACGTCGCGCATTTGCGCGACCGGCCGCAGGCTTCGCTCGTGGACCTGCCGGTGCGGATCCTGATGTCCTACGAAAGCCGCGTCGGCCCGGACCTCGCGGCCATCCAGCGCGACCTGGAGCGGCTGATCCCGTCGGCTTCGGGCGCGGCCCCCGCAGCAGCAACGGCGCCTGCCGCCGATGCCGGCGGCGAGATGGACTTCAGCAACCTCGGCAAGCCCTGAGCCCGCAGCTCAGAAGCTGCCGTCGGGGAAGTTGGGTTTGCGCTTCTCCCGGTGGGAGGCGATGCCCTCCTGCACTTCCGGCCCCGTAAATCCCAGAAATTCAAGCGCCAGCGAGGCGTCGAACGTCGGCCCGGCCATCCTCAGCCAGTTGTTGAGGCTGTACTTGGTCCAGCGCATCGCGCTTTGCGCGCCGCCCGCAATCTTGCGGGCGACTTCCAGTGCCTTGGCCTGCAACTCGGCCTCCTCGCAGCACAGCGACACGAGGCCAATGCGTTCCGCCTCCTCACCGCTGACCTGCTCGCAAGTAAGCAGGTAGTACTTGGCTTTCGCCATGCCGCAGAGCAGCGGCCACACGATGGCCGCATGGTCGCCGGCGGCGACACCCAAACGCGTGTGCCCGTCGATGATGCGCGCGTTCTTCGCCGCGATCGAGATGTCCGCGAGCAGGCCCACGACTAGGCCCGCGCCCACCGCCGGCCCGTGCATTGCCGAGACGACGATCTTCGAGCAGTTAATGACGTTGTAGACGATGTCGCGCGCCTCGCGCCAGACGCGCGCGCGCACCTCGGGCTTGTCGGCGATGTCCTGCACCAGCGAGAGGTCGCCTCCCGCGGAGAAGCCGCGTCCAGCGCCGCGGATGATCGCCACTCGCACGTCCGGATCGCGGTCGATGTCGCGCCAGATCTCGGCGAGCTCACCATGCATGCGGTGGCCCGCGGTCGAGAGCTTGCCGTCCTCCGAGCCCATGACGATCTCGAGGATGCCGGGCTCGATCATGCGCGTGTGAAGGTCCTTGTAATGCGAGTAGTCCATGGTGCTTCCTCCGCTTTAGAGCCGGCGATTGTACGCCGCGCCCGAATGCCGCTTTCCCCTACAATCGCAGGCATGCGGATCCTGCGCACCCCAAACGAAAGATTTGCGAACCTGCCGGGGTTTGCGTTCGAGCCGCGCTACATCGACGACCTCGCCGGCTTCGAATCGCTGCGCATGCACTACGTCGATGAGGGCGCCGCGCCGCCCTCCAGGTCGGGCCAAACTTTCCTCTGCCTGCACGGCGAGCCTACGTGGAGCTACCTCTATCGCCGCATGATCCCCGTCTTCACCGGCGCCGGTCATCGCTGCGTCGCGCCGGACCTGTTCGGCTTCGGGCGCTCGGACAAGCCGGCCGAAGACGCCTCGTACACTTTCGACTTCCATCGAAAATCCCTGCTCGCGCTTATCGAGCGGCTCGACCTGCGTGATGTAACGCTTGTCGTGCAGGACTGGGGCGGGCTGCTCGGCCTCACGCTGCCGATGGAGATGCCGGAGCGCTTTTCGCGCCTGCTCGTGATGAACACGATGCTCGGCACCGGCGACGTTCCGCTCACCGAGGGCTTCAGGGCCTGGCGCGCCTGGGTAGCCGCCAACCCGGACCTCGATTGCGGCAAGCTTCTCGGCCGCGCCTGCCGCCACCTGACGCCGCAGGAAGCGGCGGCGTACGAAGCGCCGTATCCCGATTCGACCTTCAAAGGCGGCGCTCGGCGTTTTCCGGCCTTGGTCCCCGACGGTCCGGATGCACCCGGTGCCGCGCTCTCGCGACAGGCACGCGACTGGTGGACACATTCATGGAAGGGCCAGGCGTACATGGCCGTCGGCGCCAAGGATCCGGTGCTCGGCCCGCCGGTGATGGAAGTGCTGCGCGGATGGATCCGCGATTGCCCGCCGGCTTACATCCATCCCGAAGCCGGGCACTTCGCGCAGGAATGGGGCGACGACATCGCGCGCCGCGCCCTCGATCATTTTCAACCCTTACGCTAACCAAACGATTCCCATGAACCCGACCGATTTCGGACCCCTGCTGGTTTCCTACGACGACGTTGCCGGCGCAGCCAAGCGCATCGAAGGCAAGGCGATTCGCACGCCAGTGCTCACCTCCACCACCGTCGACGATCGCACTGGCGCAAAAGTGTTCTTCAAGTGCGAGAACTTCCAGCGCATGGGCGCCTTCAAGTTTCGGGGTGCTTACAACGCGCTCTCCCAGCTCTCGCCGGAGGGGAAGAAACGAGGCGTGCTGGCGTTCTCTTCCGGCAACCACGCGCAGGCCGTAGCGCTCGCCGGGCGGCTGCTGGGCGTCCAGACCGTCATCGTGATGCCGATGGATGCGCCGGCGGTCAAAGTCGAGGCCACGCGCGGCTATGGCGCCGAGGTGATCCTCTTCGACAAGCACAAGGCCGACCGCGAGACGTTCTCACGCCAGGTTGCGGCGGAGCGCGGCATGGAGGTGATCCCACCTTTCGACCACCCGCACGTGGTGGCCGGGCAAGGCACCTCGGCCAAGGAGCTGTTCGACGAGGTCGGCAAGCTCGACTACCTGCTGGTCTGTTGCGGCGGCGGCGGGCTGCTGTCGGGTTGCGCGATTGCCGCCCATGCGCTCTCGCCCGGGTGCAAATCGATCGGCGTCGAGCCCGAGCTCGGCGACGATGCGACGCGCTCCTTCAAGTCGAGGTCGCTGCAGTCCTGCCACAACCCCGAAACCATCGCCGACGGCGCGCGCACCCATTCGATGGGCAAGGTCACTTTCCCGCTAGTGATGGCGTATGTGGCCGACATGCTGACGGTGAATGACACCGAGCTGCTGCGCACGATGTTCTGGCTCTGGGAGCGCATGAAGGTGGTGGTCGAGCCGACCGGCGCGCTTGCGGCCGCGGCGTTGCTCGAAGGCAAACTCGACGCCAAGGGCGCGCGCGTGGGCGTGCTCATTTCCGGCGGCAACGTCGACCTCGACTGGGCGGCGCGCGCGAGGCTCGCCGCGCGCTGAAGGGGGTCGCGCCGGGCTGCGCTATCATCCGCGCCTTCCCCGCTTCTTCCCACTTTTCCCGGATCCACCCGATGAACCTGCCAGCCAAGATGCGCGCCGTCGAGATCACCAAGCCCGGCGGCCCCGAAGTCCTCGTCCCCGCCGAGCGAGCGCTGCCGCAGCCCAAGCCGCACGAGATCCTCGTCAAGGTCGCCGCGGCCGGCGTCAACCGCCCCGACATCCTGCAGCGCATGGGCCTGTATGCCGTGCCGCCGGATGCCTCCGACCTGCCCGGCCTCGAGATCGCGGGCACCGTCGCCGCCCTCGGCTCGGCTGTAAAGATGTGGAAGGTCGGCGACGAAATCTGCGCGCTGGTTCATGGCGGCGGCTACGCCGAGTATTGCGTCGTGCCCGAAGTGCAGGCCCTGCCCGTCCCCAAGGGACTCTCGCTCACCGAAGCCGCCTCGCTGCCGGAAACGTTTTTCACCGTCTTCAGCAATGTCTACGACCGCGGCCAGCTCAAGGCCGGCGAATCGTTGCTCGTGCAAGGCGGCTCCTCGGGCATCGGCGTGACCGCGATCCAGATGGCTGCAGCAATGGGCAACCGCGTCTTCGCCACAGCCGGCAGCGACGAGAAATGCGCCGCCTGCGTCAAGCTCGGCGCGGAGAAGGCGTTCAACTACAAGAGCGGCGACTGGGCCGAGGAACTCAAGGCCTCGACCGGCGGCAAGGGCGTCAACGTGATCCTCGACATGGTGGGCGGCGACTACGTGCCCAAGGAGCTCAAACTCCTGGCGGATGAAGGGCGCCTGGTGATGATCGCTTTCCAGCGCGGCATGAAGACCGAAGTGGACCTGAGCGTGATCATGTCGAAGCGGTTGCAGGTGACCGGCTCGACGCTGCGTCCGCGCCCGGTCGAGTTCAAGGGCGCGGTGGCGAGATCGCTGCGCGAGCGCGTCTGGCCGCTGATCGAGGCCGGCAGGATCAAGCCGGTGCTCTACAAGACTTTCCCGCTGGCGCAGGCCTCCGAGGCCCACAAGCTCATGGAGACCTCCACACACATCGGCAAGATCGTTCTCACCGTCTGACTTTTTTTGCTGGCGCCTCGAGTCGCGTATCGGTCGCGGCTTCTTTCTTCAGCCACGCCACGAAGTCGGACACCTCGGGCCGCGATGCAGCGTTGCGCGCAACCTTGGCGAAGTAGGCCCGGGCCGTCTGCGCCACACCCTTGAACGGCGCGACAAGGTCGCCAGAAGCGAGCGCCTCGCTCACCAGCGGCGTGCGGCCCATCGCCATGCCGTGGCCCGCGATCGCCGCAGGGATCACCTGCTCATAACCTGAAAAGCGCAGGTTGCCGGCCGGGCGAAGGTCCGGAATGCCGGCCACTTCGAGCCACACGCGCCAGTGCAGCCACGGCCAGCGGCCCTCGGGATCGTCGACGTGCAGCAACACGTGCCGGCTCAGGTCCGCGGGCACGCGCAGCGGTCGGTTCGGGTCCTGCATCAATCGCGGGCTGCAGACCGGAAAGACACGCTCACCCGAAAAGAGCCGCACTGCGTCTTCACCAGCCAACGCGGGGGGGCAATAGCGCACGGCCACATCGACGCCGTCGCGATCGAGGTCCTGCATGCGCGTCTCGGCGGAGATGCGCACGTCCACGCCCGGGTGCGTCCGGGCGAATCCGGCCAGCCGCGGAATCAGCCAGAGCGATGCGAATCCCGCGGTCGTGCTCACGTACAGCGACTTCGCACCCGCGGTGGCGCGCAGCCGGTCGGTGGCCGAGCGCATCATCGCCAGCACCTGCGCGGCGACGGGGTAGAACTGCTGCCCCGCTTCGGTCAGCCCCAACGAGCGATGGCGGCGCTCGAACAACGCGGCGCCCAATTGGTCTTCGAGTTCCTTGATCTGCCGGCTGACCGCGGACTGGGTGAGGTGCAGTTCCTCGCCGGCTTTGGTGAAAGAGAGCACGCGCGCAGCGGTTTCGAACCCCCGCAGCAAGTCCAGGGAGGGCAGCCGCGGCGGGGGTTTGCCGGTGCCGCGCGGCCCGTTGCCTCGCTTCGCATTCCCATCTGTCATGCATATCCTTCCGAAAGAGCGTTTTACGGCAGTGCAGCAGCCAATGACAATGTGCCTCACGTACAGAAGGAGCATGCGGCTTCTTCATCCGAACTGCAAGGAGTGCACCATGCGTATCGAACTCAGGAATGCCGGCCCCGTGCAACTCGCCGACGGGCAAACGCTTCGCGTCGTGGACGCCGCGGGCACCACGGTCACCTGCAAGGAAGGCACGGTCTGGGTCACGGAAGAAAACCAGCCCCGCGACGTCGTGCTGGAAGCCGGCGCCTGCGTGCGCCTCAAACGCGCCGGGCTCACGCTCATCTCGGCGCTCTCGCCGGCCAAGCTGTCGATCGCGTAACAACCACGCGAAACTGTTTCACCCCGCGCCGCCTCTCCTCCTATCCTCCTCGGCGGGCGCGGTTTTCCCTCGGTTTTACTACGCGGGCGACGACTACAATAAGCGCTTCCCCGGATCCTCCGGGCCTGGAGTGCGCATGTTCAAGGAAGGGCTGCTCAGCGGCAAAAGGATCCTCGTCACCGGCGGTGGCACCGGCCTCGGCAAGGAACTCGCCTCCCGCTACCTTTCGCTCGGCGCGGAAATCTGGATCGCCGGGCGCCGCGGACCGGTGCTTGAGGCATGCGCCAAGGAGATGATGGCCGAGCATGGCGGCACTGTGCGCACCCATGCGGTCGACATCCGCGACGCGCAGGCCGTAGACGCGATGATCGAGCGCATCTGGACCGAGGCCGGCCCGCTCAGCGGCCTCGTAAACAATGCCGCGGGCAACTTCATCAGCCCGACCAAGGACCTCACGCCCAACGGCTTCAACGCAATAGCGAACACGGTTTTCCACGGCACGTTCTACGTCACGCATGCGGTGGGAAAACGCTGGATCGCCGGCGGCCACAAAGGTTCGGTGGTCACGATCCTCGTCACCTGGGTGTGGACCGGCTCTCCCTACGTGGTGCCCTCGGCAATGTCGAAGGCAGGGCTGCACGTGATGACCAAATCGCTCGCCGTCGAATGGGGCAAATACGGGATCCGCCTGAATGCAATCGCGCCCGGCGCCTTCCCCACCGAGGGCGCCTCCAAGCGCCTGCGGCCCGACGGCAAGTTCGAGGATGGCAATGCCAGCAACCCGATGCGCCGCGTGGGCGAGATGGCCGAGCTGCAGAACCTGGCGACCTTCCTGATGGCCGACGGCTGCGAATGGCTCACCGGCGAGACGATCGCGATCGACGGCGGCGGTTACCTCGCCAACGGCGGGTCGTTTACCGATCTCGACAACCTGTCGGATGCCGACTGGGAGCGCATGCGCAACCTCATCAAGGCCCAGAACGAGAAAGACCGCTCGGCCCGCACGGCCTAGCAGCGACGACATGGCGCAAATCATCCCTCGCCCCGCGGCGACCCTGATCCTGCTTCGCGACGGCGAGCAGGGTCCCGAAATCTTCATGCTCAAGCGCAGTCCTTCGGCCGCCTTCGTGGCCAATGCCTACGTGTTTCCCGGTGGCGGGCTGGATGCCACGGACCACAAAGCGCTCAACCGTGTGCGCGGGCTCACCGAGCTCGAGGCCAACCGGCGCCTGGGCGTCGACTCGGGCGGCCTTGCGTATTGGGTCGCGGCCGTACGCGAGTGCTTCGAGGAAGCCGGCATCCTGATCGCAGTCGACGAGTCCGGCGCGCCGATGGATCCGGCCCGCGCGGATGCGCTTGCGGTGCATCGCGACGAGGTGAATTCCGGCAAGCTCTCGTTCGGGGACCTGCTCGAGCGCGAACGCCTGCTGATCCATGCGCAGGACATCACCTATTTCAGCCACTGGATCACGGCCCCTGGCCGGCCGCGGCGCTTCACGGCGCGCTTCTTCGTCGCGCGCTCGCCGCTGGGCCAGCACGGCTCGCACGACGACTCGGAAACCGTGGCCAGCGAATGGGTGCGGCCGCATATCGCGCTCGATCGCTGCGCGAAAGGCGAGATCGAGCTCGTCCATCCAACGCGCATCTCGCTCACCGACCTCGCGCCTTTCGCCACTGCGGCCGAAGCGTTCGGGTTTGCAGGCAGCCGGCTCGACATCGAGGCCGACGCCTCTTGCTGGGCAACCGGCAAGGAGGGACGCAAGCTCTTCCGCCGCAACGACGCCCCGTACGCCGAAGTCCACTGGACCGACCCGGAAGAAGCAGGCGACACCTCGTACGACCTTGTGCCCGGCGTGCCGAAGCGCCTCGACCGGCATGTCACCCGCCTGATCGCGCCGAATCCCGGCGTGATGACCGGCCCGGGCACCAACGCGTATCTCGTGGGCGGCGACGAGCTCGCGGTGATCGACCCGGGCCCGGAGATCGACAGCCACGTGGAAGCGCTGCTCGCCGCCGGCGCCGGGCGGATCAAGTGGGTGCTGTGCACGCACACGCACAAGGATCACTCGCCGGCCGCGAAGCGCATCAAGGAAGCCACGGGCGCAATCGTCATGGGGCGCCCCGCACCGCAGGGCACCAGCCAGGACCAGACCTTTGCGCCGGATCGCGTGCTGGAACACGGGATGCGCGTTTCCGTCGGCGGCATCACGCTGCGCGCGGTCCACACGCCCGGTCACGCCTCGAACCACCTGTGCTACCTGCTCGAAGAGACGCGCATGCTGTTTACCGGCGACCACGTGATGCAGGGTTCGACGGTGGTCATCAACCCGCCGGATGGCGACATGCTCGCGTATCTTGCATCGCTCGAGATGCTGCTCAAGGAAGACGTCCTGATCCTCGCGCCGGGTCACGGTTACCTGATCGGGCGCCCGCACAAGGAGGTCTCGCGCCTGATCGCGCATCGCCTCGCGCGCGAGGCCAAGGTCGTCGCGGCAATGCAAAAGCTCGGCGCGGCCACGCTCGAGGAGCTGGTGCCCGCGGTTTACGACGACGTGTCGCCGAAGCTGTTCCCGGTCGCAGCGCGCTCGCTCTTCGCCCACCTCGGCAAGCTCGTTGCCGAAAAGCGCGCCCACGAGCAGGAAGGGCGCTGGCGGCTGCAGGCTTGAGTGCTAAGATTCGGCAACTTCCAGGGAGGACCCCATGGCAGAAAGCGAAAAGACCATGAAGATTGTGACCAACCTCGATCGCGCAGGGATCGAGGCCAAGCTCGCCGAAGTGCGGGCGCAGGCGCAGTCGAAGAACCTCCCCGAGCTTGCCTCGCTCTTCAATGGCGTCGAAGGCATGCCGCGAGCACAGTTCGAGCAGCGCATCACCAACGCGCTCAAGTGGCTGGCCGACAAGCCGGAGCACAGCGCGCTCTCGGCGCAGCTCGAGATGGTCGAGCTCAACCTCAAGAACCTCTGATCGCGGCCGGCGGGACAGGCTTTCGATGTCCCAGTACGACTACGACCTGTTTTGCATTGGCGGCGGCTCCGGCGGGGTTCGCTCGAGCCGCATCTCCGCCACCTATGGCGCGAGGGTCGCGGTAGCCGAGGAAAAGTACTTCGGCGGCACCTGCGTCAACGTCGGCTGCATTCCCAAGAAACTTTTCTCGTACGCAGCGCATTTCCGCGACGAGTTCCACGACGCTGCGGGATTCGGCTGGAGCGGGCCGGAGCCCGAGTTCCACTGGCCGACGCTGCTCGAAAACAAGAACAAGGAAATCGCGCGACTCAACGGCATCTACGAGAGCCTGCTCACCAAGGCCGGCGTGGCCATCCTCAAGGCGCGCGCAACGATCCTCGACCCGCACAGCGTCGAGTGCGGCGGCAAGACCTACACCGCGAAGCACATCCTCGTCGCCACCGGGTCGTGGCCGACCGTGCCGGACATCCCGGGCCGCGAGCTTGCGATCACCTCGAACGAGGCGTTCTTCCTGCCCGAGCTGCCCAAATCCGCCATCGTCGTCGGCGGCGGCTATATCGCGGTCGAGTTCGCCTCGATCTTCAGCGGTCTGGGCGTAAAGACGACGCTTGTCTACCGCGGCAAGCGCGTGTTGCGAGGCTTCGACGCCGACCTCGGCACCCGCCTCGCGGCCGAGATGACCAAGAAAGGCGTCACGATCAAGTTCGAGAGCGATATCGCCGCGCTCGAAAAGAAAGTCGACGGCACCCTGGCAGTCACTTTCCGCGACGGCAGCCATGGCGAGGCCGGCGCCGTCCTATTTGCCACCGGGCGCGTTCCGAACACGAAAAACCTCGGGCTCGAGAAAGCCGGCGTCGAACTCGCGCCGGACGGCGCGATCAAGGTCAACGAGTACCTGCGCAGCTCGGTCGATTCGATCCATGCGCTGGGGGACGTGACCAACCGAATCAACCTCACGCCGGTGGCGACGGCCGAAGGCATGGCGCTGGCGAAGACGCTCTTCCGCGGCGAGCCGACGCTCATGGACTACCACGATATTCCCACCGCGATCTTTGCGATCCCCAACGTCGCCACCGTGGGGCTCCCCGAGGAACTCGCGATTGCGCGGGGCTACACCGTGGACATCTACAAGACCCAGTTCCGCTCGCTGAAGCACACACTCTCGGGCAGCGAGGAAAAGACCTTCATGAAACTCGTCGTGGACGCGGCCACGCAGCGCGTGCTCGGCGTGCACATGATGGGCGCCGAAGCCGGGGAGATCATCCAGGGCATGGCCATCGCGCTCAAGTGCGGCGCGACCAAGGTGCAGTTCGATTCGACCATCGGCATCCATCCCACCGCGGCGGAAGAGTTCGTCACGCTGCGGGAAAAATTCACCGGCTGAGAGAACATCAATGAACGGAGCTGAAAGCCTCGCGCGCACCCTGCTTGCTTCGGGCATCGAGGTGTGCTTCTCGAACCCGGGCACGTCCGAGATGCACTTCGTCGCGGCACTCGATCGCGTGCCGGGGCTGCGCTGCGTGCTCGGGCTGCACGAGACCGTCGTCACCGGCGCAGCCGACGGCTATGCGCGCATGACCGGCAAGCCGGCCGCCACGCTCCTGCATTGCGGGCCGGGCTTTGCCAACGGCATTGCCAACCTGCATAACGCGCGCCGGGCTTTTGCGCCGATGGTAAACGTGGTCGGCGACCACGCGACCTATCACCGGCCGTACGACGCGCCGCTCACCGCGGATACCGAAGGGCTCGCGCGGGCCGTATCGCACTGGGTGCGCACCTGCTCCAGCGCCGCCGAAGTGCCGGGCGCCGGCGCCGCCGCCGTGCAGGCCGCGCGCTCCGGGCCGGGACAAATCGCCACGCTGATCCTCCCGGCGGATACGGCCTGGAACGAAAGCAGCGGGCCCGCCGACCCGCTGCCGGTACCGCCCCGCTCGCGGGCGGCGCCGGAGACCATCGCCAACGTGGCGCGCGCGCTCCGCAGCGGCAAGCCGGCGATGCTGGTGCTTTCGGGCTCGGCCCTCTCGGAGGCCGGCCTGCGCGCCGCGCACCGCATTTCGGTCAAGACCGGCGCGAAGCTGCGAGTGCCGTCGCAAATCAGCCGCATGGCGCGCGGACGCGGGCGGCCGATGGTCGATCGCATTCCTTACGCCGTGGACCGCGCGCTGGAAGTGCTCAGCGGCCTTGCGCACCTCGTGCTCGTCGGCGCCAAGCCGCCGGTGGGATTCTTTGCCTACCCGGGCAAGCCGAGCGAGCTCTGGCCGCGCGATTGCGAAGTGCAGGTGCTGACGCGCGTGGAGGAAGACCACGTCGCCACGCTCGAAGCCCTGGCCGACGAACTCGGCGCGCCGCGCGAAGTGCCTATCCCCGAAGCGCCGAAGGCCATGGTGGGCAGCGGCAAGTTCACGCCCGAGACTTTTGCCAGCACGTTCGCGGCGCTCGTCCCGGACAACGCGATCGTGACCGAGGATGCGGTCACTTCAGGCCGCCAGCTCTTCGCGCCGACTTTCGCCGCCGCGCCGAACGACTGGATCCAGATCACCGGCGGCGCAATTGGCAACGGGCTGCCGCTGGCTACCGGCGCGGCGATCGCCTGCCCGGACCGCAAGACGATCTGCCTGCAGTCGGACGGCGGCGGCATGTACAGCCTGCAATCGCTCTGGACGCAGGCGCGCGAGAAGCTCGACGTCGTCAACGTGATTTTCGCCAACCGCAGCTACAAGATCCTCATGGGCGAGCTCATGGCGGTGGGCGCGACGCCGGGCAAGAGCGCGCGGCAGCTCTTCGACCTCGGGCCGCCGGACCTCGACTGGGTCAAGCTCGCCGCCGGCATGGGCATGGAAGGCACGCGCGTCGACACGCTGGAGGGCTTTGCGGACGTGTTTCGCGCAGCCTGCGCCAGGCGTGGGCCTTTCCTGATCGAGTTCACGGTGCCGTCCTAAGAAGATTCTTGTACTTTTAATTCTCAAGAAACAATAAGCACGCGGCTCTCCGGTCAATCGGATTGCCGGATTTGAAAAATATAAAAGGAGGCGACATGTTCCGGACCGCAATTGCGGGCGCCCTGCTGGCGCTCGCCTCGCTCGGCGCGAATGCGCAGGCCTGGCCGACCCAGACCGTAAGGATCATCGTCGGCTTTCCGCCCGGCGGCACCACCGACGTGATCGGCCGGCTGGTGGCGCAAGAGTTGACCGAATCGCTCGGCCGCGCAGTCGTGGTCGAGAACCGGGCAGGCGCGAGCGGCACGATCGGCACCGGCGTGGCTTCAAAGGCGACGCCCGACGGGCACACGCTGGTGCTGGTACCGAGCACCCACGGCACCGCCCCGTCGCTATATGCGTCGCTTCCCTATGAAGAGAAAGACCTCGTCCCGGCCGCGCTGGTCGCCACGACGCCGTATGTGCTTGTTGTGCATCCGACGATGGCCGCGACGAACATGGCGCAGCTCCTCGCCTACCTCAAGGCGAACCCGGGCAAGGTCGAGTACGCCTCCTCAAGCCCCGGCACGGCGCAGCACCTTGCAGGCGAACTCGTGCAGCGCATGGCGGGCGTCAACATCGTCCACGTCCCGTACAAGGGTTCGGGCGCGCTGATGCCCGACCTGCTCGCAGGTCGCGTGCCGATGATGTTCGAGAACATCGCGATCATGACGCCGCACATCAAGAAAGGGTCGCTTCGCCCGATTGCCATCTCCAGCGCCAGGCGCACGCCGCTGCTGCCCGACGTGCCCACGGTGGCGGAGACCGGCCTCGCCGGCTTCGAAGTGCTCGGCTGGTTTGCGCTGCTTGCGCCGGCGAGGACACCGCCTGAGGTCGTCCGGCGGCTGAACAACGACGTCAATGCGGCCATCGCGAAGCCGACAATCGTCACGCGCTTCGCCGAACTCGGCGCCGAGCCGCTCACCGGCACGCCGGACCAGGCCGCCGCGTTCATCCGCGGCGAGCAGGAGAAGTGGGGAAAGATCATCCGCGACGCGGGGATCAAACAGCAATAGTCGCCCGCTCATTCCCCCGGCTTAGGATCGATCCGGTCCAGTGGACTCAACACCCCGCGGCCGCCGCGATTGAGCACATGCGTGTAGATCATCGTGGTGGACACGTCCTTGTGGCCGAGCAGCTCCTGCACCGTGCGGATGTCGTAGCCCGCGACAAGCAGGTGAGTGGCAAAAGAATGCCTCAGCACATGTGGCGACACCGGCTTCGAAAGCCCCGCGGCGCGCGCCGCGCCAGCCACCGCCCGCTGCACGATCTTCTCGTCCAGATGATGGCGACGTACAACGCCATCGGCCGGATCCACGGAGCGGCTGCCTGACGGGAAAATATATTGCCAGATCCAGCTGCGCCCGGCCTTCGGATACTTGCGCGCCAGCGCGAACGGCAGATGCACCTCGCCAAAACCTTCGGCGAGGTCGCGCTCGTGCAGCACCCGTACGCGGGCCAGATGAGAGCGCAACGGCTCGACCAGGCGTTCGGGCAGCATCGTCACGCGGTCTCGCGCGCCCTTGCCATCGCGCACCGCGATCTCATGGCGCTCGAAATCGACATCCTTCACGCGCAGGCGCAAACCCTCCAGCAATCTTGCGCCCGAGCTGTACAACAGGCTGACCACCAGCCAGCGAGTGCCATCCAGGTGCGCTAGCAGAGCTCGTACCTCGTTCTCCGTGAGCACGACCGGCACGCGCTTCGGCCGCTTGGCGCGCACCACGCCCTCCATCCACGGCAGATCGACCTTCAACACCTCGCGGTAGAGAAACAACAGCGCGGACAACGCCTGGTTCTGCGTCGCGGCCGCCACCTTCCCCACTGTGGCGAGATCGGACAGGAAAGCTTCGACCTGCGGCCCGCCCATCTCGCGGGGATGCCTCTTGGCGTGGAAGAAAATGAAGCGGCGGATCCAATACAGGTACGCGTCCTGCGTGCGCAGACTGTAGTGCTTCACGCGGATGCGGTCGCGTACCTGATCGAGCAAGCGTGGTGCGGACATGCCATCTCCCGGGCGGTGCCTATACTGTATGAACGTACAGGTGGCTATCCCGGTTGACGCGGTTGAGGGATCAAGGGGTTGCGCGTAGCCTTGCCGGGATCGACCCCGGTTGTGGGGTCTTACAAGGCCCCGGATAAGGGGCCGACTTCTTGTTAGCGTGCCAGAGGAAGCGGCATGAACATCATCTGGGCCGTTCTGTTCATCGTGGTCGCTGCGATCGGCCTGGTGGCGCTCGCCAGGCTGCTCATGGAGAGCCGCGCACGCGTGCTCCGGAATCCTGAATTGGAGGCTAAATTCGAGTCTGCGGGATTCAGGGTGACCTCTTCGCCATTCGGCGCACCGGAGATCACCGGCACGCTTCACGAAACCACGTTCGTGCTGACAGCAACGCCGGGCGCCAAGGGGACGCCGGCAATGACCACGATCAGGGTGCCGAATTCGCCCGGTGTGAGCTTCGCGATCACGCGAGAGGGGAGCCGGGATCTATCCGGCCACGACCAGGTCGAGTCCATGTTCCCCGATGTCAGGACCCGTGAGGCAGTGCGAGCGCTGTTCGGGTCTGGCTTCGATACCATCATGCTGAGTGGCGGCAATTTGAAGGCCATCAGGACTTTCAAGGCCGAGCTGCTGCATACCGAGGCGTTGAGCGTCGCGATCGAGCAACTGGCGGTGATTCGCGCGGCTACCGGAGTGCAGGCGGCACCGGATTGGCGGGTGCCGCCCCAAAGCTCGACCCGGATTGTTGCCGCCTCGACCGCCCTCTTGATCGCCGGATTTCTCCTGTTTCACATTGGAGGTCGTGCCAAAGGCATGGCAGCGATACGGGATTTCTGGCCGGGCATGGCGGCGGGATGCCTGGTGCTCGCATTGCTCGCCGTACTGATCCTTCGCGGCCGCCCGCTGGCGGGAGGGGAGATTGGATTCATCGTCTTCATGGCGCTGCCCGGGCTTTTCCTCGGGGCCTGCGGCATCGTAATGATTGCCAGCTGATGCCTCGGCGAGATAGCCCCGCCAAACGAACTGTAGGGAGACTGCCACGCTAACCCATCGCTCAACGCGGACGTGCGCGAATACGGCGCACGCCGGTTAGCGCCACGTTAGTTTGCATGGCTACCCTCTACCCGTGTCCTGCTTGCGGCTTCCTCACCAAGGCCGAGCCTTTGGGCGACCTGGAGTTTTGCACCGTGTGCGAATGGCAAGACGATCCTGTGCAACACGACTTCGCGCTTTCTGGCGGCGCGAACAAAACCTCTCTCGTCGAAAAGCAAGGCGAAATTCTCAACAAATGGCCAATCCACGTTCGCGAGAGCGGGCCCTATCGCCGTGCTGAAGACTGGCGTCCTCTTTATGCATTTGAGGTTCGGCGCGATACTCCTCCAAATGGGTCTGCTTATTTCGAGGCATCTAGCTTTGCGGGTGGCCAGTACTACTGGCGCAGGCATGCAACCTAACTTAGCCACGAGCGCGACGCTGTTCGCCCGGCGCTGCCGCGCCTTCGCCCGCGCGCCTCAGGCGGTACGTTATGCGGCAAGCGGCGTCGGGTGGCATTTGGCGCTTCAGGCTGTCGGATTCGGATATATCGTTGTGTGTCGAAACTTGAAAAAAGGGGGAAATATGACGAAATTCGTCACGATTCTTGTGCTTGGTCTGGCGTCATTTCTAGTATCAGGAACGCCTGCTTACAGCGCCGAGGACCCGCCAGCATGGGCCTATCCGGTAAATTCTCCCGTCAAGCCGCCACCCGATGATGGCACGATACGCCGCGTTCCAGGCAGTACTGTAGGTTACACAATGAGTCAGGTAGTAGATCGCTTTCTTTCGCCGGATTGGCATCCCGCGGATTATCCGACACGGCCTGAAATTGTTGCGCGCGGAAGAAAGCCTGATACTTATGCGTGCGGCTTTTGCCATCGCGCTGACGGGCCTGGCGGCCCGGAGAACGCAAACTTGACGGGCCTGCCAGCGGCTTACATCTTCCAGCAGATGATGGATTTCAAGAGCGGCGCGCGCAGGGGATCGGTGTTGGAGAGGCTGCCGATGCAGACCAAAGTAAGTGTGATTAAATCGGTCACTGAGGCCGAGTTGCAAGCCGCGGCAACATACTTTTCTTCAATAAAGCCCAGATCGATCGTGCGCGTCGTTGAAGCCACCATTGTTCCCAAGACCTATGTTACTAGCGGGCATCTGGCCACTGTCAAGACAGGAGAAACGGAGCCCATTGGGCAACGAATTATTGAAGTGCCCGACGATCTAGAACAATTTGTGAGCAGGGATACGCGCGCGCGTTTCACGGCGTACGTTCCAGTAGGCAGCGTACAGAAAGGTCAGGCGCTCGTCGCCGATGGTGGTGGTAAGACAGTGCAATGTGGCATTTGCCACGGGCCCGACCTGAAAGGGCTGGGGCCGATACCCGGAATTGCAGGGCGCTCGCCGAGCTATACCTTCCGCCAACTCTACGATTTCAAGCATGGCACTCGCGCTGGAACGGGAGCAGCCCTCATGAAGCCCACGGTCGAAAAACTCACCGTCGAAGATATGCTAAATCTCGCGGCATACGCAGCGTCTCTGGCGCCGTAAGAACTAAAGTGTAGATATCCGTACTGAGTATGGAGAACTGACGCGCCTCTCGCCGGCTCATACGAAGCGCTGGATACCGGCTTTGCGTAAGCAGACAAACAGAGGCCAATGCCGTGCGCGATAAAATGCCGCATAACTTTAGGTGCAACGGAAAGGCGAATGCGGGCTTGAGTTTCTTCCGAAACACCGCGCGCGCCTGCCGTTGACCATGACGTTAGAAGGCGCTGCCCTGATGAGCCTAATTCTTACTCTTATATTTGCCTGGGCGGTCGGTCTTGGCGCCGTAGTTTGTGCATTTGCTTTTCAAAGAAACTCTGATGTGCGTCAAAGAGCCGCACTATTCAATCGGGGCTTCGGGATAACACTCACCACTGGCGTTGTGGGTATTGTGTTGTATAACTTTGTTGTGTTCAGCGCGGGTCCTGATGGCGGATGGTGGCCCTTAGTCCTCACTCTTCAGTCAGCTTGCTGGCTCGTTGCAGCTTCATTCATCGGGGCAGTGCTCCGCTGGTTACTTTTCGCGCGTACGCCTTCTAACCCGTCGCTAAAGCGGGACGCTCAATAAAGCCGAGCGCCCCTTAGCTTCCACGTTCGGTGGCACGTTGGCGAGCCCGTCAGTGCGGATGACATGACGGCACTCGGTTTGCGTATTGCGCGTGAAGCCAACGCCGACGACTGCTTGCGACCCATAGCTGTCGGTCACGGCGTAGACTGACCTCCGACTAGGGTTGCACGGTGCTCTCTGCCCGCCGATCCCGGTGCCTACGCGTTGTCGGGGCAACCATATGGAGATCGTATGAACCGGCGTGACGCAATTCGAGCACTGCTCGCTACCCTGCTTGCCTCACCCGGGACGATGCCGAATCCGGCCCACGGCCAGACGCGCGTTCTACGCGTTGTGTCGGTGACCGGCAACTCCGAAAAATCGGTCGCGCTACCTTTGGCAACCTTTCGCGAGGAATTGAAGGCGTTGGGATATATCGAGGGGCGCAACTTCACTATCGACATCAGTTATGGGGAGTTCTCCCGGGAACGCACCCGCCAGCTGGCTGTCGAGGCGATCGCAAAGAAGCCCGACATCATCTTTGCCCAGCACGCCGCGGTCCACGCGTTCTCGGATTTGACCAAGACGATCCCGATCATCGCGATCTACAGCGGCGACATGGTGGAAGCCGGCCTGGTGAAGAGCCTGGCCCGTCCGGGCGTAAACATCACCGGCGTGCAGCTCCTTGGATTCGAACTGGTGGGCAAGCGCATCGAGATCCTCAAGGAACTGGTGCCTTCCATAAAACGCCTGGCCGTCTTCGCGATGTCCGCGCATCCCGGCGTGTCTCGGGAACGCGAGGTCTCGGTCGCCGCGGCCAAACAGCTCGGCATCAGCATCGCCTACTATCCGCTGACCACTCCGCAGGAGCTCGATGTGGGGCTTCTCGCGGCGCAGGCCGAGGGCGTCAACGGGCTGGTGCTGTTTCCGGACCCGATCACGCTTTCGGGCGCCCCGCGCATCGCGGCGTTCGCGCTGCAGCACAAGCTGCCGGTGGTATCCGGCTGGTATAACTATGCGGATGCCGGAGGGCTGGTCAGCTATGGCCCGAACCTGCGCGAGGCGTGGCGCCGCGTCGCCAACCACTTCGACCGGGTCGCGAAGGGGGCCGACCCGGCAACGATACCGGTGGAACTGCCGACGGTCGTCGAACTGGTCCTCAACCTCAAGACGGCGCGCGCGCTGGGAGTGAAGATCCCGCAGGCTGTACTGGTTCGCGCCGGCCGGTTAATCGAATAGCCGATCCGCGAGTGACCGCCATTGGCCGCTTGCGGACCTTCGTTCGGCGCAGTTCAAGCGCGCGTGCCACCGAACAACGGCTTGCAGAGTGACGCGCCGCGAGCGGCGCGCGCCTGAAGCCGGACGTTGAGGCTGTATAAAAAGTCCTGAATCGCGTCGTCGGAATTGGCCTTCAATCGTTATTCAAAGATAGCGATTCGAAGGGAGAAGAAAGATGGCGCGTTACAAGATCGTGGATCGAAGCCCGAGGTTCCTGCCGATCTCGCTCGATGCGCAGATGCTGGCGGGCAGCTTCGAGTACGCACTGGACTACCTGATCGACAACGAAGTCGATCTGTCAGGCATCGCCAAGCGCTACTGCAATGACGAGACCGGCGCCCCGGCCTACGACCCTGCGGTGATGCTCAAGATCGTTCTGCTTGCCTACAGCCGCGGCATCGTGAGCAGCCGGGCAATTGAGCGGGTCTGCCGGGAGAACGTTCTGTTCATGGCGATCTCGGGTGACAGCGCCCCGCAGTTCACGACGATCGCCACGTTCATCCGGGAACTGGGCGACGAGGTCTCGGCGATCTTCACCCAGGTGCTGCTGATCTGCGACCGGCAGGGGCTCATCGGCCGGCAGATGTTCGCCATCGACGGAGTGAAGCTGCCGAGCAACGCCGACAAGCGCAGAAGCGGCACGCATGCCGAGCTTGCGCACGAGGCCGAGCGGATGGAAGCGGCGGTAGCGAAATTGCTCAAGGCGCACCGCGGCCGCGACGAGCGCGGCGAGCCGGAGGAGGATCAGACGCGTAACGCCGAGCGCATTGAGCGCCTGCAAACGGAAGCGAAGCGCTTTCGGGAGTTCCTTGCCAGCCACGCCGAGCGCCGTTCGGACAAAGGAGCGATCAGAAAGAGCAACGAGACCGACAACGACAGCG
>JANMDK010000288.1:0-14549 GCA_031376265.1 Pseudomonadota bacterium
GAGCAGGTGCAGCATCGTCGGCGTCACGTCGACGTTCGAGCTGGGCGTGCGCACCCTGGCGCCTCGCTTGAAGCCCGGCCCCCATGCCAGCATGGTGTTGCGCACGGTCCATGGGCTCATGCTGCCGTGCTGGGCGGTGGCGGTGTCCATTGGCCCGGTTTCGCCCCCCGTAAGCATCACGTAGTCGGTGCCCTGCACCCCGTGGCGGTTGCGTGCCGACGACCACGGAAATGTGAAAAGGATGTCCGGCGCGCGTTCGCCGCCGCCTAGATGCGCGTATTCGAGCGCAAAGGTCCCCGGCACTGCGCCCTCGTGCTCGCGGCCGGACGAGCCGCGCGCCGTGAACACCACGCCGATCCAGGCCTGCTTCTGAAGGTATTCCACATAAGAGCGGATTAGTGCCGGGTTGCGATCCCTGACGTGCACGGCCACGGCTTGGCCAGACGAGGCGATCACCGCGTCCTCCGGCTTGAACCCGCCGCCGGCGAATTCCTGCCGGACGTTGACGCCGTAGACGGTCTGGCCGAAGCCGTGATCGGAAACCACCATGAGGTTGGTGCGGTCCGCAATCCCGAGCTTGGCCAGCGTCTCCAGCACCAGCCCGATGTTGCGGTCGGCGTTGCGGATCGAATTGACCGACTGCGGCGCGCCGGCACCGAAAGCATGCTGGATATGGTCGGGCTCGGTCACCCAGTTGTAGACGACGTCGGGCTTGAGCTCCGGCAATACGTATTCGCGCAACACGCGGAATGCCCAGTCGACCTGCGCGTCGTAGTGGTCCTCGGCGCCGCCCTTCTTGGCCGGGCGGCCAAAGCGCCTGGCGACCTCGGCGGCGATCGCCGCAGGCCAGCCGGGCTGCCCGTCGACCTGGAAATCCCCGTTGATGACAATTCCGCTGCCGCGCGGTGCGCGAGGCGCCATCAACAA
The DNA here is from genome assembly GCA_031376265.1 of Pseudomonadota bacterium. Lineage (GTDB taxonomy): Bacteria > Pseudomonadota > Gammaproteobacteria > Burkholderiales > SG8-39 > SZAS-79. The sequence continues at coordinate 928 of JANMDK010000288.1, forward strand.
GGCGCTGCCGGTCGAGCCCGAGCTCACGGCCGCGTAGCGATGACCGCTTTCGGCAGCCATTTCCGCGATCGACGGCGCAAGCACGATATTGCCCGGCGAGACCGCGTCCATCCTGAGCAACGGCTGGTAGTTGTCGTTCGGGAAAGCCTTGTCCGCGTCGACCGAGGGGATGTAGATCTGGTTGCCGAGGATACCGTGGCGTCCCGGCTGCATGCCGGTGGAAATGCTCGACGAGTTCACCCGCGTGACCGTGGGAAAGACCGCGTGACTGTTCTCGAAATTCACGCCTTCGCTGCGCAGGCGAAAGAGGTTCGGCGTGTCGGTGGCGTTGATGCTGTCCGGCCGCAGCCCGTCGATCACGAAGAGCATCTGCAGCGCCGCCCGATTTGGCGCCTGCGCGAGCGCCGGCAGGGCTGAAAGGAATGCAAGGATTACCAATGTAAAACGAATCATGCGACCTCCCCGTCACAGTGAGGCCGCAGATGTACAGCAACGCGAGTTACGCGTCTATCCCAGCCCGTTCGATCGCAGTGGGATAATGCCGCCATGCTGCGCCGGGGACTCAAGGCACTCTTCCATTGGGCGGTGGCTCTCGTCATCCTGTTCGAGGAATGGGGCTGGGAGCCGCTTGGCCGGGCGCTGGCCAGGCTCGCGCGACTGCCGGCAGTCGCCGCCTTCGAGCGATGGATCGCCTCGCTGTCGCCCAAGGCCGCGCTGGCCGCGTTCGCGCTTCCGGCACTCGCGCTGCTGCCGGTCAAGCTCTTCGCGCTCTGGCTGATTGCGAACGGGCACGGCTTGTATGGCGTGGCTTTCGTCGTTGCGGCCAAGATTGCGGGCACTGCCGCGACCGCCCGCCTCTTTGCGTTGACGCAGCCCGCGTTGATGCGCATGCCCTGGTTCGCGGCCGTCTACGCGCGATGGTCGGCATGGAAGAGCACGGTGATCGCGCAGGTGCGCGCCTCGGCCGCGTGGCGCGCAATCAATGCGGCCAAGGCCGCCGCGCGGGCGCTGCTCTTGCGCTTCAAGGCTGGCTTCACGCCATGAATCGCAACATCCCGTTCCTTCTCATGCTTGGCTGTCGCCGTGATTCGAAAGCAACTGCGATGACCAAGGGTCAATCGAGGCGCTTTTGTCGCTTCGAAGCGCATTCCGACTCGTGATAGGATTGGATCGTGACCCGCGCCCTGAAAATGTTGTTTCTGGTCCTTGCTCTGGCTGCCCTGCCGTTGCGCGGCATGGCAGCGGTGGCCATGTGGCATTGCGCGCCGGGCCAGCACGATGCAGAGTCGACGTCCGCGGATCAGCATGCGGGTCATGACCATGTCCATGCCGATTCTTCGGAGCCCGCCGGACATCACATGCCCGCAATGGACGACGTTTCGGCCGCAACTTCATCGTCCGGAGAAGGGCACGCCGTTTCGACCTGCAGCGCCTGCGCCGCGTGCTGCATGGGTGCCGCGGTCACTCCGACGGCCTGGTCATTTTTCTCCTTCGCTCCGATCGGAGCGAGTCGCATTGCCTTCATCGAGCCGCATTTCACGGGCATCGTGCCCGCGCAGCTCGAGCGACCGCCCCTGGCCCAGTCCCTCTGATTCGTAGCGCGGCTCGCTGAGCCGCAGTCTGCGTGCGCTCGCGCGCGCGATTCCTGCGTGCGCTTGCGCGCGCGATTCTCTAACCAATGCAGGGAGTCTGGACATGCGTCCGAATCGAACACTCATGGCGGCTTTCGTCGCTGTGGCCGAATTTATGTTGTGGGTTCCGCACGCGGGCGCCCAACCACGACCCGATCCCGCCGATCCCACAGCGCGGGTTCCGGCTGCCGCGTATCGATCCCCATTCGCGGACTATCGTCCCCTTGGAGACGAAGCCGTTGGTAACTGGCGCGCCGCCAACGACGAAGTCGGCCGCATTGGGGGCTGGCGCGAATACGCGCGCGAAGTGCAGGAAGCCGATTCGCCATCGAAGGCACCGGGCGCCCCCGCGCCGAAGCCCCTCCCGGCTCCGAGCCAAAAGGGCGGGCATGAAGGCCACACGATGCCCGGGAAAAAGCCATGAGGGCGCGTGTTGCGGTTCTCGCCTCGGCTTCGTTCGTCCTCGCCGGCTGCGCGACCTTCAGCCAGGACGGCGGCTTCGGCGCGGTCGAGCGTGCAGTCAAGGAGCGCACGGGCAAGGATGTCGTGTGGGCCAAAACAGGCGACCAGCGCGACAGCGTTGAAAAGCGCATCGCCGAACTGCTGGCAAAACCCCTCTCGGCAGACGACGCGGTTCAGGTTGCGCTGCTGAACAACCGCGGCCTGCAGGCGGAGTTCGCCGAGCTCGGCATCAGCGAGGCCAGCCTCGTACAGGCCGGACGGCTGCCGAACCCCCACTTTTCGATGCTCCGCGCGTCGCACCCCGATGCCGGCGGCCGCGAGTACAAGATCGAGCAGGCGCTGACGTTCAACGTGTTCTCCTTGATCACGATGCCGCTGGCTTCAGAATTCGAGGCTCGCAACTTCGAGCGAGTGAAGCGCAGCGTTACGCTCGAAGTACTGCGTCTGGCCTCGGAAACGCGCAAGGCCTACTACATGGCGCTGGCCGCCGAGGAATCCGTTCGCTATACGAGGCAGGTAAAGGACGTCGCCGATGCGAGCGCCGAACTCGCGCGGCGCATGATACGAGCGGGCAACTGGGGCAAGCTCGAGCAGGCGCGCGAGCAAGGCTTCTACGCCGATGCCGCGCTCAACGTCGCGCGGGCCGAGCAGGCGCGCACCGCCTCGCATGAGCGACTCGTGCGCATGCTCGGTGTGTGGGGCGGCCAGGCGCGCTTGAACCTCCCCGAGCGCCTGCCCGACCTGCCGAAGGTCGCAGAGGACTTGCCGGAGATCGAGGCGCGCGCGATGCGCGAGCGCATCGACCTGCAGGCGGTGAGGCTGGACGCCGAGGCGCTGGCGAAGAATCTCGGACTGACGAGGACCACCCGCTTCATCAATGCCCTGGAGTTCGGTCCCGCACGCGTGCTCGAGGGCGTGCGCTCGAGCCCATGGAAGAAGGGCTACGAGATTTCCTTCGAGCTGCCGATCTTCGACTGGGGCACCGCCCGCGTTGCAAAGGCCGAGTCGATCTACATGCAGGCGGTCGATCGCGCGGCCGTAGCCGCGATCAACGCGCGCTCCGAAGTGCGCGAGACCTACGCGAACTACCGGGTCACCTGGGACATCGCGCGCCACTATCGCGAGGAGGTCGTGCCGATCAGGAGGCGCATTGCCGACGAAAACCTGCTGCGCTACAACGGCATGCTGATCGGTGTCTTCGAACTGCTGGCCGACGCACGCTCGCAGATCGCCAGCGTGAACAGCGCCATCGAAGCCTTGCGGGACTTCTGGGTGGCGGAAGCCGACCTGCAGATGTCGCTTATCGGCAAACCGAACATGAGCGCCGCCCCCAATAAATCGACCTCCAGCGCCCAAGCCGGCGCCGGACACTGAGGATTTACGAAATGAATTCCAGAAGAAGTTTCCTGCGCGGCGCTGCGCTGGCCGGCTCCACGCTGGCCGCGGCCGCGGTGAGCCGGGCAACGCTCGCCGCATTGCCCGAAGTCGTGAGCACCGACAAAGCATCGACCCAGCCGCCGCTCGTGCCCAACAGCGGCCAGCCCTACAACCCGGTGGTCACGCTCAACGGCTGGACGCTGCCGTGGCGCATGAACGCCGGAGTGAAGGAGTTTCATCTTGTGGCGGAGCCGGTCGTGCGCGAAATCGCCCCAGGCATGAAGGCCCATTTGTGGGGCTACAACGGTCAGTCGCCCGGTCCGACGATCGAAGTGGTTGAAGGCGACCGCGTGCGTCTCTTCGTCACCAACCGGCTGCCGGAGCACACGAGCATCCATTGGCACGGACAGCGCCTCCCCAACGGCATGGACGGCGTGGCCGGGCTGAACCAGCCTGCAATCGGCGTGGGCAAGACCTTCGTCTACGAATTCGTCGCACGGCGGCCGGGTACGTTCATGTATCACCCGCATGCCGACGAGATGACGCAGATGGCCATGGGCATGATGGGTTTCTGGGTGACCCATCCCAAAGGCAAACATCCGCTGATCGATCCCGTGGACCGCGATTTCTGTTTCCTGCTGAACGCCTACGACATCGATCCGGGCAGCTACACGCCGAAGATCATGACGATGCTCGAATTCAATCTGTGGACCTGGAACAGCCGGGCTTTCCCCGGCATCGACCCGCTGATCGTGCGCAAGAACGACAAGGTCCGCATCCGCATCGGCAACCTGACGATGACCAACCATCCGATCCACCTGCATGGTCACGAATTCCTGGTCACCGGAACCGACGGGGGACCCACGCCGAAGACCAGCCGGCAGTACGAGATCACGGAAGACATCGCCGTGGGACAGATGCGCCAGCTCGAGTTCCTTGCCGACGAGGAAGGCGACTGGGCTTTCCATTGCCACAAATCGCACCACACCATGAACGCAATGGGCCACGACGTGCCCACCCTCATTGGCGTGGAGCACCGGGGTGTGGCGCGCCAGATCACGCGGCTGATCCCGGACTACATGGTGATGGGCAAGCGCGGCATGGCGGACATGGCCGAAATGGAGATGCCGCTGCCGGACAACACTCTGCCGATGATGACCGGCGCCGGCCCGTTCGGGTCGGTGGAGATGGGCGGGATGTTCAGCGTGGTGAAAGTGCGGCGCGACCAGAAGCGAGGCGACTACACCGATCCGGGCTGGTTCAAGCACCCCGAGGGGACGGTGGCCCATGAATGGACCGGACCGACAGCCGAACCCGCGCGCTTCAAATCCGAAGGCGGCCAGTCGATGCCGGCGCAGGGCAAGCCCGCGGCCGGCGAAGTCAGAGTCCAGAAACCCAAGACCGGAGGCGGCCATGCGCATTGACCAATACTGCCACTTTTTGACCAAACCCCGCGTGGTTACTAGCTATTCAGCCAATATGCTGCCATTAGCTGCGGCCCTGCTGCTGCTCCATGGCGGCGTCCATGCGCATGGAGACAAGCAGGCACCGGCGGCGAAGATCGATTACTCGAAGGCAGAGCAGATGCCGTTCGGCGTGGCCGCCGATCCCAGGAAAGCGGCCCGCACGATGCGCATAGAGATGGCCGACACCATGCGCTACACGCCCTCCGAGGTCCGGGTGAAGCGAGGCGAGACCGTTCGCTTCGCAATCACGAACAAGGGCAAGGTCATGCACGAACTGGTGCTCGGCACGATGGACGAACTGAAGAAGCACGCGGAGCTCATGAAGAAGCATCCGGGCATGGAGCACGACGAACCGCACATGGCGCACGTCGCGCCGGGCAAGACCGGCGAAATGGGGTGGCGGTTCACCAAGGCCGGCACGTTCTACTACGGCTGCCTGATTCCTGGCCACTTCGAGGCCGGGATGATCGGAAAGGTGGTGGTCGAATGAACGATGCTCCGGACTACGCGTCCAACCAGTCAACCAGAAGGCAATTCCAAGGAGATGTAATGAAAGTCGTTTCATATGTATCGATTTGTATCGCTGCAGTGTTCGCGCAACCCGCGCTCGCAAACGACGCGCACCACGCGAATCCGCAATCGGCCGTCGTCGCGCAGGCCGCGCCGATGACCGATGCCGAAATCCGCAAGATCGACAAGGAGGCGAAGAAGATCACCCTCAAGCACGGCCCGATCGCAAATCTCGACATGCCGGCGATGACGATGGTCTTCCAGGTGGCCGACCCGGCAATGCTGGAAAACTTCAAGGCAGGCGACAAAGTGCGGTTCGCTGCCGACAAGTCCGGTGGTGGATTTACGGTGACGAAGATAGAAGCGCAGAAATGAAAGCGGCCCGCCTCTCGTTGCTCGCCGTCGCGCTACTCAGCCTGCCCGGGCTCGCTTTCGCGCAGCACCTGCCGTACGCCGGCCAGCAGGAACGGGCGGTCAAGTCGCTCTCGGCGCAGGAAGTCGATGACCTGCTCGCCGGCCGCGGGATGGGCACGGCCCGGCCGGCCGAGCTGAGCCGGCACCCCGGTCCGGCCCATGTTCTCGAACTGAAGGATCGCCTCGGATTGAGCCCTGCGCAGGAAGAGCGCACGCGAGCGATCCACGCCGGCATGCAGGCGCGCGCCGCGGCTGCCGGCAAGCGCGTTGTCGAAGCCGAGCGCGCGCTCGACCATGCGTTCGCGCAAGGGGCGATCGATGCCTCCGTACTTGCGATGCGCGTGCGCGAAGCCGGTGGAATGCACGCCGAGTTTCGACTTGCCCACCTCGAAGCGCATCTGGAAACGAAGGCGTTGCTCACCTCGGCGCAGGTGGATCTCTACGACGAAGCCCGCGGGTACGCGGGCGAGAAACCGCCCGGCGCCCACAAGCACTGACGCTGACCGTCTTCGTTGGAGGTTCGTCCCCAGCCGCGCGTTACAGCGCGTTTAGCGGGATCTTCAGGTGGGCCGTGACGTTCGCCCTGGGACGGTGGCAGTTCGCTGGCGCGAAATTTGACCTGGATCGTGGGCGGGATCTTCACGGCAGTGCCCCTCCGACCACCTCGCCTGCGGAGACAGCGACAATCTCCCCGTCGGCCAGCGGTCGCCAGGCTTCATGGCTGAGGGGCACGGTGGCGATCATCGTCATTTCCTGAAAGCCCGCGGCGACCGACACGCCGGTTGCTTGTACGGGCTCGCCCGGGTCCACGCACTCGCACGAGTGGAGGAAAAGGCCCGGCGGGCTGATGATCCCGGTGTCGGGCCGCAGGCGGCGATGGCCGTGCGCGAACAGGGTCTCGCCATCCGCGTAGAGAAAGTTGGCGGGCCCAAGCGTGCGCAGATCGGCCGCGAACCGCGCCACGATCGCAAGTCGTGCGTCCAGCGACGGCACTCCCTGCGCAGACCTCCAGAGCCCTTCCATGCGCTCGAGGAGCGCGCAGAAGGCGTGCTCGGAATCGGTATCACCGACGGGCCGGAAGCGATCGAACGTAACGGTTCCGGAGCCTTCGATTCCCGGCAGGTGGCCGTTATGGGCAAACACATGCATGCGGCCTGCCACATTACGAGCGAAGGGCTGCGTATTGGCAAGCGAGATCGCGCCAAGGGTGGCGTGCCGGATGTGCGAGATGGCAAGCGTGGTGTCGGGGCCCTGCCCCTCCAGGAATCGCACCAGCGCGCTATCGCCGGCTGCGGCCGGCTCGCGATACAACGCCACGTCATGGCCCTGGTAGAAGGCGGTGCCCCATCCGTCGCGATACCTGCCGGTGCCTGCGCCATGCGCGGCCAGCGTTTCCAACGAGAACGTCAGCCGGGTCGTACGCAGGCTGGACATCGAAAAAAGTTCGCACATGGCTCAGGATCCTTCGCGTTCGATGAGATTGGGGCCGGCCTCGATCGATCTACCGAAGCACGCTCGCCGCCCCGGCCTCTTCGACGGTGCTTCCATCGCGGATGTTGTAGAGGCGCTTGAACGTGGGGATGATCTTCTCGTCGTGAGTGACGACGATGATCGCGGTCTGGTACTGCGTCGCCATTTGGTTGAGGATGCGCATTACCGCGAGCGCCCGCTCGCTGTCCAGCGGAGCGGTGGGCTCATCGGCCAGGATCACCGGCGGCTTGTTGGCCAGGGCACGTGCGATCGACACGCGCTGCTGCTCCCCACCGGAGAGCTCCGACGGCCACGCGTTGGCGCGATGTGCGACTTCGAGCGCCTGCAGCAACTCCAGTGCACGCGTCCGCGCCTGTGCGTCGGGCTGTCCCGCCATCATCGGGAGCAGGGCGACGTTATCGGTCACGTCGAGGAACGGGATCAGGTACGGCGCCTGGAAGACGAAGCCGATCCGGTCACGGCGCAGCGCGGTGAGATCGGAGATCTTCCAGCCCTGGTCGAAGATCACCTCTCCCCCCAGCGTCATGCGGCCGCGCGTTGGCGTGGTGATGGCGCCCAGGCACTTCAGCAGGGTGCTTTTTCCCGACCCGCTCGGGCCGATCAAACCGACGACTTCGCCGGGGGCCACGCTCATGTTGACGTCCTTCAGCGCGTCGACGGCGGCCGCGCCTTCGCCGTAGCGTTTGCTCAGCCCTTCGATCAGGATGCCGGCGCCGGTGGGAGTGCTGGCAGCCATCTCATCCGATCGCCGCAGCCGGATCGACCTTGAGCGCAGCGCGGATCGCCAGCGTGCTGGCCAATGCGCAAACGATCATGACGAGGAAGAATCCGATCACGGCATCCCACGTCTCGAGCAGCACGTACTTCGGAAACAGCGGGGCCCACACGCTGGCCGACAGCTTGCCGACGACAAAGCCGATCACCCCCAGCCCCAGTGACTGCTGCAGGATCATGCTGGCGATGGTCCGGTCGTGGGTGCCGATCAACTTGAGCACCGCGATCTCGCGGATCTTGCCCAGCGTCATGGTGTAAATGATGAAGGCGACGATGGCCGCGCTGACCACGGCCAGGATCACGAGGAACATGCCGATCTGCTTCGCTGCGGTGGCGATCAGCTTGGCGACCAGGAGTTCTTCCATCTCTGCGCGCGAGTACGCCTGCAGGTGTTTCCAACGCCGGATGGTCTCTACCAGCACCTCGGGCGAGTGGCCTTCGGCCATGCGCACCAGCACGGCGTTGACGTTGTGGCTGCTGGTCTGGGAGTCCGTGACGGCTTCCAGCAAACCGGGTACGCCGGGCCGATTGAGGGCAGGGTTGGCGGCAGTGCGCTCGCGCTCGCTCACGATGGCATCGTTGTCCTTCAGGAACTGCGCCTCCTGCGCGTCCTTTAGCGGAATGAATACCATCGGGTCCCCGCCGGAGGACACCATGCGCCGGGTCAGTCCCACCACGGTGTATTCGTGTCGGCGGATGTGGATACGCTCGCCGAGCACGAAGCCGGTCTTCACATCGGCAACGGCTTCGTAGTGACTGCGGGTGATCCGGCGCCCCGCCACCAGGTAACCGGGCTCACCGGGCTGGCCGGATTCGAAGCCGACCACCATGGCGCGCACGTCGCCACCGCCGCCGCGCACCTGCATGGTCAGGTAGCTGACATTCGCCGCCTGCGCCACCCCGCTCAGTCCGAGGATGCCGCGATAGACGTCGTCGCGAATACTGGAGGACTCCGCGTAAGGACCCTGAGTGTCCTTCTGCACCACCCAGAGGTCGGCGCCGCTGTTGCTGAGCAGGACCTTGGCGTCGTCCACCATGCCGCGGTAAACCCCGGCGAAGGTGAGCGTGACGCCGATCAGCAACCCCAGTCCCGCGCCCGTGAGGGCAAATTTGCCCCACGCATGGAGGATGTCGCGGCCGGCCAGGCTGATCACTTCGGCGTTTCGACGAGGGAAGGCACGACTTTGATGCGGCTGCCCTCTTCCAGTTCGCGCTTGCTGTGCACCACCACCTCGTCGCCCGCCTTCAGCCCCTCGACTACCTGCACCATACCGTCCTGGCCTTCCGCACCCGTCCTGACGCTGACGAAGCGCAGTTTGCCATCGTCATGCAGCCACACGCCCGACAGGGCGCCGCGCTGGCGCAACGCCGCGTTGGGAATCAGTAATGCATCGCGCACCGTGGGCAGGCGAACGATGACCTCGGCCATTTCGCCGGTCGACACGCCGGGCGGCAGGCTCTCGAACATCACCTGGGCGACGCGTTCTTCGGTGACGCTGTCGCTAACGGGTTCCAGCCGTGCCACCTTGCCGGCCACGGACCCCTGCGGTCTGGAACGCAGCGTAATTTCGGCGGCCAGCCCCTCGTGCAATCCCGCAGATCGGCTCTGGTCCAGGCGCGTTCTCACCCACAGGCTGGCGGGGTCGATCAGTTTGAGCACCGCCTGGCCGGCCACGACCGTGGAACCCGGTTCTGCATCGCGCAATGTCACTACCCCGTCGACCGGGGCCTCCAGGCGGACGTTGCCCCGTTGCTGTCGCGCCCCCTCCCGCTCGGCTTCCAGCCGCACCAGGTCTTGCCGGGTACTCGTCAAAGTGGCCTCGGAAGCTGCCACCTGGGCATCCGCCGACTGTTGTTGCTGCAGCTTGCCATCCACCACGCTGTGGCTGACGAAGTTCTTTTTTTCCAGGTCGATGTAACGACCCGCCTCGCTGGCGGCCAGTTTCAGCCGACTCCGGGCGTCGGTTACTTGCGCCTGGGCCGTCGCAATGGCGCTACGGCCGCGTTCAACTGAGGCCGCTGAGGCGGCAACCCGTTTGTCGAGATCAACCGGGTCCATCTCCGCAAGCAACTGGCCGACCTTCACCCGATCCCCTACGTCGACCAGCACACTCCTGACCCGGCCGGCGACGGTGGGCCCGATCAGATATGCGCGCCTCGCCTCCACGGTTCCGATGCCAAACAGGGAGGGCGTCACATCCCCCTTGACGACCTTGGTCACGGTCACTTTTATCGGCGCGAGTGGCCCGGTCTTCGTTGCGACCCAGCCGAAGGCAATCAGCAGGACGATGCCGGACAAGGCAAACCAGATCCAGCGTGGCGGGGTAAAGGACATTCGAAAGGCTATTGGCGGTGGCGGGTCGAGTCGGTGCGGGAGCGAACATAGGTGTAGGCCGCACGCCCTTTGCTATGACATTGAACTCCAGTCTCACATTGGCCATGTTTGGCGAGCCTCAGGCAGGCTCGACTCGCAGTGTCGCAATCATGGCGAGCCCTAGGCGGCAGGACGATTTACCAGTGCGCCGGTGCCGTCCTCCACTGAGATGGCGACCGGGATGCCGTTGCGCACGCTCTCGGTAACGGTGCAGAACGCCTCGAACTGGGACAGGATGCGATCCAGATGCTCGAGTTCGGCGCCGGCTTTTCCGAGGCGGATCGTGACGTCGATTCCCTGCACGCGCAGCCGGTTGTCCGCATCGCGGCCGATGCGCGCGGTGCCGGTGGTAGTGATTCCGCCCGCATCCTGCTTGAACTTGTTCAAAGAGAAAAACAGGCTGGCCGACAGGCAGTTGGTGATCGCCGCCAACAGGAGCTGGTTCGGCGATGGTCCTTCGCCCGCGCCCATGGGAGCAGGTTCATCGGCCAGCAATGAGGGAATCGCCGCGCCGAAATCAACCAGAAACTGGTAGTTGCCTTTCTGGGTGATGGTGACGCTGACGTTGTCGCTCACGGATTTCCGGGTCTGGATTGTGAATTTCGCGAGCATCCGGCCGATCGGCCCGGCCGTCTGTAACCCAGGCCACCCAACCTTCGGGCCGATCGGCTTTTGCGCCTTGCGAGAATCAGTGCTTGTGCTGCTCTGCGTTATGACCCTTGCCGTGCCCGTGGCCGCGTATTTCCGGCAGCGTGACGCCCTTCTCCTTGGCGCGCTTCTCCATTTCGGCATGATTCGCCTCGGCAAGCTTCTGCCGTTCCTCGGGCGTCGCGGCATTGCGCATTTTTTCGCGCATGGCCGTGCGCTCCTCTGGGGTCATGAGCTGCTTGCCGGCCATTGCGTCATGCCCCTTTCCGCCGTGCATGCCCTGCATCATCCCGCCTTTCATTTCGTGTCCCATTCCTCCACCCATCGATTCGGAATGGGCGTGGGCGCCGGCTCCGGCCAGGCCAAGGCCGAGCGAAGCGAGGAGGACTGCAGCAATCTTGTTCGAGCGTTTCATGGTCAGATTCCTTGTAAGGTTGGTGTTCATTCCGCCGATCGATCGGCAGGAGTCATTGAACCCGTCCGGTGTAACGCGGCAATGTCGCAAAGCGCCTGTTTGGTATCGCAGGTTTGCAAAACCGCGGGTTGTTACACTGCGACACGAAAATCCCGCGCCGCGTTTGCTCCGCCCGGACAATCCCCTGCCATGGTCAAGCCAGATCACATCCTGATAGTGGACGACGACGCGGAGATCCGCAGCCTGCTTGGCGAGTACCTGCAGAAGCAGGGCTACCGGGTGAGCACGGCGGCCAATGGCCGCGAAATGCGGGCGGCCTTGAAACCCGCACGCCCCGACCTCGTCATCCTCGATCTCATGCTTCCGGGCGAAGACGGGTTGAGCCTGTGCCGCGATTTGCGCATCGGCTCGAATTTGCCGGTCATCATGCTGACCGCGCGTGGAGATGAGGCCGACCGCATCGTCGGGCTCGAGATGGGGGCGGACGACTATCTGCCCAAGCCGTTCAGCCCGAGGGAACTGCTGGCGCGGATCAAGAGCGTATTGCGGCGCGCGCGATCGTTGCCGGAGAATCTGGAGCAGGAGGAAGTGGTTGCGTTCCGCTTCGCCGGATGGACGCTGGATCTGAAGACGCGCGACCTCGCCTCGCCCGACGCGGTAGTGGTCGCGCTGAGCGGCACCGAGTTCAGGTTGCTCAGGGTTTTTCTCGAGCATCCGAATCGCGTGCTCACCCGCGACCAGCTCGTCGATTTCATGCTCTCGCGCGATGCCAGCCCGTTCGACCGCGCCGTCGACGTGCAGGTGAGCCGCCTCCGCCATCGCCTGAACGAGGATGCGAGAGAGCCCGCAATCATCAAGACCGTGCGCAGCCAGGGCTATGTGCTGGCGGTCGAAGTCGTCGCCACGCATCGATGAAACCGTGGCCGCGCTCGCTTTTCGGCCGGCTGGTGCTGGTTCTGCTCGCCGTGCTGGTCACCGCGCAACTGCTGAGCTTTGCGATCCATATGCGGGATCGCAGCGAGCTGCTGCAGGAATCCAGCGGCATGCAGTCGGCGCAGCGGATTGCCGACATAGTCAACCTGCTCGAGTCGCTCGCGCCTGGCGAGCGGGACCGGATCGCGGGCGTGCTGAGCACCCCGCCCATGCTCATCCGGCTGGACAAGGAGCTTATCGTGCCGCCCTTGGAGCAGAGCGCTGAACTACGAGCGCGCACGGCGCTATTCGCGGCCTTTCTGCGCCGGTTCCTGGGTGATTCGCGGCCGGTAGAGGTTGTCCTGGCGGAAAGCCGGCCTTCTCCTTCGGGAGCGACTGGCGGTCCCGAGAGGTTCCGCAAGGGTCAGGGCATGGGAAAGGGCTTCGGGCGCGGCATGGATGAACTCGAAATGCAGTCGCATCCGGGAATGCCGTATTTCTCGCGTCCGGCATGGTCCTTCGTCGCCCAGGTTCGGCTGCAGGATGGAACTCTGGCGACATTCGACACGCGGCAACCGGCGCAGGCCGAGAACTGGCCTTACCGCATGCTGCTCAGCCTCCTCGTGCTGATGGCTGCCGTGACCGCGGTTTCTCTGATCGCGGTGCGCCTGGCAACCCGGCCACTCAATGCACTGGCCGATGCCGCCGACGAGTTGGGCAGGAACATCAACCGCCCGCCCCTGTCCGAGAGCGGGCCGCTGGAAGTGGTGCGCGCCGCGCGTGCGTTCAACACCATGCAATCGCGCCTGATCCACTACATCGACGACCGAGTCCGGGTGCTGGCGGCAATGTCGCATGACCTCAAGACGCCCGTCACGCGCATGCGCCTGCGCGCGGAGTTGCTCGACGACCCTGTGCTGCGTACCAAGTTCGTCGGCGACCTGGCCGAGCTGGAGTCGATGGTCGGGGACACGCTGGATTTCATGCGCGGGCTCGACACCGGAGAACCGCCAAAGGCCGTAGATATCCGGGCAATGCTCGAGAGCCTGCAGGCGGACATCGCCGAAACCGGCGGGCGCGTCGACATCGAAGGCGTGCCGCTGAAGCCTTGGACGGGCAGGCCTCAAGCGCTCAAGCGCTGTGCTGCG